>CAZNQV010000113.1:0-1503 GCA_964575655.1 uncultured Muribaculaceae bacterium | reverse complement strand
TGATTGAGTTTTTTTAGAAAATCAAGAGAATCCTGTGGAAAAATACTTCCACGGGATTTTTTTGTTATGGTGCTATCGTCTAGTTTGGTTAGGACATAAGAATTTCACTCTT
This sequence comes from uncultured Muribaculaceae bacterium, assembly GCA_964575655.1. Classification (GTDB taxonomy): domain Bacteria; phylum Bacillota_I; class Bacilli_A; order RF39; family UBA660; genus DAOPMC01. Next base: position 1,391 of record CAZNQV010000113.1, on the reverse strand, counting down.
AAAACACCAGTTCAAATCTGGTTAGCCCCTCCAAAATGTAAATAGACGAAGTAATTCGTTTTTTTTTATTGAATATAGTTATAATTATGAATAAATGATATAATTAAATAGGTGGTAGTATGAAAAAGAAAAATATATATATTATTTTAATAGTATTAACAATGATAGTAATGATAGATATATTGTCTCTATATTTTATTTATATTGGAAAAGAAGTATCCTTATCAACTGGCATAGTTAAACCAAATACTAAGACTACTGAAATAAAAGAAGAATCAACAAATGAAGAAACAAAAAAAGAAGACAATCAATCACCAACTGACACCCCAAAAGAAACTATAACTAAAAAAGTTGAAACTTCTAAAAAAACAAATCAAACGAAAGTGGAAAATGCTGGAAATAATCAACAAATAACCGAAACTCCAGAAGAGCCGGTGACGGTGGAAAAAAGTAAAGAACAAATTAATGATGAATTACGTAAATCAATTCAAACCAAATATGGTGTAACTATTAAATATGGTGAGGAAATGGGAGATTATAAATTAAAGGGAAAACTTCCAACTAAACTAACTGATCCAGATGAAATAAATGAAAATTTAAAAAATATTAAGACTCATATAGCATATTATCCAGTTGGTTTCTTTAAAGAAATGAAAAATTATGATATGCCTTTAACTATCTATCTCGTAAAAAACATCCCTGGATCAGGAATTGTCGGCATTGCTGATAAAGAATTTTATTCTGATATTAAAATAACTATTTGTACAGATCAATTCTTTTTTAGAGTTTTCCATCATGAAGTTTATCATTATATTGAAGCGTATATGGAAACAAAAGGTTATAACAACAGCATATTTAAAAATTGGGATAGCTTAAATCCTGAAGGATTTTCCTATGGGAAAACCAATAGTAATTATTCTTATTCTTTAGTTGATAATGATAAAATTGCTTATTTTATTAACAACTATGGCCAAACTAACGAGCGAGAAGATCGTGCTACGATTTTTGAAGATTTAATGGCACGAGCCTATGAGCCAAAAAATAGTTACATTGAATCAAATAATATATGGACTAAAGGAAAAATGATAAGTGAAGAAATTGACAGATACTTTAAAACAGTTACATCAAGCAAAACAGAAAGATGGGAAAGATTTATTTATAATTAATATAAGAAGATGAATAATCTTTTTTTTACGTTAAATTATTTATTGAATTTATCAAATGTTTACATAAAAAGTGAAAAATGATATAATGTTACCCATGGTGAGTTTATGAAAGCAGTAACAAAGTTTTTTAAAAATATATTTGACCAAATTGAAAAATTTTTCATTAAGTTATTTAAAGATGTTATTAAAAATAGAGAAATAATTTATCTTTGTTTACCATTTATT
>CAZNQV010000112.1:0-1522 GCA_964575655.1 uncultured Muribaculaceae bacterium | reverse complement strand
AACCATGATTATTGTATCAAAAATATATTGTTTTTACAATCATTAAATATTATAAACTATATTATGCTATTTTATTTGAAATAATATAGCTAGTATCATATAATTTAATTAGAAAGGAAACATATATGAATAAAATACCAGAAAAAAATTTTTTATTTTTAATACCTATTATCGGAATTACAATTGCTTTAATATTTTCTTTATTTGTTACTCCTCTTATATACTCTACTCCTAAAGAAATTCCCATAGCAATAGTTAACTATGATGAAGGTATAAAAACTAAAACCAAGGATTTTTCGGCAGGAAAACAATTAGTTAATCAAATAAAAGAAAGGAGTTTTAATTCAAAAGAAAAAAGCCCAATAAAATGGATTGAAGTTGCTAACGAAAATGAACTTAAGCAAGGTTTTAAAGATAAAGAATATTATGCTGCTTTAATTATTACTAAAGATTTTTCCAAAAATCAATTAAGTTTAATGACTACTAAACCATTATCACTTAAGTTACAAATTATTATTGATCAAGGACAAGACATTACAATTGCTACTTCAATTGAAAAAATATTAACTAATATGATAGCTAATATTAATACTACCATGCAACCATCAATATTAAAAAATATTCAAAGTACCAAAAAGGTTATAACAGATGAACAATCAAATGTACTTATATCACCAATTAAATCTGATATAAAATATTTAAATCAAATAAATGATAATTTAGTTAATGGTGCAGCTCATCGAGCAATCTTTTTAATAACTTGGATTTCAGCTTTAATTACATCCATTTTAATGTATTTTTATATTACTAAAACAACTGGTAAAAATAAAAAAGAAATTATCAAAAGAAAACTTATTAAACTGCTATATGGAGCAGCTGTATCTTTAATTATCGGCTTTATAGTTGCTCTTATTGGTAAAGTAGTTTTTGGTTTTGTTATTTCTTATTTAATAACATCTTTATTTATTAGTATTTCAGTATATTGTTTAATGCTATTAATAGTTGGTTTCTTAAGTATAACTGGATTTGGTGGTATTGTAGTATTTGCTTTATTGATGTTCTTAGGAATGGTAATGGTAAATATACCTTATGAAATATTACCGGAATTTTGGCAAACATGGGTATATCCTTGGGTACCAATGAGATTCTTGAGTACTGGTTTAAATGATATCTTTTATTTGAATAGTGATTTATTTAATAGCAATACAATTATATTAATTTTAATAGGTGTAATTGGTTTAATCCTCTTAAGTCTATCATTCTTAAAAAAAATTAAATAACTTACTAAACTAAATAACAACTAATAAAATTCTTCTTAAAGAAGAATTTTATTTTATTTTAGAATACCTTTTATTTAAAATTAACGGGTCTATATCCCTTTGTTTTAATTCAGGAATATCATCTTCTATTTCATTTAATGATGTAAAATCATCATATAATTTTCTTAAAGTAGAATCATTTTGAGCATTATGTAAAATAATATTAAATAATTTAATATCAGTCAACGAAAACAAATCATCAT
>CAZNQV010000111.1:0-1555 GCA_964575655.1 uncultured Muribaculaceae bacterium | reverse complement strand
CAATTAAAATAGATTTAAAATAATATGGACAAACTTACATTAATAGAGAACAGGCTTAATGATATACTAACAAAGTTAGATTATCTTATAGAAAAAGATATAGACCTTTTAACGAAACAAGAAGCGGCGAAAGTATTAAGGGTAGGTGTTACAAGAATTAATCAACTTATAGCATCAAAAAAATTAAATACAACATCAAAAGCTGGCCGTGTATTGATTAGTAAAAAAAATTTATATGATTATCTATTATTGCCATCAACAAAAGCGAACAATTATAATAACCTAAAAAAAAATTAAAAAAATGGAAGCAAAAAAAACATTTCCAAAAGGAACAATTATCACAGACAAAGTAAACTTAACAGCAGTTTCTAAAACAGGCAATCTTTTATTCTTTGCTAGTAAATTAAAAAATAAGCAAGAGTATAATAAAACCCACTCAATCTATCAATATATTAATGAAGAGAAAGTATATTGTGGATCTTTAAAATTTGCCGAGAATGTAACAGATGTTAAAATAACAATGTTACCGAATAATCTGCTTTCTTTTACACAAGAATACGAAGGCACAAAATTTGTCCCTTTCACTTTTGGCTGGAGAGAAAATACAATCTTATTCTATAATAGAGGAACAAAAGAAAATATGACTATTGGAAGATTTGAATCCTTTAATTGGAGAGATTTAAAAACATATAGTATTTCAACAGTTGACGTAAAAGAAAAAGACAACACACGAGACACGCCTGTTAAAGAAAAACAAGAAGAAGATGATTTGCCATTTTAATGTTATCGGCTGTCCTTTCAGTTGATTATTAACTTAAAAACAAATGTAAAATGAACAAGCAAGAATTAGAACACAAATTAAAAGAGCTTCAACAGGAATATGAGTTGAAGCAAAAAGAAGTAATGAAGCAATTTTGCGATGCCAATAACCCATATAAAGTTGGTGATAAATTTACTGACCACATAGGAAGTATAATCATTGAAAGAATCCGTTACTCATATACCACCATAATAGGAACGCCAAGTTGCGTTTATTATGGAACGGAATTAAAAAAAGATGGAACTCCCAAAAAGAATAATAATAAACGTATTGCGTGGCAGGAAAATGATGTGTCGGCATCCACTTAGGGTGCCGATAACAACGTTGAAGCTATACGCAGTTTTGTGTTGCGCCTGCGGCAAAATTGCATATAGAATCTATTAAATAGAAATTTACATTTAAAAAATAAAAATGATATGGAAGTTAATGATGAATTAAATGAAATCTACGAGTACTTATTGCTCGGCTATGAAGACGATCCAAATCTTATTAAAGAACGACTAAATACATTAGCAATATTTCAAACAAGACTTGGGTTTCTTCACAAGACCAATCTCCACACATTACGTCTACATAGATTTGAAGAAATTAAAAACATGCTATCTGAAATCATACAAGAAAAATTATCTGCTAAGGTACAAAACACTATTGTAGAATGTATAGCTACAGATATACAACAGCAATGTGATTTTTCTGAACGATTATTATCCTCTATTGACAAGCAAATAAGAATTG
>CAZNQV010000110.1:410-1560 GCA_964575655.1 uncultured Muribaculaceae bacterium | reverse complement strand
TCAGTTTTATAAAAATCTTCTACATCTTTGTAAAGGGAAGAAGTACCTTTAACTATTACAATTTGTTCTTGTTCGTTGTCATATTTTCTATAATTATGCTTATCACATTTTGATAAAGTTTTAGCATTTTGTATTCCGTTATTAGTCATTGAAGTAGTTCCACTTAAATTATTTTTAGCAGAACTTCTAACACTATTTTTTCTATTCTTATTACTTCCCAAATGTAGAGAATATGGAAGTTCGCTTATAATAATCATCTCCTTTCTTATGGCTCAATTTTGGCTTGTCAAAATATATAACCCCCTAGATATCTTGTCATGCTTACAAGATATCAGTGGGCTAAGGAATATTCCTTAGAATCCTTTATTCAATACTTTGTAATGAAACTATGTACTACATACTTTCAAAACTTCATATTGTAATGATGAAAATATTTTATCTTCATAAAACATTTTCTTTTGTTAAAATGCTATCGCCACTTTCATTACTGCGTAACAAAACGTGCCACGCATTTTATTTTTTTAAGAGTTCCATTCTGATAGGTTTACATGATATATCTTTTAACTCTCTAGAGTAGTCCACATAAGTATTACTATCATCAGGAATGTAATTGAATAATTTGTTTAACTCATCTGAGTCTTTCGTAACAACAATATTTTCTTCTTTGATATATATAATTCCAAATCTATATTCTTCCATTTTTACATCTGGATCTAATTTATAATAATCTTCTAATGGGAACACTCTAACAATAGCAGAATTATCTTCTAAAAAGTTGAAGTAGAATACTTAGTCTTTAACATAGTAGATTGCTTCAGTATAAGAAACATTATAATAGTTCTTTAATCTCATAATTATTTCTCCAACTTCTTCTTCAGGCAAGTATTCACTAAATCTTATTTGACCTAATACATTACCAAATATACAATCTTGTTTTCTATCTATATAACCATTCTTAAATAATTCATTACATGGGTTAGCAATTGATTCTCTAAAATTAACACATTTAACAAAACATTCACTACCAACTAATTCAAGTTCTACATTATCAACATAATTCATAATTAAATCAGATTTTTCTTCACGAGTTCTTTTCTTCCATGGTTTCATTTGTCTATCATATTCTTCAGGATGAATTCCTTTATTTATA
>CAZNQV010000110.1:0-376 GCA_964575655.1 uncultured Muribaculaceae bacterium | reverse complement strand
CAATATCACGAGCAACTAAAATATCTTTAGCAGAGTAAGTAAATGTATCACATTTATCAGCAGTATTAATTTTATCTTGTAGCATTTCTATAGTATCTTCAATTTGTTTTGCTTTTTCTTTATAATCATCTAAACTAAATGCACCATCTACATAAGCAAGTTTAGCTCTTTCTAATCTTGCTTTTTGTGTTTCAATTTCTTTAGTAATGTTTTCTCTAGGTTCGTCAAAGTTTTTGATTATCATAGGAACAAAGAATTGATTAACAATAGAATCATATTCAGTTAGTTCATCAACAAAAGTTTTAAAGTGTTCTTCAACATCTTTTTCCTTAACTGTTAATTTGCAATCTCTACAATAGTAGTAAAAGTATTCATG
>CAZNQV010000109.1:0-1587 GCA_964575655.1 uncultured Muribaculaceae bacterium | reverse complement strand
AGCTGTTTCAGCAATACTTTTGTAATTAGTAATGGCAGGTACTGTTGGCCTTTGGCTTGACCCGGATAAATACTTCACGCCCAGATCCACCACGTAACAAGCAGCCGTTGTATCATATTGGATCTTGTTGTTGGTGATTGCTTCTGCAAAGGGATCGTTCAGTACGTGGTTTGAGGTGTTCGCTTTATGGGATAGCGTAATAACCGGTTCTGTTATTCCTGAAGCCGGGAGGGTTATTGTACCCTTTGGAAGCGCGTTGTTGACAACAGTAGTTTTATCGGGGACGAACGTTTCAAAGTGATCCAAAGTCCAATAGGAATAGCCGCGATTCACCATTTGGGCATCAGAGTATACCACCTCTGTGTCGGACATGTTCACCCAGTTTGAAACCCATGTACTGTGGCCGGGGCAATAATCATAAAGTCCATCCCCATCCGTGTCAACGCAGCCATTATAGGCGTGTTTGGGACAGCTGTCATTAATGCCATCGTCATCGGAATCAGTACAATAGTTCCCCTTCGTATGCTGCAGAAACCCCGTTCCACAGACACTTTTATCTAAATGGCCGTGATCCTCCTGCCATGACAGATGATACGTGGCTTTTACCCGGATAGGTATCTGTTGGGAATGGGTGTGTTCGGTAAAGGTATGATCAACCAGGTATTCTTTTGTACGCACGTTTACAAACAGGTTTTCTTTCACCGGAATCCCTTTTTCAACATTAAATTTTTCATTGGCCCGTTCATCGGCACGTATGATGCAGAAGGCTTCAGGATCCAGGTTGGATGTCTGATGAGGTGCAGCATTATTGGTTGTAACAGGAGTAACGGCCGGAACCGGTGTTGGGGTCGGCGTTGGGGTTGGGGACGGTGTTGGGGTTGGCGTGATTATTCCCGGTGTGGGCGTTGGGGTGACAGGGTAGGATGCATAATAGTCGATTCGGATCGGATACCAGAATCGGATGGATATCGCACCCGCATTGGCGAAGGTTTTATCACCGATTTTTAGGTTATCACTGGGCTCGTCCACCAAGTTGGGGTCGATGTCGGTTGTTACGAGGAAGCCGGGTTTTAAGTGGCCTTGGAGGTTAAAAATATCGAGGTACTTTATTGTTTTGATTCCCTGTCCGTCATAAAAAGGATCTGGTGAATAGCCAATGCCAGTATGAACTCCATTATGGTGGAACATGGCATAGGAATGGCTGCCGCAACTAGTTTGGATCATGGGAAGTCTATGGGGATAGGAATCAACGGCTTCATCAAAAGTTTTTCTTTCACAGCTTAATTGCGGTAAAGCACGGATTAAAATACGATCCTTATCAATAATAAATTCAGGTTTTTGGGGTAGGTTTACTTGATTATTATCTGGTAATGGTTCAAAATTAAAAAACTTATCGATTGTAATACTATCATCCCCGGAGCAGTAAATTGTTTCTTTGCAAATATTTAAAACAGGAGTAATTTCAGCACCTTTTGATAAAGCCTCGACTACTTCTTTTGGGTGCGGAACTTTATATTCTAAAATAAACTTGCTCTCGTATATCTTTTTTTTTAGAAACTCCGGGTTTGCCCAACCACCCTTTTCAGT
>CAZNQV010000108.1:0-1597 GCA_964575655.1 uncultured Muribaculaceae bacterium | reverse complement strand
AATCAGTTGATATAACAGTTGATTATGCAGCAAATGAAATAAAAAGAATTAAAAAAAGAACTAAAAAAAGAATTATCATTGTACTCCTAATAATAATTGTATTATTGGGAATATTAACTGGAATCAGTGATTACAACAAAGTAATTAGTGGTGAAAATCCGACTTTTATGATTAGAATGACCGATGGTAATAAAAGCACCCATTATTATCTTGGTTTAGGTTATATGATGGAACGCCAAGTTGGTGTATCATATAAAGAACCACTACGAAATAGCAGATATGTTAGATTTGGTTTTTGGTTATTTACCTGGAATATAGATATTTTAGAAAGTGAACCTCCTAAATTATCAATTAAATCTAGTATTAATCAAGTTACAGCAAATACTGGTTCATACTGTTGGAGTGATACTAATGGAAGACAAGAATTGCATACTTGCGCAGCATCAATTGGACCTACTCTAATGACTTATGATGAAACATTAAGAAGTTTTAAGAATGATAAAATATTTATATCATTAAAAGACTTCAATCTTGAAAAAATTACCTTATATACACCACCAGTTACTGAAACTATGTGGTATGATGATCAAAGTAAATATATTGTTGATTATGATATAGAATACAATAAAGAAAATAATTATATAGTAACTCCAAATTTAAAAGGAAAATACATAATTAATTTAGATTTCAAATGCCAACAAGGTAGTGTTTCATATTCATTTGCAATTGAAATAGAATAAAAGACCTTAGTTTAAAACTAAAGTCTTTTTATTTTACTTAAAACTAATAACAAATCTAGCATTATCATTATAATATATTGGTTCCATTTTTACTTCATTACTAGTTGGCCATTCATAATTTTCATACGCTTCATAATTATCATTAGTATCAGCAATTAACAATGGATAGTTATCATAATTATTATCTAGAAAAGTTAAATCAACGAAATAATAAGTTTTATCAACTTTAACCAAATTCCATGCATGAGAACCACCATCAACATCACCAATTATATAATAAGATTCTATACCTAATTTATATAATAAAACATTTAAGAAAGCTGCATAATTACAACAAATTGCATTATTTACCTTCTTATTACTGTCCAATATACTACTAAGTAATTTTTCATTATAGTTTAATATCTTATCACTAGCATCTTTACTTGAAAGACTTAATACATAATTGTAAACATCATGATCATATTTTAAGTGATTAGTAATATACTTAGAAACTATCACTACTTTTTCATTATCCGACATATTATCTAGTTTTAATGATTTAATTAAACTATTAATTTTAGTATCCCACATAATTACTTCGTCGATACTAGAACCATCCTCAAAAACAATATTATTAATTTTATTGTCTTTAATTAAATTATAAGAGATATAACCATCTATTTCTTTATCTAAATTACATGTAATGTATAATTCATTAAGATTAGGAAATATATTTAAATCAATTTTATAATTTGGATTCTTTAAAACATAATTACCATCAATACTAATAGATAATGTTTTAATATTTTTCAAATAACTTAAGTTTTTTAAATCTTTAATTGATAAATTTTGATAATTTTTAATAGTTAAAACTT
>CAZNQV010000107.1:0-1617 GCA_964575655.1 uncultured Muribaculaceae bacterium | reverse complement strand
TCCGTTTCCGTTCCTCGTTTAATAAGCACAATTCCCTGGCCAGGGCAACAGCACGGCTCTCTTCTTGAGACATTAACAGATCGACCGCCAGAGCGGCGCTTTTTAGGCGGCCAGCTGCATTAATACGGGGTGCCAGAATAAAACCCAGATGGTAGACGTTAAGATCTGGCCCCATTATTTTGCTTTCCTGCAACAGCGCTTTTAACCCGATACGTCGGGTGCCCTTCATGCTGACCAGACCTTCTTTGACCAGAATGCGATTATCACCGCGTAACGGTACTATGTCTGCTACCGTAGCCAGGGCAACCAACTCCATCCATTCATCCAACCGATCAGCAGGTATTTGTTGGTGACCCAGTTTCTGTACCAGCTTAAATACCACACCCGCACCGCATAGATCCTTACAATCGTCTGGCGACCCCAGACGGGGGTTGACGATAGCCTCAGCTTCGGGAAGAACAGACTCGGGGGTATGATGATCAGTAATAATTACCTCCATGCCCAGCTCACTGGCCCGGACAACTTCTCGAATGGAATTAATACCACAGTCTACCGTAATCAAGAGCTGTACACCTTGATGAGCTAGCTGTTCTACCGCCGCATAGTTCAACCCGTAGCCCTCATCGAACCTATCGGGTATATAGTATTCTGCCTGAGCCCCCAAAGCCCGCAGGCATTCCAACAGAATAACACTGCCGCATACTCCATCTACATCGTAATCACCATAAACCACGATCCTCTGGCCCTTTTCGACGGCCTCTGCAATTCGACTTACTGCCATAGTCAAACCCGGTATCTCATCTGGTGGTTGCATATCTTTCCGGTCAGCATACAAGAAATACCGGGCTTCCTCTGGGTCGACTATGCCCCTACGTATGAGGATGGAGGCAAGTAATTCAGAAATATGTAAAGAATCCCGCAGTAGTTGTACGGTATTTTGATCAACCGGTTCAATTTTCCAGTTACTCAAGATTGGTGCCTCCTAAAAATATAATAAATTGACCTGAAAATAGTAAAAATATCATATACATAGATACATAGTTCACCATTATTTAACCGGAGGTGAGTTTCATGGGTAAGTCTCGTCACTTTTTTCCCGGCGGGAACACCAGTCAAGGTTTCTATTCATTTTATCATTACCTGGTCAAACCCAGCGTTAAACGGAAATTTATACTTAAAGGCGGTCCGGGCGTAGGTAAATCCCATTTGATCAAGCAAATAGGTACCTATTTTCTTGATAAGGGTCAGGCTATTGAATACCACTGGTGCTCTTCCGATCCCGATTCATTGGATGGTATTGTGATAGGCGCTCACCAGGCAGCTGTTCTGGACGGAACCGCCCCGCATGTAGTTGACCCGCGCTATCCAGGAGCAGTAGATGAAATCATTGATCTGGGCCGATACTGGCAACGTAACCAGATAGCGACTCAGAGACCTGAGGTGATAGAGATCAGCGATCGGATTTCATTTTGCTTTGCGCAAGCCTATCACCGCTTAAAAGAGTCCTACTTGGCCTGGGAAGAATGGTCAGTTTATCCACTAAGAGTTCGCGATTACAGAAATGTCTCTCGCAATACTCTAGCCTTGACCAAGGATTTCCTGCCAGAAACGGCTCCA
>CAZNQV010000106.1:0-1665 GCA_964575655.1 uncultured Muribaculaceae bacterium | reverse complement strand
GAACAAAAGTTAAAGATATAACTTTAAATAAAGAAACATTTGGTACAATTCATGATAAGGTTTTAAGAGATGCCATTAATGTTGCTAAGTCAGCATTAAGACAAGGCACAGCAGCCGTTAAAACACGTGCTGAAGTACGCGGCGGTGGTAGAAAACCTTGGAGACAAAAAGGTACAGGTCGTGCAAGACAAGGTTCTATTAGAGCAGTTCAATGGACTGGCGGTGGAATTGCGTTTGGACCAGTTCCTAGAAGTTACGCAATTAAACAAAACAAAAAAGAAGCTAAATTAGCAGTTAAGACAGCATGGTCTTACAAAGTAAAAGAAAATGCTTTAATATGTATCGATAAAATTGAATTTAAGACACCAAAAACTAAAGAAATGAAAGAATTATTAGTAAATACTAAGATTAATGATAAGAAAGTTTTAGTAATCGTTAACGAATATAATGAAAATGTTATTCTATCATCAAGAAATTTAAGAAATGTCTTATTAATGGAATATCATGAAGTTAGCGTTTTAGATTTAGTTAGTGCCGATTATGTATTAATTGAAAGCGAAGCATTAAATAAAGTTGAGGAGGTGCTTAGCAAATGAATTTAAAATATTTAGAAGTCATTAAAGCACCAGTTATTACTGAAAAATCAGGAATTGCATCTCAAAACAACAATCAATATAGTTTTTATGTAGATCCTAAAAGTAATAAAACTGAAATAAAATTAGCGGTTGAAAAAATGTTTAAAGTTAATGTTGTTGATGTAAGAACAATTAACGTTAAACCTAAATCAAAAAGAGTAGGACGTTATACCGGACTTACTAACCGCAAGAAAAAGGCAATTGTTACCATTAAAGATGGTCAAACAATTGAATTTTAGGAGGTAAGAGTTATGGCAATTAAAACATATAAACCAACAACCAATGCAAGAAGAAAAATGTCAACTCTTGATAACAGTGAATTATCAAAAAAGAAACCTGAAAAATCTTTAACTGTTACAGTTAAGAAAACAGGTGGTAGAAATAACCAAGGACATATCACTGTAAGACATCATGGTGGTGGAGCTAAAAGAAAATATCGTATTATTGATTTCAAAAGAAATAAATATGATATTCAAGGTACAGTAACTGCTATTGAATATGATCCAAATCGTTCAGCAAACATCGCATTAATCACTTATGTTGATGGTGAAAAAAGATATATTATCGCACCAAAAGGCCTAAAGGTTAATGATACAGTTGTATCTGGTGAACAAGTTGATATTAAAGTTGGCAATGCTTTACCAATTGGTAATATTCCTGTTGGTACTAACATTCACAATCTTGAATTAAAACCTGGTAAAGGAGCTGCACTTGTTAGAAGTGCTGGAGCATCAGCTCAAATCCTTGGACGTGAAGAACAATATGTTCTTGTTAGATTATCAAGCGGTGAAGTTAGAAAAGTACTTGCTAAATGTTATGCAACAGTTGGTGAAGTTGGTAATGAAGATTATGAACTAGTTAAATTAGGAAAAGCTGGAAGAAAACGTCATTTAGGTATTAGACCTACTGTTCGTGGTTCAGTTATGAACCCTAATGATCACCCACATGGTGGTGGTGAAGGTCGTGCACCTATCGGTCGCAAAGGCCCAGTTACTCCTTGGGGTAAACCTGCTTTGGGTTATAAAACAAG
>CAZNQV010000105.1:0-1682 GCA_964575655.1 uncultured Muribaculaceae bacterium | reverse complement strand
GTACGATGCTGAACGAGGTAAGGTAAGTTGGGAAGAGGCTATCGAACAGGTACAGGTTGAAGCTAAGTATTTGTTAGAGGAGGATGAAGATGAGTAACGATGTGTACACGAAGGAGAATGAGACGTACAAACTGACAGTGTTCCAAGACGAATACCCAGAAAGCCCGAGAGAGTGGTCGAATATTGGTACGATGGCTTGTGCTCACAAGCGGTACAGCCTTGGTGACGAAAAGGCAGACCCATATGACGAGTACAGCAGTTGGGAAGAGCAGTTGGAAGATGAAATCTTGCAACCGAATGGCGGCGAAGACGCAGTCGTGTATTTGCCTTTGTACCTGTATGACCACAGTGGGATTACGATGAATACGACAGGCTTTGGATGTCCTTGGGACAGTGGGCAAGTTGGCTGGATTTATGCAACAAAGCAGAAGTTCCGTGACGAGACTGGCTACATGGAAGAGGAACTGTTCAGTTCAGACAAGCACAGAGTTCCAAAGTTGAAGGAGCATGTAAAAGTAAAAGGGTATCTGCTTCACGGAACAGACGGCTGGGGTCAGGTTATAGGGATAGCCGATGGTAAGTTTCTCGTAGACTTTGATTACAACAAGATGCCGTCTTTTAAGAAAGCGGAGAATGTAGTATCAGCCAGCCTTGAGGAAATTGCAGAGGTCATGAGCAACAGAGCAGAGGAAATGCTAAATGGCGAGGTTGAGACCTACGATGACTACTTGACTGGGAGAGTTTACGGATATGTTATTGAAAAGAAGGAAACTTGTGCCTGCTGTGGTACCGTTTCTGAAGAACACGTTGATTCGTGTTGGGGTTTCTACGGAGACAGTGCAAAAGAAGATATGATTGGGCAGGCTGGGGCAGAGTTTGCAGACTTGTTCTCAGATTTTTAAGGAGAGGGGGTTGCATGTGTGCTATGGGTGACATCTTGAGATGGGAAACTCGCAAAACGAGAAAATTGCACAGATGCTTTGGGTGCGGGAAGGAGTATCCTGCTGGTACCGAAATGGTAAATGCCGCTTATGCAGATGGGAGGAGTGTGTACAGTTGTTATTGGTGTGCTACCTGTGTGGAGTACATGAGACGGCATTTTGAATATGGTGACGAAGTATCTGAGCATGAAATCTATGAAAACGACCCCGATGGTTGGGAAGGTATATGCAAAGAATTGAACAAGTAGCTTTATGTATGAAAGGAGAACAATTTTATGACAAATGCTGAAGCTTTAATTCAAAGCTTGCAAGAAATTGATGATGACGATGTTGCAGAAAGCGTGGCAGACTACATTAACTGCCCTAGTAGTACTGATTGTACATACGATGGAAAAGATAGTAGCCCCTGTTGCGACTGCAAAATAAAATGGCTACGAAGTGAGTTTGAATTTTAATTTTTTAGAAAACAAATGATTACTAATGCCCGAATAGGCAAAGTGATTTCTGTTTATTTATGAAAGGAGAATAAGAAGATGGGGTTGGATTGGCACAGCAGGATTCCTGCAACAGACGAGTACAAAGAGGAATATATCAGAAGGTATTATGCAAAGGAACTGGAAGAAGGGGCATCGATTCAGGACTTGATGGACGCAGAAGCCCCCGAAGGTATGAAGCCTTGCACGATTGTCGGGGCGAAACGCATGAGGGAGTTGCCTGACTTCAAGGAAAGGCTGGAAGAGC
>CAZNQV010000104.1:0-1712 GCA_964575655.1 uncultured Muribaculaceae bacterium | reverse complement strand
AATATTACTGGCGACAACAACGAGTTCTTGAAGCTGACCCTTCCGGCTGGTGCTGCTAGTACTTCCGGCGGTGCTAAAATAGAACTGAAAGATTTTAAAGTTGACCTGGCTCCTGACTTTAATGGCCCGGTTGAAGTAACTGTAAGCGGCAATGCCGGAGTTACAGGTACACTTAAAATTGCTGATGCCAAACCTATTGCTACCATCGAAGTAGCTGAACTGAAGGATATTGAAATTGGTAAGCCCAATCAGCAGATTGGTGACATTACCCTGGTAGAAAGTGCTGCTGAAGGTTTCCTGAACAATGCAACCCCAGGCAATCAAATCAGATTAGTTTTTGACGGCGGCTATCGTTTCTCCAAGATTCCCAAGGTTGAAGTAACCGAAGGTGATTTGGATATTAGTAAGGGCGGCATTACTGTTAATGAAGAAATGTTAATCATTCCGGTGAAGAGCCAGAGTGCCAAGACTGCTGCTAAAATCTTAATCTCGGATATTTATGTTGACGCATATCGCGTGGCTCCCGAAGGCAATGTAACTATTAAATTTGGCAACGGAAACAGTGCTCTTAATGAATTAGCTGGTCAGTTCCCGAACGAATATCCTGGCAAAGCTGCAGTAGCCAACTGCGTAACCCCGGCTCCCGGCCAGAAGATTGGCAACGGCGAGTTCCGCATTGACTCCAACATCTACTATGTTGGCGGCGTAGCCAAAGTTATGGATGTTGCTCCTTATATTAAAGCTGGACGCACCTATGTACCGATGCGTTATCTGGGAGAAATCCTGGGTGCTGAAGTAGTATGGGACGATGCTGCCCGCACTGTTACTCTGACCAAGGGTGACGATGTTGTAGTATTTACCATCGGCAGCGCAACTTACACTGTAAATGGTGAAAGCACAGTTGCTGATGTAGCACCTGAAATCGCCAGCGATCGTACTATGTTACCTGCCCGTTATGTAGCAGAAGCATTTGGTGCTGTAGTTGGTTGGGATGCAGGATCCAGAACAGTACTTATTCAAAACTAGTTTGTATTAAGCCATTAATTAAGACCCGGGGATTTATCCCCGGGTCTTTTCATTGACACTTCGATTCCCATTGACACTATCTTATTAATCGGATTATAATCAAAGCATCAATTGACTCACCGGTCGGCATTGGGGAAGGAGAAGATTATGGAAAAAAAGAAATACATATTAGCCTTTATATTCCTTTTTATATGTCTTACATGTTTGCCAACTACCGCTTATGCCCAGGAGGCTAATTTAAGCCTGCAAGATGCTCTTGATATAGCCTATAAAAAAAGCCTTGATTTACGGCAGGCAGAATTAGACGTAAATAAATCTCAAATTGATAGGGATAAGTTAGCCGAGGTAATAAATTATATACCGGGACAGGGGTTAGTGTATCCCGAAATTCAACAATTAATAAACACTTACCAACAGGCTGAAATTGGTTTAAGTGCCAGGAAAAAGGCAAGAGATGAAAAAACCAGAGAAATTACGGTAGAGGTAATTAATGCCTATACTGATGTTATCAAGGCACATAATACTATGGAACAAGCCAGGATAGCACTGGAGGATATGCGAAAGAAAGCAAAGGTTCAAAAGATAGCCCGAGGGGCCGGATATATATCAAATGTTGATTATGACCGGGCCATATTAGGTGAAGACCAGTTGCAAGCACAATATAACCAGGCTCGATCCCAATATAA
>CAZNQV010000103.1:1457-1738 GCA_964575655.1 uncultured Muribaculaceae bacterium | reverse complement strand
TGGCAAAGAACAAGATTTTAAATACAAAGATTGTCAAAAAGAAATGGATATGATTAACAAAGCATTTATCGAAATAATGATTGAAGGTGATGCCAATGGAAGAGGATTCCAATATCCAATTCCAACATACTCAATTACTAAGAATTTTGATTGGTCTGAATCAGAAAATAATAAAATGTTATTTGAGATGACTGCCAAATATGGTACTCCTTATTTTTCAAACTATATTAATAGTGATATGGAACCTAGTGACGTTCGTAGCATGTGCTGTCGTTTAAGAC
>CAZNQV010000103.1:0-1447 GCA_964575655.1 uncultured Muribaculaceae bacterium | reverse complement strand
ATCTGGGGGATTCTTCGGTAGTGGAGAATCAACTGGATCAATTGGTGTAGTAACCATTAATATGCCTCGTATTGCATATTTATCAAAAGATGAAAAAGAATTCTATGATCGCTTAGAGAAAATGATGAATATTGCAGCTCGTAGTTTAAAAATAAAAAGAAATGTTATTTCTAAATTATTGGATGAAGGATTATATCCATATACTAAGAGATATTTAGGAACATTTAATAATCACTTTTCAACTATTGGGCTCTTAGGAATGAATGAAGCTTGTCTAAATGCAAAATGGATTAAAGAAGATTTAACTCATGAAGATGCTCAAGAATTCACCAAAGATGTATTAAACTTCATGCGTGAAAAATTATCAGATTACCAAGAAGAATATGGCGATTTATATAATTTAGAAGCAACACCTGCTGAATCTACAACATATCGTTTAGCAAAAAATGATAAGAAAAAATATCCTGATATTATTACAGCATCAGAAAATGATGAAACACCATATTATACTAACAGTTCACACTTACCAGTAGGTTACACAAATGATATTTTTGAAGCATTAGATATTCAAGATGAATTACAAACTTTATATACATCTGGAACTGTGTTCCATGCATTCTTAGGTGAAAGATTAACTGACTGGAAAGCAGCAGCAAACTTAGTTAAAAAGATTGCCGAACATTATCGTTTACCATATTACACATTATCCCCAATCTACTCAGTATGTAAAAATCATGGTTATTTAGTAGGTGAAGTAACAAAATGTCCTAAATGTAATGAAGAAACTGAAGTATATAGTAGAATTACAGGATACTATCGCCCAGTTAAAAACTGGAATGATGGTAAAGCCCAAGAATATAAGAAACGTAAGTTATATGACATTGGTTGTTCAAAATTAAAAGAAGAAAGAATTGAAAGCAATAAGCACTTTATCTTGTTATTTGGTACTAAGACATGTCCTAATTGTAAAATGGCCATGAAATTACTAGATAAAGCTAAAATAGAATATAAGTTTGTTGATGCTGAAGAAAATGTTAGTGAAACTAAAAAATATGGTGTTAAACAAGCTCCAACTTTAGTAGTAGTTCGTGATAAAGATGTAGAAAACATTGTTAATTTATCAAATATTAAAAAATATATTGAAACATTTCAAATATAGAGGTTTATATGTATGACGTAATAGTTGTTGGGTGTGGCCCAGCAGGAATGACAGCAGCCATCTATGCTGCTAGAGCAAATAAAAAAGTATTAATTTTAGAAAAAGAAACAATCGGGGGACAAATAGCATCATCCCCCCTTGTTGAAAATTATCCTGGATATACTGCAATTAGTGGTAGTGAATTAGCCAATAATATGTTTGAACAAGTAAGTAATCTAGGTGTTGATATTGAATTAGAAGAAGTAATTAAAATAGTTGATGGTAAAACTAAACAAGTAATAACTGATT
>CAZNQV010000102.1:0-1739 GCA_964575655.1 uncultured Muribaculaceae bacterium | reverse complement strand
CATCTTTTGATATATCCGAAATAGAAAAAATACTTAATATAAAATATCTGGGTTCTGTTAATTATAAAATATTGCCTAGCTATGCTAAATATTTTGATATAGCTTGGATACCATTTGTTATTAATGAAATAACTTTATCAACAAATCCAATTAAGGTATTTGAGTATATGGCTTTAAAAAAATTTATTATTACGTCTAATTTACCTGAATGTAATAAATATAAATCAGTTAATATTGCTAAGAATTATAAAGATTATAAAAACTTAATCGAGAATTATAAAAAACTATATACTACTAGTTATAAAAAAATTTTAATAAAAGATGCTAATGATAATTCTTGGGAACATAAAGCTGAAGAAATAAAAGAATTACTTTTTTCTGTTGAATGATTTTTTTTCTTTTGTTATAATATAAAATAAAAGGAGATTTTATGGAATACTATAGTTTATTAGCTGTTTTTTTTGCACCAGTATTCGGATTAATTATTTTAAATGAAAGGTATAATTTTAAAATATCGAGTTTAATTTTGAATTACTTAAATATTGTTATAATAGCAAACTTAATAACAAATATTATAATATATATATTCAGAAATTACTCTTATCTATATTTTTCTCCATCATTTTTTATAAAATATAGTGTAACTAATATTATATTTTCGGTATTTATTGCTTTATTAGAAATAATTATAATCGAAAATATAAAGGTTAAATTAATTACAGCTAATGATAAAAAAAAGTAAATTAATATTTTTTAATATATTATTATTAATTTTATTATTAATAATGTTAATAGCTATTTTTGTTCAAAATTATTTTGGTGCAATAGGTTTTGAACAAGTTATTTTTCATCTTTTTGTTCCTTTAAAGGGAACAGAAGGGAATTTTTTGAGTGTTGGTTTTACTTATGTTTTACCTAAATTTTTATTAATCACATTATTATATTTATTATTTTTATGTTTATTATTTAAATTAAAAATTATTTTTGAAATTAAGTTTTTTAAACGAATAAAAAATATAAATATTAATCAATTAATTTTTAAAATAAGGTGGATATTTATTATCGGGTTAATATTATTTAGTGGATATATTTTCAATAAAAACTTGGATTTAATTAATTACATAAAATATAATACCATGGAAACAAGCATTTTTGAAAATTATTATGTTGACCCTCAAAAAGTAGAAGTTATTTTACCTAAAAACAAAAACAATTTGATTTTTATAATTTTTGAGTCTTTAGAAACTACAGATTATAGTCAAAAAAATGGTGGTTATAGAAATGAAACAATAATCTCTGAGCTAGAAAAAATCTCATTAAATAATTTGAATTTCTCTCATAATCAAAATCTTGGTGGCTTTTATCCAGCTAATGGCACAGGTTATACCGCTGCAGGTATTATTGGCTTAACTTCTGGGGTACCATTACTAATGGGTAATAATGAGCTTTTTGAGTCATATCAATATATATTAAAAAATGCTTATTCAATAGGAGAAGTACTAGAATCTGAAGGATATAAAAATTATTTTATGATGGGTTCTGATAAAACATTTGCAGGTCGTAGTCAATACTTTGAGCAACATGGTAATTATGATATTTTTGATTTTTCTACTGCTAAAGAAATGAAATATATAAATCAAGATTATAATATAAATTGGTGGGGATTTGAAGATAAAAAACTTTATGAATATGCTAAAATTAAATTAAAAGATATATCTAAAAATGATGAACCTTTTAAT
>CAZNQV010000101.1:0-1779 GCA_964575655.1 uncultured Muribaculaceae bacterium | reverse complement strand
TCGCCGAATAGAGTGCTAGTTCCAAATTGGCCATAAGAAGGAATAGAGCCAGGATAGAAAGATTTACAATCAGAAAGGTCTGCCCAAAATTGTAACCCCAGAATCGCCGCACTATAACAGCAATGATATCTGTTCCACCTGATGATCCTTTACTCCGCAAAACCAACCCCACACCAATTCCGGTCAGAACGCTACCAAATATCGCAGCCAATAAAAGGTTATCGATTCCGAAGTCTACATTCTTAAACAGTTCCAGAAATAGACTCTGAAAGCCGACTCCTATTAGGCTGTAAATAATAAAACGCCTGCTTATATAACGATATCCGGCGATGAATATGGGGATATTTAAGACTAAATACCATAGAGAGATGTCCAGCTTGGTAAGGAAGTTCAAGATAACCGCCAGGCCGGTCACTCCTCCGGTCAGCAGATGAGCCGGTACCAGGATCGCCTGAATACCCAAAGATAAAATTGCTGAACCTAAGATAATTCCCACTACATCTTTTATAGAAATTTTTTCTCTAAAACGCGTTAAGTTGACCCTAGGGCGCATGTTATCATTCCACCTTACCGCTAATTTCGACCAATCTTAGCTTTTCCAATGTGGTCGCAATTATCAGGCTCTCAAACATGCGCCAACCCCAACTGATAGCAGTAAGACCGCCTTATTAAGTTATATATGTTCAGCCATAGGGGCATACTAGACAGAAATGCTCCGTTGAAATGGCATAGACCTCGCATGCCAAAGCATACAATGATTTGTAGTAATTTGGAGGTTGCATCTATTTTATGATATCGGTAATCCTAGCGGGTGGTAGAGGGCTGCGCTTATGGCCGGAAAGCAGACAGTACCGACCCAAACAGCTATGTAAATTTGTAAATAACCGCTCTATGCTGGATCATACTATTGATCGACTCATAAGTCTGGGGTCAAGCCGCATTGTTGTAATCACCAATGAAGCTCTCAAGTCACCTATACAGTCTATAGTTCAGCAGCGATCTACTAATGTAAAAATTGACATACTCTGTGAACCAGTCGGGAAAAATACGGCACCGGCAGTAGGACTGGCTCTGGCGCAGTGTTTGCATGAAGCTCAGGATGAGGTCTTGGGGATATTCCCCGCCGATCACCACATTCTTGACAGCCAGGCTTTCGAGGAAAGTGTGCAGCGCGCTATTAAGGCGGCCCGCCAGGGATGTGTCGCTACTATTGGTATAACCCCTAACCGACCTGAAACCGGTTATGGCTATATTGAGAAGACAAAATGGGAGATCGCTTCTCTGGACAATGTTTTTCAGGTAAACTCCTTTTGTGAAAAGCCTGCTCTGGACGTAGCTCAGACCTATCTAGACAGTGGTGAACATATGTGGAATGCCGGTATTTATGTGGCTCAGGGTAGCACCCTACTAGAAGAATTTTCCCGTTACCTGCCGGAAATTTATGAAAATATAGTGAAAGGACTGGATGGATATATATCCTCTTATGAACAACTGCCAGAAATAAGTTTAGACTATGGCATTGCTGAAAAATCAGACCGAATGGCGGTGGTTCCGGCTGATTTTGGATGGTGTGATCTAGGAAGTTGGAATGCTCTGGAAGATTTGTACGAATTGGATGATAATAAAAATGTGATCTGCGGTGACGATGTGGTGGCTTTGGACAGTCGCAACTGCGTTATCAAGCAATGTGAGAAATCAATTATACTTTTTGGCGTAGATCAACTGCTGGTGGTGGAAACCGATGACGTCATCTTCGTATCCGATCGGAACCGGGCTCAA
>CAZNQV010000100.1:0-1801 GCA_964575655.1 uncultured Muribaculaceae bacterium | reverse complement strand
CGGCTCATGTTGAATACTTCGAAGAGGGTAAAGAAGGATTTAGTGAAGCAATTGGTTTACAACTATTTGGTGGACAAGCTAGAGTATATAATAAAAAGAGTTATGAAATAACTTTTAAAAAGAAATATGGTAATGGATCATTAGAATATCAAGTTTTTGATAATCGCGATTTCTCTAGTTTTGAAAATTTAGTTTTGAGAACTGGTTCACAAGATGAACATTCATTAAATCCACGTAAAATATTAATTAAAGATGCACTAGCTACTAGTATTATGGAAGAATACACTGATATTGACACTAGAACTTTTAAATATTGTGTTCTATATATTAATGGTAAATACTGGGGATTATATTCATTAAGAGAAAAAATAGATGAAAATATGATTAAAAATCATTATAATATAGATAGTACTAATACAAGTATTTTAGGAGTCGATGGAAATCTTAAACATGGTAGTAGAACTAGTTATAATAATTTATTATCATATGTTAGAAATCACTCAATGAGTAACAACAAGTATTACGAAGAAGTAAAGAAAAAATTAGATATTGAGAATTTTATTGATTATTGGATCGCTGAACAATGGATTGCTAACGTTGACATGGTTAATACTTATTTCTTTTCTAATCCTAAAATTGATGATGGTAGATTGAAACCTATCTTTTATGATTTAGATCGAAGCTTCTTTACATATACCACTAATAGTTATGCCTTTACTATGAATCCGGGTGGTATGGGTAATGGTACTGGTAATTATTATTCAACTGAATTATTAAGAAATCTAATGAAAAATAAAGAATTTAAAAAATTATATTTAGAACGTCTAAGTTATAATTTAAAAAATGTTTGGACCGAAGAAAATGTTTTATCAAATATGAATGAAATAATTAATCAGATTAAAGGTGAATTACCAAGGAATTTTAAAAAATGGGGCAATAACATGACTACTTGGAATCGCCAAGTAAATTATGTTAAAAAATTTATTAAGAATAGGAATACTTACATGAAAAAATATGCAAAAAGCTATTTTAATTTATCTAATAGCGAATATAAAAAGTATTTTGGGTGATGTTATGAGTAAATATCGACATGAATTAAAATATACCATATCAAATAATCAAGCAAAAATATTGAAACAAAGATTAGATTTACTAATGAAAAAAGATAAATTTGCGGTTTACAAAGATGGTAGCTATGTAATTAAAAGCCTATATTTTGATGATATAGAATCAAGTAGTTATTATGAAAAAATGGATGGAGTATTATATCGTAAGAAATATCGTATTAGAACTTATAACGATGATGATAACTTTATTAGATTAGAAGCAAAATTAAAACATAATATGCTAACTTCTAAAAAACAAGCATTGATTTCAAAAGACATATATAGTAAAATTGTAAGTGGTAAGATTGACGATATAAAACCGGATAGTGATTTATTAAGAGAATTTTTAACAGATATGAAGAATAAACATTTAATTCCATCAATCATAGTGGAATATCATCGCATAGCTTATGTTTATCCAGTATCAGAAGTAAGAGTAACTTTTGATTCACATATCAAATCGGGTTTATATAACTATGAATTATTTGATAAGAAACGTCCTGGTTATGAAATAATTAGAGATGGTTATCAAGTATTAGAGGTTAAATTTAATGATATATTACCACAGCATATAGCAACAGTATTAAGCACTGTTCCATTATGCCGAGAATCAGTATCAAAATTCGCACGTTGTCGCGAGATTAAGTAAGGAGTGAAATTATGAGTATTTTTGATGCCATAAAAAAATCAGTAGT
>CAZNQV010000099.1:0-1808 GCA_964575655.1 uncultured Muribaculaceae bacterium | reverse complement strand
AAAATGTTGAAACAGTAGGTCAATTAACAATTAATTGTAAAGGTAAAGATATTGAAATAGATGCTCTAAGAGTTATTAACGATGATATCGATAGTATTTTAATGGATTTACCAATTGAAACAATAATTAAAGATAAAATATCAACTATCATGTTTAATGATGAAATAGAAATAAAAAAGAAACGAATTGAAATTAGAAAACTAAAAAGATTAGGACTAGATTCTATATATATTAAATTATTTTTAAGATTACTTGAATATATAAATCAAATTTAGTATAATAGCGATAGATTTCTTGAAAAGAGTAGTAGATAACTTTTATTAATAGAGAATTAGTGGCTGGTGGAAACTAATAATAAAATATATTGAACTTGCTTTTTAAACAAAAGAAAAGGGTAGTCTCTTTATCGACTTAAAGTGCATGGTTATCATGAATTAAGGTGGTACCGCGAATTAATCGTCCTTAGATGTTTTTAAGGACGTTTTATTATAGGAGGAAATATGATATATATATTAGAATTTTTAATTTCATTTATCTTAGTTTTAGGCTATTATTACTTCTTTATAATTAGAAGAAGTAAAAAGTATAATGAAAGTTTTTTACCAACAGAAGCATCATTATTAGTGAAAATAAGTAAATTAGATATTAAAAAAATTGGTTATAAACGATTATTATGGCATATTGCAATTACTAATTCATTAGGTATCTCTTCAATATTATTAGCGACTAATATAATTGATAAATATTTATTAAAAATAGTATTTGCATTAGGATTAGTAATTATTTATATAATAATAACAAATTATATTTTATCAAAAATATACAAGAAGAAAGGTTGGACAAAGAAAAATGTATAATTTTAAAGAAATAGAGAAAAAGTGGCAAGAGTATTGGGAAAAGAATAATACTTTTAAAACTGATGTGCGGGATTTTAGTAAACCAAAATACTATGTACTAGATATGTTTCCATATCCATCTGGAGTTGGACTTCATGCCGGCCATCCTGAAGGTTATACTGCCACTGATATTGTAGCCAGAATGAAGAGAATGCAGGGATACAATGTCTTGCATCCTATGGGTTTTGATTCTTTTGGCTTGCCGGCCGAACAATATGCAATCGCGACTGGAAATCATCCGGCAGCATTTACTGAAAACAATATCAAAGCATTTAAATGGCAATTACAATTATTAGGCTTTTCATATGATTGGGATAAAGAGGTTTCAACTTGTGATCCAAGTTATTATAAGTGGACTCAATGGATATTTAAGCAATTGTATTTAGATGGCCTAGTAAAGTATATTGATATGCCAGTTAATTGGTGTGAAGAATTAGGAACCGTTTTAGCTAACGATGAAGTTATCGACGGCAAAAGTGAACGCGGTGGATACCCGGTTATTAGAAAAAATATGAAACAATGGGTTATAGATATTCCTAAATATGCAGAAAGATTATTAGAAGGCCTAAATGAAATTGATTGGCCAGAATCAACTAAGGAAATTCAACGCAATTGGATTGGTAAAAGTATCGGAGCACATATTAATTTTAAGATCGATGGCTACGATGAAAGCTTTATGGTATTTACAACAAGAGCAGACACCCTATTTGGAGCTACATATTGTGTTCTTTCACCGGAACATAAATTGGTAGGGAAAATAACTTCAGCTGATAAAAGGCTAGAAGTAGAAAAATACATTGAGGAATGTTCCACTAAATCAGATATAGAGCGAACAGAATTGAATAAAGAAAAAACAGGTGTTTTTATTGGGGCATATGCAATAAATCCAGCCAATGATAAAAAAATACCAAT
>CAZNQV010000098.1:0-1813 GCA_964575655.1 uncultured Muribaculaceae bacterium | reverse complement strand
ATAGTAAAGCAAAAGAATTAGGTTGTAATAAAATTGCTTTAGGGCATCACTTCAATGATATAGTTGAAACTATTATGTTAAATATTATTTACGCTGGTGAATATAAGACTATGATGCCTAAATTAAAAAGTCAAAACTTTGAAAATATGGAATTAATTAGACCACTATATTATGTTAAAGAAAAAGATATAATTTCATGGGTTAAAAACAACGATTTAAGTTTCATTAATTGCGCATGCTCTTTTACAAAAAGAAAAACAGATGGTAAACGTGAAGAAATGAAAAAATTAATTGAGCAGTTAAATAAAAACTATAAAAATAGTGATATAAATATATTAAGAAGTAGTTTTAATATAAATATGGATGCAATTGTAGAATATAAAAACGATAATAAAAAAACTAATTTTCTTGATAACTATAACAAACAATGATATAATTAAATTAGCCTAGAGAATATGATATTTAATTGGTATAAACCGCCAAACAATGCGATACGGGAACTAGAGTTTTATCTGGTGTGAATGCCTTTTCACTGATTAGGAATCCTAAAAGATAAAATAATGTGCCCACCTGTAAAAATGCAGGTTTATCGTTAAAACTATCGATTCTTTGGGTTTTATTATGGGGTGATTTAATGAATGAATTTGAAAGATTAGAATATTTAATTACTAAAGAAAATATTGAAAAAATTAAAAATAAAAATATTTTAGTATTAGGTTTAGGTGGAGTAGGGAGTTATGTAGTAACTTCATTAGTTAGAAGTTGTATATGTAATATAACAATTGTTGATGGTGATGTAATTGATATAACTAATATTAATCGTCAAATCATGGCATTTCAAAATAATATAAGTAAGCCTAAAACTGAAGAATTAAAAAAAATAATTAATAATATAAATAATCAATGCAAAGTAAAAACAATCAATGAATTTATCAATCAAGATAATATAACTTTATTATTTGATGATAATTATGATTATATAATAGATTGTTGTGATACATTAAATACTAAAAAACTAATAATTAAGATGTGCTTAGATAAAAAAATAAAGTTTATCTCTTGTATGGGTACTGCTAATAAAATGGATCCATCTAAATTAGAAATAACAACCCTTAATAAAACAATTAATGATCCAATCGCCAAAATATTAAGAAAATGGACTAAAGATGAACACTTACCAAGTAATAAAATTAAAGTAATTAGTTCAACTGAAGTGCCTATTAAATCATCAAAATTAGGATCTAATAGTTTTGTTCCACCATCAGCTGGATTATTAATAACTAGTTATATAATTAATGACATAGTAAAAGGATGATAAATCATCCCTTTTTAATTATTGATTTTTAATTCTTTCAATATTCTCATAAGTCATTTTAAGTGCTGTTTCATACTTAGATGTTTCTTTAGCACAATAGTATTTTCTATTAACTAAATTACTTGGTAAATACTCCTGTTTTACCATCGCATTAGGATAGTCATGAGGATACTTATAACCAGTGAAAGGGCTAGATAAGTAATTAGGTATATTACCAATATTTCCTTTTTCAATATCACCAATTGCTCGTTCAAGAGCTATTAGTGCACTATTTGATTTAGGAGATAATGCCATTTCAATAACAACACTAGCAAGGGGTATTCTAGCTTCAGGCATACCAAGTCTTTCACAAGCATTAATAGCAGCATCAAGTTTTGGACCAATACTTGGATTAGCAAGTCCAATATCTTCATAGGCAATTACCGATAATCTACGATATAAACTATCAAAGTCTTCCGAATTTAATAAACGAGCTAAATAATGTAGGCTAGCATTTAC
>CAZNQV010000097.1:0-1817 GCA_964575655.1 uncultured Muribaculaceae bacterium | reverse complement strand
CCCTGAATAAAAAAACAACTTTAACTGCTAAAGCTATTAATAAAATTTTTATAATAGGATCACCAAAAGATTCGATTAATAATTTAAAGAAATGATTTTCGTTTTTGGCTTCTATACTATTACTACCATATTTGTTTCGAGCCTCGATTACTTCGGCATCACTTAAACCATTAAATTCCATATTTGCCCTCCATAAAAATATATGGGACAAGTTATTAAAAAATTACTATTTTTAAACAATAAAAAAACAGCTATGCTGTTTTATCTAGTGCCGCCTCCCCCACCGCCTCCGCCAGAGGAACCGCCACCACCGCCGCCAGAAGAGAATCCTCCCCCACCACCGGAATAACTACTAGCTGCACTTCGGGCTGAAGCAGCACTTCGCATGCTAACATCAGCAAAATCATAAATAAATACAATATCATCATACTTAATATCAGTTATCATATCCGGATATAATTTTTTGAATTCAGTTTCAACTTTTTTCGCAATTCCAAATATTTGAGCATATTGTAAATAATATTCCCATAAGTGAACTTGAATGGCAGATTTATCTTCAATTTGTGAAAAATCTTCCAAAAATTTTTTTAACCCAGCTAATTTTTTAGCATCTTCATATATATCTTGAGTTTCATAATAATTAGTAAAATATTTTTTTTCTTTTAATAATAAGTTTTTAGCTACACATTCATCTCTTTGTTCTTGAATAACCCGATCAAACCAATCAAATAATGACTCATAACGATCTTTACAATATTTTTCAAATTCTTTTGGTTCTAAGATACCATCTTTACTAGCTGGGTACATATTATTATATATTTTAGATTCTAAATCATCATTGGTTAAAGCATATTTTTTTAATTTGATATAAGTTTCTTCTTTCTCACCAAAAAGTTTCTTTTCCATCTTCTTCTCAACTGCAATATAATCTTTTCTAATCCAGTCTAGTAATATAGCTCCAAAAAAATCAGTCTTTTTTTCATTTAAGTTATAATTTGTAGCTAAGAAAAAGGCATAATAAATATTCTTATTACAAGGTATATCACGATAATAAGGTAAATCTTTTGGAAACTTTCCTTTTGATATTTTTTTGCGAAAAGAATCTCTTTTCATTAAATTATCACTCATAGTTTTTATAGCTTTAAATATAAATAATACTATTATATACGGAATAAAATGAACTATAATATCTAAGAAACTATGATCAGCTTCCTTATATTTTTCTGCTCCCTCTTGAGCCATATTATAATAATAATTAAAATCATAATTAGATACTTCCGGAGTATTAAACATTCCTGTAGGCAATTTAACTAAAATAACCATATATTCCTTAGAATCTAAAGTACCATCACTATTCATTTCAATGTTGCCATTACTTACATAAGCTGTTCCCCCATAATTACCATAGCCCCATACATCAATACTATCACTAAACTTTTGATCTGATCTTATTACAATATTAACTTGATTTAATTCTATCGATAATTCATAAGGAATAAGCGTCCAGTAAATCATTTGACTATCGGTTAACTGATGCACAAAATTTGTTATTTGATATTTTAAAGTATAAGTTCTATGGCCATATTCACTAAGTCCCCAACATAACTCAATCCCATTATCAATATAATTAAAACCATTTTTGTAAGATTTATCATTTAAAGTTCCATCAATATCCCAATTATTAACAAATTGATATTTATTATTATTTTCATCCGTAACCATAAATTTTTTTATTTCTGAATTACCTAAATTATAATATGGTTTATATCCTTCAGTATCCTTTGTTAAATTCATATCCCATATTTCGGTAATATTAG
>CAZNQV010000096.1:0-1819 GCA_964575655.1 uncultured Muribaculaceae bacterium | reverse complement strand
ATATTTAACTTGACTACCATCCGGATAGGCCATTGAAAGCTTTTGATTGCGGCTGTTCCAGGTATAGCCTGTTACTCTTCCCTCATAATCGGTAACTGTGTTGATTCTTCCAAGTACATCAAGATCATAGGTATTTGTTCCAAGCCAGTCTGTCATCGAAGTAATCTGATTATTGAGGTTATATGTATAGCTTACGGTTTTACCTGAATCATACTTTACTTGGGTAAGGTTGTTTACACTGTCATAGGTATTGGTCGTTACATAACCGTCTTCATCTTGCTTTGAAACAAGGTTTCCGTTCTTGTCATAAGAATAGTTTACCGTAGTTCCGGAAGGATTGATTTCCTTGGTTAGTTGACCGTTTGTATTGTACTCGTACTTTAGAATTACTTCATCAAGCTCTGTGGTATATGAAGGAGCATCATTCATAAGAGAGATGGTGCTGGCTGTTACTCCTTTGTATTGGTGGATTTCTCTTAGATTGCTTACCGGGTCATATGTGTAATTAACCTCGTTTCCAAGGCCGTCTATAGTTTTTGTGGCTTTACCCAGGAGGTTATACTCATATTTTGTTTGATTGCCGTTTCCGTCTGTTATGCTGCTAACTTGCCCATCCTTTGTATAGGCAGTGACTTTCTCATTGCCAAGGGCATCAACTACACTTATTAAACGGTCATCAAAATCATAGAAATATTGAGTTACATTACCCATGGCATCTGTAGTTTTAATAAGGTTACTGTTTGCATCATAACTCATGGTCTCAAATGCGGCGTTAGAAAATGCAGTCTTTAGGGTGTTTCCAAGGGCATCATAAGTATATTCGGTTACAAGACCTTCGGCATCGGTAATGGAGCTTACTCTTCCCAGTAAATCATAGGTGTATGAGGTTGTGCCGTTATTGGGCAGAATCTCCTTTATAAGCTGGCCTGCGGCATCGTATTCATTTTTGTACAGGTTGTTCATGGCATCGCGTATAGTCTCAACCTTGCCATCATAACGATAAGTATAGCTTGAGGTATTTCCAATGGCATTGGTTACTGAGGTTAGCTGATTTAAAGCATCATAACTGTAATTAGTGTTGTTGCCCATTGGATCAGTTTCAGAAAGGATATTTCCATTACTGTCATAAACATATTTTGTGGTGTTTCCTTCTCCATCGGTAGCCTCTGTCACTCGGTTTAGAGCATCATAAACATATTGTAGATGGCTATTATCAGGCTTTGTTACATTTATTAAGTTATTTACTGCATCATAGATAGAAGCAGTCTGGTACCCTTCAGCATCGGTCACTATGGTTATATTCCCGTTAGCATCATAAGTATAAAGGGTTACAGCACCTGCAGGGCTAATTTCTTTAATTAGCTGGTTTTTACTGTTGTATTCATACGTTGTAGTTAATTGGTCTGAACCATTGAGCTTGTGAACCTCAGTGAGATTACCTAGAACATCGTAACTATAGGTCGTATCAAAGCCTCTGGGATTAGTCTCTTTAATCAATCTTCCCATAATATCGTACTGGAAGGATGAAGTATTCCCATTAGCATCAATAATGCTTTCTAGCTGGCTATCTAAGCCATAGCTCATTTGGGTTGTATTCCCAAGAGCATCTATTGTCTTTATAAGACGGCTCATGGAATCATATTCAAATTTCGTTTCAGCCCCTAATTCGTTTATTGAAGATATTAGATTTCCAATCCTATCGTAGGTCATTGTTTGGTAGCTATCATCAGGATTTGTAATCTTAGTTACCTTTCCAAGTGCGTTATATTCATAAGAAGTTACTTGCCCTAATGCATCAGTAATTGAACTTAATTGTCCA
>CAZNQV010000095.1:1621-1830 GCA_964575655.1 uncultured Muribaculaceae bacterium | reverse complement strand
ATAATGATCATATGAGGCGTCAATAACAACTTGTCTAGTCCCTGAGTTGTACATATTAGTTATTGTTTTTTTATTCAACCCTGAATGGATAGCAATATCATCGGGAGACAAACTTTTATTCAACATTTCCTTTTTATACCAATCCACCGAAATATTTTCATTTTTTAGTTTTGCAAAAGCAATCTCTTTAAAAAAATCAATTGAAAATT
>CAZNQV010000095.1:0-1611 GCA_964575655.1 uncultured Muribaculaceae bacterium | reverse complement strand
GTAAAAACTCTGCATTTATAAGAGTTACAATTTCAATCCTATAATCATCACCATTAATTAATTTTTTGATTATACTTTTTGTTACTTGGTCAGTTAATGTCATTAGCTTTTATTTTAAATTCCTTAAGTTCTAAAAATTTGGTTTCAGGTTCATTGAACAATGTTTTTCCTTTTTTCGAGGATTTCATATAATTAAAATACTCATCATTAACCTCTGTTAAAAAAAATCTCCTATTTAGAGCTTTTGCCGCTCGACCTAATGTACCGCTACCACCGAAAGGGTCAAAAACTAAATCACCCACGAAAGAGTAATATTGTATTACTTTTTGACACAATTCCGCTGGGAATACTGCTGAATGGTTCTTACTATATACTGGATCTATTTTCCATACGTTTGTAGATTCAAAATTATCTCCAACTTTACTTTCTTTTACAATTTCATAAGGATATTGACGAATATTCCAGTCTAATAATTTTGTGGTTTTTTTACGGTAAACCATTATCATTTCAGTAACAGTATTAGGTTTATATCCTAATGGCTTTCTATGTTGTTGAAAACCACCAACTCTATTTTTTACACTAGCTTCTGGTTTTAACCATACGATATCGTCTATATATTCCCAACCCATTTCTACTATATAATGATGAAGGTCATAAGGAATGGGATAACGTTTACTAGAATGCTGTCGGCTAATTCTAGGAATTATTATTGGCGAAGTATTCACTAATAAAAAACGACCTTCTTTTGTAACTCTATGGATTTGCTTAAATACTTTTTCTAAGAACTCTAAATAATCTTTATAACTTGGATAAATGGAATAATCTCTAGCATTGTAATAGGGTGGAGAAGTAAAAGTCAAATGAATACTGTCATCTGGGACATATTCTAAAATTTCATTTACGTCACCGTGTACAACAGTGTTTTTTAAAAAATTATAGGTTTCTATATGAGGGAGTTTGCTTTTATTTGTTGGTTCTGAAAAAAATTCTTTTTCTATTACAGACTTAACCATTTCGTTTTTGTGATTAATTAATTTTTTTAAATGCGATTTGATATTCTCATCATTTTTAAAAATTAATAAGGCCCTAATTGCCTGACTAACAACTTTCGGGTCTGCGTCGGTTAAAGTAGAAAGTAAAAATTCTTTTGCTTCTTTGTTTCTTTGTCTACCAATAGAAGATATAATTTCTCTTCTGTTTTCTGAGTTTTCTTCTTTTTCGAAGAGTTTATATAATTTTTCAATTTTCCCATTAAGGGTAATTTTTCCTATATTTTTGATAGCTGAAAGTCTTATCTTATGATTTTCATTTCTAGCTAATTTAAACAGCCATCCTCCATCAAAATTACTAGGTATTCTTCCAAGATTATCAAGAAAGTAACTAATTTTACTGTTGTCTTTTTCTATTTTAGACAACAATTCCTTAATCTTATTTTCATCAGATTTAACAGCGTATATATTTTTTTTTGTAAGTTCCAATTTTCTTTATTTTGTTTTTCACAAAGGTAATGATTTTCCGTGGAAAAACCATTTGATTTTTAGTTTATTTATGACGCACAACATCTAATTTACGCAACAAATATACAACATTCGTATATATTAAACTTATAAC
>CAZNQV010000094.1:0-1832 GCA_964575655.1 uncultured Muribaculaceae bacterium | reverse complement strand
TCAATTTTAATCGATGAAGCTAGAACACCATTAATTATTTCTGGTGGTAAAATGGATGCTAAAAATTTATATATTGATACTGATCGAGCTGTAAAAAGATTAAAATTTGAAGAAGATTATACCATTGATGAAAAAACTAAATCAGTTCTTTTAACTGAAGCTGGGGGCGAAAAAATAGAAAGTTTTTTCAAACTAAAAAATTTATATGATGCTGAAAACACGGCTTTAGTTCATCATATAAATCAAGCCTTAAAAGCTAATTATGGGATGAAAGATGATGTTGATTATGTAGTTAGTGAAGAAGGAACCATCGTTATAGTAGATCAATTTACTGGTCGTTTAATGCATGGTCGCCAATTTAGTGAAGGATTGCACCAAGCCATTGAAGCTAAAGAAAATGTCACCATAAATGAAGAAACTCGAACATTAGCTACCATTACTTTTCAAAATTTATTTAGAATGTACAATAAATTATCAGGTATGACTGGTACTGCTAAAACTGAAGAAGAAGAATTTAGAGATATTTATAATATGTATGTAATTGAAATACCTACTAATAAACCTTGTATTAGAGAAGATATGGCTGATTTAATGTTTGCAACAGCAGATGGAAAATATAAAGCCATAATTAATTTTATTAAAGAATTACATGAAAAAGGTCAACCAGTGTTAGTGGGTACTATATCAGTTGAATCTAATGAACATTTATCAAGATTATTAACCAAAGCTAAACTTCCTCATGAAGTTTTAAATGCTAAGAATCATGCTCGTGAAGCCGAAATAATAGCTAAAGCTGGAGAAAAAGGTTCAATTACTATTGCTACCAATATGGCAGGGCGTGGTACCGATATCAAATTAGGTAAAGGAGTAGTGGAATTAGGCGGATTATGTGTTATCGGAACAGAAAGACATGAATCACGAAGGATCGATAATCAGTTAAGAGGTCGAGCTGGTCGTCAAGGAGATCCAGGATATTCCCAATTCTTCATTTCCTTTGAAGATGAACTAATGGTACGATTTGGAACTGAAAAAGTTAAAAATATGATTCAAAATTTAGGATATGATGAAACTCAACCATTAAGATCAAAAATGTTTTCACGAAGTATTGAAAGTGCTCAAAAGAAAGTTGAAGGAAATAACTATGATAATCGTAAAAATTTATTAGATTATGATAATATCGTTAGTGAACAAAGAAAATTAATTTACAATAAAAGAAATGCTATCTTAGATGTTGATGATATGAAAGAAATTTCTGAACAAACATTATCTGATTATGTAGGAGCTTATATTGATCCATTTATAACTACCAAAGAAGGAATTAAAGAAGAAGATTATAATTCAATAGTAAATCATTTTAATAATACTTTATTAAGAAATAGTAAAATTGAAATTAAAGATATTAAAAAAATAAAATCAGGTCAAATAGTTGATTATTTATCAAATATTTTAATTAAAGACTATGAAGAAAAATTATCTGATATTCCAAGAGAAATAAGCAATGATTTTGAAAGATATATCTCACTTAGAGTTATCGATGAAGCTTGGGTAGGTCATATTAATTCTATGGAACATTTAAGAGAAGGTATTGGACTAAGAGGTTATGGTCAAACAAATCCACTACAAGCTTATGCCTTAGAGGGATTTCAAATATTTGATAGTATGTTAGATACTATTGATTCTAATATTGCTAACTTCTTATTAAAAGTAGAAATTAAACAAAATATTGAACCAAAAAAGAAAACAGTTATTCATACTAATGATGGTAAAGAAAGTGTTAAATTAGCACCAAAAAAAAGTCAAAAAATAGGTCGTAATGAACCATGTCCATGTGG
>CAZNQV010000093.1:0-1834 GCA_964575655.1 uncultured Muribaculaceae bacterium | reverse complement strand
GTAGTGATAAGGTAGAGGCAGATAGGCTGAAAGAAACTTTTTTGTTCTTAGGTTATAAAATGGCTGGTTGATTATTTTATGTGGCTAGTTGATAATTTTATGAAAGGACTCCTTTTTAATAGGGAGTCTTTTTTTGTTTTATTTAGGTGTTATGAAGGTTGATAGTGCTTTTAAATCGTCAAGGGTAAAGCTCCGCCGTTTTGTCTCCTTATTCTCCGTCGTTTCGCTTCGCTTCACTCGTCCGATACCGCCAAAACGCCCATTGACTCTTTAAATTTCGCGCTCTTCGGCTTTTCGTGCCGAAAAAGAGGAAAGTGAAAACAAAACAACAGAAAATTTTTTCTCTTTTTCGTACTCGGAATTTACGCGCGAAACCGCTGCCTCAATGAATAATGGCTGAACTTAAAGCTTCGGTGTTCCGCCTTCGGCGGGCCTCCTAGATGAAAGTGTTGTTGTTTTGCGGGTTGTGGCTTCGCGGGTCCTTCGTGTTTTTGTTTATTGTTTTAGTTTAAAAGGATACAAAAGCTATTTTGTAGGCTGTTGGGTTTATTATAATGTTAGTTTTAGCGCGCGCTTTCGCGCGGAAACATATAAAGTAAAAAATGTGCATTGTCTTTTTTGTTTTACCTTGCTATTTTGAAGATTTAAAACATATACCACTCGCGGGTTGTGGCTTCGCGGGTCCTTCGTTTTAGTCTTTTCTTCTTTTTTCTTCTCTACCTCGTTAAATAATTCACGAATGAGTAGGTAGATTAGTCAATTTTCACAAACAAAACATTACATTCTTAGTCAATCATACAAACTTAAAATTAATATATTTATTGTTTGAAAGCCTTTCTATAAGCCGCTTACACTTTAATTTATTTTCAAAAATTACTTGACAAATGCATTAATGATTGACTATATATCTACAACAAACAAAAAAAAGGGTGACGACCTTAATCGTCAACTCCCTCCGGGTAGAGGGAAAAGAAAGGAGCCTATTATGGGACCACAAAAATCACAAATTTATATAAGATTTAACTATAAGGACAGAAAGGGATTAATCGCAAATGATTATAATTGGTATTATGGCGAAAGAATGATAAGCAGAGCAAGATGGGGAATCGAATTAATTAATGAAAATTTTAAGACATATATAAACAAATATGATCGGGAAAAACTATCACGAATTTTTGATGTCGATTTTGACAGAAAAGAGATTGAAGTTGGCTTAGATATGCTTGATGTCGGTTTTGACAGAAAAAATATTGAATGGGGTAGTTTTGATATAGCCGAAATATCGAAGAATACAGAGAAGTTTTTCCTGAAGAAAATTAAGAAATGCAAAAACCATGACGGCAAGTTATTTATTGATATTGATAATGGTATGTTTACATTTACCATCAAATACGCGTTTTTAGATCGTGTTGCTAATTCTGACAATATAATGGATGGCGAAGCATATATGGCTTGGGATCGAGTTAAAGAATGGAGGACATTATCTATACCGTCTAAAGAAGTTTTAGCTTGTGAGGAAAACATAAAATTTATATCTAAAAATGCTAAATTAATGACTAAAGAAGAAGTAGAAGAATTCATTAATTATAAATATGCTTTAGATGATTAATAACTTAAATAACAAAAAGACTCCTTGCAAACAGGGAGTCTTTTTTTCATTCTTGTTTGTTAAAAAATTCACAAATTACTTTTATTACTCTTTATATTACACTTTCTTTACACCTTCAAACCCTTTTTATAAGCCGCTTACACTTTAATTTATTTTCAAAAAATACTTGACTTTCTTTTGATGATTATTTATATAACAGTATCAAACAAAAAAAGGGTGACGACC
>CAZNQV010000092.1:0-1843 GCA_964575655.1 uncultured Muribaculaceae bacterium | reverse complement strand
AAAGTAATTAAAAATGGTGCTTTAAATATTGAATTAGCAGGAATCAAAGAATGTGTTATTAATTTAGAAACTGATAATGAAAAAAGAAAAGAGTTAGTAACAACAATTTTGAAGCATGTTAATGAAAAAGTTCAATCATTTATTGAAGAAACAAAATTTAATTTTATTATTAGTGAAACTAGCAAATATCGTCCTTTAAAAGAATTAATGATTCTAGATAAAACAATCTTTGGGATTGTTGATGATATAACTGATAAAAAGAGTTATTCAAAAATAGACAGTTTGTTTGATTATAAAGATAATATAGAAACTGATTTAAAATATTTAGGTAAATACCAAAAATTATTAACTGGTGGTAATCTACTAAGAATAGAATTGCCTAAGCACATTAATAATAAAAAACTTTTAGAGTTAATTAACATGATTAAAACTAGTGATATTGGTTTTGTTAAATTAGAAATTAGGAAGAAGGGGCAATATGACAATTAGTGGTATGGAAAAACTAACTTTATTAGATTATCCATCTAAAACAGCTTGTTTAATTTTTACGCAAGGTTGTAATTATCGTTGTCCATTCTGTCAAAACAGTGGATTAATTATGGATACTAATCAAGATGGCGTTATTGATGAACAAGAAGTGTTAGATTACTTGATTAAACGTCAAGGTTTAATTGATGGTATTTGTATTAGTGGCGGTGAACCATTATTACAAAAAGATATTGAAGGTTTTATAACTAAAGTTAAAGATTTAGGATTTAAGGTAAAACTTGATACTAATGGTAGTAATCCAAAAAAATTAAAGAAGTTAATTGATAATAATCTACTAGATTATGTCGCAATGGATATTAAAAATGATTTTCAAGATTATGATAGTACTTCCGGAGTAGCAAATACAAATATAGAAAATATCAAACAAAGTATTGCAATATTAGAAAATTCAAATGTTGAATATGAATTTAGAACAACTATTGTTAAAAACTATCATGATTTAACTAAACTAGAAAATATATGCAATTATATTGGTCCAAATGCAAAATACTATTTACAAAATTATCGTCACTGTGATTCTGTTTTAGAACCAGGATTAATCGGTTTTTCCAATGAAGAATTAAGTAGTATGAAGCAAACATTAAATAAGAAATATCCTAATGTTATGATTAGAGGTATATAGATTTTTATACAATAAAGAAAGAAGGGAATATATATGTATAAAGTAAGAAAAAGAGAAGGTAAAATAGTACCTTTCGATATCGCAAAAATAGGGGAAGCGATTACTAAAGCTTTTGAAGCCGAAGAAAAAAAATATGATGAAAGTGTAATTGATTTCCTAGCGTTAAAGGTTACCGCTGACTTTGAAGAAAAGATTGAAGACAACATTATTGGGGTAGAAGATATTCAAGATAGTGTTGAACGTGTTTTAATTAAAGCAGGTTACGCTGAAGTCGCTAAAGCTTACATTTTATATCGTAGATTACACGATAAAATGCGTAATATGCAATCAACTATTCTTGATTATAAAGAAGTAGTTAATAGTTATGTAAATGTAACTGATTGGCGTGTTAAAGAAAATTCAACAGTTACTTACTCAGTAGGAGGGTTAATCTTAAATAACTCGGGAGCAATTACTGCTAATTATTGGTTAAGTGAAGTATATGATGACGAAATCGCTAATGCTCATCGTGAATGTGACATGCATTTACATGATCTATCAATGTTAACAGGTTATTGTGCAGGATGGAGCTTAAAACAATTGATTCAAGAAGGACTAGGTGGAGTTCCTGGGAAAATAACATCATCACCAGCAAAACATTTATCAACATTATGTAATCAAATGGTTAATTTC
>CAZNQV010000091.1:0-1868 GCA_964575655.1 uncultured Muribaculaceae bacterium | reverse complement strand
TTCATTATCTAGCCGCATTAGCGCACGAATACGGTGCTTCTATTCTGGTGGATGGCGCCCAGTTGGTGCCCCATGTGCCCGTGGATATGAAAGCCCACCATGACCCGGGACATATTGATTTTCTAACCTTTTCCGGTCATAAAATTTATGCTCCCTTTGGCTGCGGCGCTCTTATTGGTCCTCGCGAGTTCTTTCAGCAGGGAGATCCTGACCATACCGGGGGCGGCACAGTATCCCTGGTTAACCAAGAACAGATCCTCTGGGCTGACCTTCCCGATCGTGAGGAAGCTGGTTCCCCTAATGTAATTGGGGCTATAGCGCTGGCCGACACACTGCGGTATTTGCAGATTCTGGGTATGAAGCGCATGACCGCTTATGAAGATGATTTGACCGGTTATGCCCTGGATGCATTGGCGTCAGTTTCGGGATTAACCATATATGGTTCACGGACCCGTGTGGGGGTGATCAGCTTTAACCTGTCAGCTATTCCTCACTCTCAATTGGGAAGTATACTCTGTCACGAAGGTGGATTTGGGTTAAGGAGCGGATGTTTTTGCGCGCAGGCCTATGTGCGTAAATTGCTGGGCATCAATTTCAACTGGTCACTACCAGACTGGTCGCGGATCACTCCCGCTCATTGGCCAGGCATGGTGCGCATCAGTCTGGCTGCTTATAATACCAGGCAAGAAATTGATAGCCTGGTGAGACTGCTACAGCAAATTGCTCAAAACCCAGGCTATTATAAACGTATGTATCCATTCTCTTCCGACCAGCAAGAGTTTCTTCCCAAACAAAAAAATATAGTCGGGTATGTAAGAAGGAAGAAGGCATGATTGACTTGCCTGCCACCCCAGCTGATGGTACATTAGGATTAAGTGGTAATCATTCATGGCCAATTATAACTGCCATCTGCAAATTCTAATTAATAGGTGATGCGGATTACCGGTCTTATTCTTTACATGGCTTAACTCTGGGGGGAGGAACGCTTCGTGAACCAGCAGGATTTTTTCAACGCTCTACAACTTGAACTGGAAAAAATACCCCACGCCGATAAAGAAGGCATAATTGCCTATCATCAAGAAATTTTTCGCGCTGGTTTGGAACAGGGCCAAACCGAAGAAGAGATAGCCGCCAATCTGGGCAGTCCCCAGGCCATAGCCGGCTATTATGAAGCCCACCACCTGATCGGCCTGGCTGAACTGGAGTCATCCCTTGGTAACCTTTTTTATGCTATTAAGGCCGTATTGCGCCTGGGAATTTCTAATCTTGTATTGATTCTGGGGCCGGTTCTGGGCGTAGCTGGGGCCATGATCGCCATGCTCTCTGCTGGTGCCGCTGTCAGTATAGCGGGCCTTTTGCTTTTTTCCGGAATTCTCCTTAATCTACTCCAGCCAGGAATTATTGATATCCCCACGGCCTTATACAGTGATGGTCTAACTGCTGCGGCTATTCTGTGTATGTCGGTGGGCTTCATCGCTCTGGGACTCTTATTTTTGATCGGAGATTATTACCTGGGGCGCATTCTTTATCGCGGAACCCTACGCCATCTGCATTTTCACCTGCGTCTGCCCCGAAGGGAGGATACCTATGCCCAGTGAAAAAACCATGAAACAAATTATCTTGTGGCTTATCCTGATTATCTTTGTGTCCTTTCTCGCAGCAGTACTATTGTTTATCCTCAGCGGGGATAACTGGTTTACCGACTATGCCTACCACTCCCGAGCAATTTGCAGCATATCGGAAATGATGCGCATACAATAATGCTCTTCCCTTTTCTGCCCCTTTTCGAACAATTAGAGGATTCATGTATTTATTTGAAGAATATTGTAAAAAGTAGAATAATTTAGAGTTCTAGGGGGGTATTGAAA
>CAZNQV010000090.1:0-1887 GCA_964575655.1 uncultured Muribaculaceae bacterium | reverse complement strand
TTTTATCGGACATACATTTGCAGTTCATAATGGTAAGGAATTTATTCCTGTATATGTAACTGAAGATATGGTTGGACACAAACTTGGAGAATTTTCATTAACTCGTAAGTTTGGTGGACACGGTAGTGACAAAGCTAAGAAGTAGGAGGCGGAGAATAATATATGGATACAAAAGCAATCGCTAAAGGCGTAAGAATGAGTCCTATCAAACTTCGTCTAACAGCAGACTTAATTCGTAATAAAAGTGTTAATGAAGCACTAGCAGTATTAAATAACTTAAATAATAAACAAGCAAGATTAATTAAAAAAGTTTTAGATTCAGCAATTGCCAATGCAATTAATAATAATAAATTAGATCAAGATAAACTTTTTGTAAAAGAAGTTAGAATTGATATGGGAACTACTCTAAAAAGAGTTGTACCAGATTCAAGAGGTTATCTTGCTCAAAATTACCATAGACACAGTCATATAACTGTTGTTGTTGGGGAAAAGGCTTAAGGAGGTACTTATGGGACAAAAAGTTAGTCCAGTGGGACTTAGAATAGGTATTAATAAAGATTGGGAATCTAAATGGATGGCATCTAAGAAAGATTTCGCTAAATTCTTAAATAATGATATTAAAATTAGAGAATATTTAGCAAAAAATCTTAAAGATGCATCAATTTCAAAAGTAGAAATTGAAAGAACTCCAAAAAGATGTGAAGTTATTATTCACACTGCTAAACCTGGTATTATTATCGGTCGTGGTGGAGAAGAAATAAATAAATTAAAGAAGAGTTTATCTAAACTTGTAGATGAAGATATTCAAGTATCAATTATTGACATTAAATTTTTAGATTTAAATGCTCAAATAGTTGCAATGAATATTGCACGTCAAATTGAAAATCGTGCATCATTCAGAATGGCTCAAAAATCAGCAATTAGAAACACATTAAAAGCTGGAGCTAAAGGTATTAAAACTTTAGTATCAGGTCGTTTAGGTGGAGCTGATATCGCTCGTGGCGAAGGTTATACTGAAGGAACAATTCCTCTACATACATTAAGAGCAGATATCGATTATGGATTTGCAGAAGCCGATACAACATTCGGTAAAATTGGTGTAAAAGTTTGGATTTACAAAGGAGAAATCCTTCCTTCTAAGAAAAAAGGAGGTAATTAATTATGTTAATACCCTCAAGAACTAAATTTAGAAGAGTTCACAGATTAAAATATGAAGGTAAAACTAAAGGTAATAAAGAATTACACTTTGGTGAATTTGGACTTATGGCAAAAGAAGGAGCTTGGATTACTTCTAATCAAATAGAAGCAGCTCGTATTGCTATGACACGTTATATGAAACGTGGCGGTAAAGTTTGGATTAATATATTTCCACACATGCCAAAAACCAAAAAACCTCTTGAGGTTAGAATGGGTTCTGGTAAAGGAGCTATTGATTCATGGGTAGCCGTTGTTAAAGAAGGCAAAATTATGTTTGAAATTGGTGGCGTTTCAGAAGAAATTGCTAGAGAAGCATTACGTTTAGCAGCTCACAAATTACCAATTAAAACTAAATTTGTAAAAAAAGAAGAAAAGGTTGGTGAGCAAGTTGAAAACTAAAGAAATAAAAGAGCTATCAACAAAAGATATCGAAAAGAAAATTAAAGAAGCTAAAGAAGAATTATTCAACTTACGCTTCCAACAAGCTGCTGGAAATTTGGAAAAACCATCAAGATTACATGATTTAAGAAAAGACGTTGCAAGAATGAAGACCATTCTTCGTGAACGTGAATTGGAAAGTAGGTAAGAACTATGGATAATAAAACTAAAAAAGAATTCGTAGGTAAAGTAGTTAGTGATAAAAACAACAAAACAATCACTGTATTAGTAGAAACATATAAAACTCATCCT
>CAZNQV010000089.1:0-1900 GCA_964575655.1 uncultured Muribaculaceae bacterium | reverse complement strand
CCCCATGATGCCAAGCAATTGGATCAGAATACCCTGGATGAGCTGATTAAGTTGGCCCGTGAGCCTAAAGTAGTGGCTATCGGTGAGATCGGGCTGGATTTTTACCGGGATCTATCGCCCCGGGATGTGCAGCGTCAGGCGTTTGTCCAGCAGATCAAGCTGGCTCAGGAACTGGGTAAACCTATAGTTATCCATGATCGTGATGCCCACCAGGAGGTTCTGGATACCATTCGCCGGGAAAAGGCCGGCAGCAATGGCGGAATTCTGCACTGCTATTCGGGACACCTGCCCCTGGCCATCGATTTAATGAAAGAGGGTTTTCACATTTCCTTTGCCGGGCCGGTCAGTTTTAAGAATGGCCGTAAAGCTCAGGAGGTGGCCGTGCATATTCCCCTGGATCGCCTATTGATTGAAACCGATTGTCCCTATCTGACCCCCGAACCCCTGAGGGGTAAGCCCAATGAACCCGCTTATGTCGTCCACGTGGCCCAAGCCATAGCCCAGCTAAGACGTAAGCCGGTGGAAGAAATAGCCTATCTGACCAGCCGTAATGCCAACCAGGTTTACCGCCTTAACAAGTGAGTCGGGCCAGAGCTTGGCCTATTTTGGCATTCTTTTCTATTTCAGCAATCTTTTCACACCTCCCGGAATAAAATATAGACAAGAGGATAATAATTAGTGATAGAACCAGTTGGGGACATTGCCATTAAAAGGTAACAAAACCCACTAAATGGCAATAAAGTTGACTTGGCGTAAGCCTTTTGTCTAGAATGGAGTAACCTGTGGTGTGTCCTAAATTTCACTAACACCAGGGGAAGAAAGGGAGGAGAAACATGGGTATTGTGTGGCCTAGAAAAGGCTCCTTAGCGGCCATGATTCTTTTTATGGTCGTTTTGCTGGTGAGTCTGTTCTTTGCCCTGCAAAAACCGGTAACTCTTGCTGTTGATGGTAAGGAAGTTCATACTCGAGCATTTTTCAGCAATACGGTTGGAGATGTATTAACAGGTCAGGATATTAAAATAGGCGAATACGATCGCGTTGACCCATCCGTGAATAGCAAAGTGAAGCTAAATCAGCAAATCACTGTTACCCGAGCTTTTAAGGTACGGGTGATTGCCGATGGTGAGAGCAGGGAAATTATCACCCCTCCCATTCCGGTCAAGGAAGCGATTACCTTGGCGGGAATAGAAGTAGGGGCTATTGATGTTGTGAAGACTTTACCTACTGAGGTAACCGTGCCGGATCAGGAGATCGAAATTATCCGGGTAAGTGAACAGGAGCAAGTGCTTGAGGAAGCTACTCCTTTTCAAGTAGAGCGAACCATGGATAATACCCTGGAAAAGGGATTGACTCGGACAGTAAGCCCAGGCGTAGAAGGACTGGCCCGTAATACAGTCAAAATAACCTATCACAATGGGCAGGAAGTTAAACGCGAAGTAGTCGGGAGTGAAGTAGTCAGGGAACCACAGAACAAAGTGGTAGCTATGGGAGCTATCACTGCTGTCTCCCGTGGAGGGCAAGATTTAAGCTTTCGAGAAGCCCGCTATATGACGGCCTCCGCTTACACCTATAC
Source organism: uncultured Muribaculaceae bacterium (assembly GCA_964575655.1). GTDB lineage: Bacteria > Bacillota_I > Bacilli_A > RF39 > UBA660 > DAOPMC01. Next base: position 327 of record CAZNQV010000089.1, on the reverse strand, counting down.
TGGTCACCGCACCGCCACTGGTCAGAACCCTGCCGTAGGGATGGTGGCCGTTGATCCATCAGTTGTTCCGCTGGGAACGCGTATGTATGTGGAAGGCTACGGATATGCAGTAGCAGCTGACACCGGCGGATCAATACGCGGGGATCGATTAGATCTGTTTATGGAAGACCGATCCCAGTGCCTAAGCTGGGGACGCCGCACCGTCAAGGTCTACATACTCAACTAAAAAGCAGAAACCACCAACACCCTCCGCAAAGAGGGTGTTTTTTTGCGCGCAAGCGCAAGTCAAGGGCGGCTCTTAAACTTGCGCCTCGGAACCAGGGGGAG
>CAZNQV010000088.1:0-1912 GCA_964575655.1 uncultured Muribaculaceae bacterium | reverse complement strand
TGTACACCACCAGTCAGAGCGAGGTTGACGATCATATTAGCAGAAGCGGATGGAGTTTGGAAGGGACGGCCGGTTACGTAATGGATAAAGATAGCAGTCTGGCCGGGACGGTCCCTCTATACCAATGGTATTGCCCGTCTGCTTACCACTGGCACGGGTACTCCACCGACCTCCAGGATACCTGGATCACAAAACTTCATCAGGGTACCCAGTACGAAGGCATAGCCTGCCGGGTATGGACCAAGGATAGCAGCTTATACGTTTCTCGTGCGGAATTGGAGGCTCCTTATGGCTTAAGGGCTGCTAATTCAGGTGAAGAAGTGCGATTAACATGGAAGAATCCTCGCAACCAAGCAACGGCTATATCCATAGAACGCAAGACATCTGATCGTTCTTTCCGGAAAATTGCCACCGTAGGAGATAATGTTACCAAGTATACCGATGACTCGGTCTCACCAGATACTTCTTATACCTATCGGGTCCGAGCATGGAGAGACGGTCGATCGTCCCCACCTTCCAACCAAGTCCACGTTTATACAGATGATTATGGATCAAGAGATCGGCATAACAAAAGACCAGAAGCCTATCTAAGAGGCAATGCTCCCACTAACCTTGAAGCCGCAGTTCTTTCTTATTCCAGAATCAATCTGACCTGGGATCAGGGTGATTTCCCAGCTCTAGGTTACCGTGTCGAACGGCGCAGTAACACCGGTTCATGGGTGACAGTTGCCAACGTCGGTTTTAGAACCAGGACCTTTACCGATTCCGGGTTGGATAGATATACACGCTATCATTATCGGGTGCAGGCTTATCACCTCTTGGGGGATTCCGATTATTCTGATGAAATTGCGGTGTCTACTGCCAGTTATTATGCTACATCAGATGACGATCGCTGGTCATCTGACGATTATTATGATGAAAATCAATCAGTGGTGGTCAAGTTGCAGGTGGGCAACAAAAAATACTCTGTAAACCAGACCCTAAAAAGTATGGATACAGCTCCTTTCATTATCGAGGGACGCACCCTGGTTCCTATCAGATTTCTCGCGGAATCTATTGGTGCCAATGTGGACTGGAACGATTATCAAAAGAAAGCTACTATTTCCTGTGATGGGGAGGTGATCGAATTATGGGTGGGACGCAATACGGCTCGGATCAACGGAGAGCGCATATCTATTGATCCCAACAACGCCCTGTTGACTCCCCTGATCAGTAATGGCCGTATCATGCTGCCTTTGAGGTTTATAACTGAGAATCTGGGGTTCGATGTTTATTGGGTAGATCAATCAAAAGAAATTGTATTGACCTACCTTTATTAGGAAAACGCGCGGGTAATGGGTATCGCCCCCCTTAATCGCTTGCTGCCGTGAATTCGCTGCCCGTACCCCTCACTTTATAAAGGAATTTGTTAGATTATTAAAGAATATTTAATCAATCAGTTATTATAAGGGGAAGAGAATATGGCGTTCAAAGCACCGGAGACCTACGTTTACCAGGGGCCACCCAGTCTATTTACTTTGCAAATATTCGTGTATAGCGCTGGCAGCTTTCTTGCCAGCTCCCATAGCCAAAATGACCGTGGCCGCTCCAGTCACTATATCTCCACCGGCAAACACGCCGGCTTTGGAGGTACGTCCATCTTCGTCGGCGACAATGTTGCCCCATTTATTAGTTTCCAGATCAGGTGTAGTCTGTTGCACCAAGGGGTTCGGACCTTGACCAATCGACATGACTACTGTATCTACTTTCATTTCAAACACATCATCTTTTATGGGTACGGGTCTTCTCCGACCTGATTCATCAGGTTCTCCCAGTTCATAGCGCTGACAAATCATAGAGGTAACACGCCCTTCTTCATTACCCTTAAATTCAATGGGACTGGTAAGGAGATCAAATATAACTCCTTCTTCAT
>CAZNQV010000087.1:0-1914 GCA_964575655.1 uncultured Muribaculaceae bacterium | reverse complement strand
CCAAATTTGGTTTTTCATCTGTTTTAACTTCATAATAATATATTTCAATTTTTTTGTTTTTACCTTCTTTTGGCCAATCTTTATAATAACCAATTGCACAAGCAAAAGCATTTAATTTTTTTAAATTCAAATTAATTCCAGTTTCTTCAGTTATTTCTCTATTAATTGTATCAATTAACTCCTCGTTCGCTTCTTGTGTACCACCGGGAAATTGATATTCATTATGAGAATATCCTAACATTAATTCATTTTTTGAATTTATTAATAAAATTTTCACCTTTCTCACTAATTCTGTCATATCTTCTTCTTTAAGATTATCGACATTTGTTATTATTTTTTTCATAAAAATTCCCTCCCATTTTTAATCTATATATATTTTTTTAATTACTTACTTTTTGTTAATTTTTTGCTTTTTGCAAATAAAGTATTGTGATATTTTGGATAATCAGGATATTTAACAATCCATCTAATTGCATTTAATATTTCATAAATTAGCATATTATTTTCAAAATTTGGTGCACTACAAATTTCTTTACAATTTTCTTCAAAAAACTTTTTTACATAATGAAAACCAATTTCATCTATTTTACAATGATTTCCCTCTTGCATAAAAGATTGTGGATCTTCTGACATCCTATAAAGTGAAGCAAACTCTTTTTCAATTGGTGCAACTTCATAATGTTCAAAATCCACAATTTTAACTTCACCATCGGGTAAATATATAACATTATTAAATTGCAAATCGCCATGTATAAGACACAGTTTATGAGTGCTGTAATTATCATGAAGAGCTTCCTTTAAACCTTGTAAATATTTTATTTTGAAACTAGACAAAATTGAATTTTCAATAATTATTTTTAAATATTTACTAAATTCAGAATCAATTACTTTAACATAATCAACATAATCAACTTTTTTATGATGTAAAATATCCATTACTTTTAATAAATTATATAACGCTTGTTTCCTTGCAGAAAATGATAATTCGGACCAAACTGCATAAAGATTTTTACCAACAATTTGTTTCTGTATCATATAACAAAAAGGAAATTCTTCTTTTGTATAATCATATGCAATTAATTTAGGAATAAATTCATCATTATTTTGGCGATAAAAATTTATCTCTTTTAAAAACTCTATTTCTCTATTTTCATTATAGCATATTTTTAGAATATATTTATTATTAATTGATAAAATTTTATTATTAAAACCAATATTAATTTTATAACAACTACTAACTTCTTCTAAATTATTCATCAATAATATTTTATTAATTACTTCTAATGATTGCATATTCCACCTCATTTTAAAAGCAATGTAGCTTTATATATAGCATAAAATGACTTAACTAATTCTAATGGTTCAAGTGCAAAAGTTATTCTTCCTACTAATTTATCGTTACTTGGAAAAGAAAATGAAGATCCAATTAAAAACTTTACTCTCATACTATAATAAAAAAATTCAAGTAAATCAAGATCATTATTTATTATGATATAATCATATTTTTTCCCTTTTAATTCAGTAAAATCTACTAATGTAAAAAATCCAGCTTCTGGTTCCATATTATTAACTAACTTAAGTCCAGCAATTCCATTTTTTAAAATCTTATAACAGTCATTATCTGGTACAACTTTAGAAACAAGTCTTTTAATTTTTGTTTTGTTTTTTTTGTTTTTCACAAAATCTATTCCATTTATTAATGTTAATATAATATCATATCTATAAATGTATTCTTTTCTAATTTTGGAAAAATATCTTTCATAATACTTATATCTTCTTTCTCTACTATTAAATGCTCCCGTCAAAGCTGAAATTTGGATATTTGGTAAAGAATCCATCTGCTGAAAAATTTTATTTCTTAGTTCTCTTATTACTATTTCATCTGCAACAACAATCCCAGCACGAATACTTGCT
>CAZNQV010000086.1:0-1919 GCA_964575655.1 uncultured Muribaculaceae bacterium | reverse complement strand
ACATATAAAACTCATCCTAAATATGGTAAAAGAGTTAAATATAGTAAAAAATATACAGCTCATGATGAAACAAACAAAGCTAAACGTGGCGATGTTGTTAGAATTATTGAAACTAAACCTATTTCTAAAACAAAAAGCTTTTATTTAAAAGAAATAATTCAAGAAAGAGTTTCATTGTAGGAGGTATTAGTATATGGTACAAGCAGAAAGTAGATTAAAAGTAGCTGATAACTCTGGAGCTCGTGAATTACTAGTAATTAGAGTTTTAGGTGGAAGCCGTGTAAAAACAGGTAATATTGGTGATGTAGTAGTTGGTACTATTAAAAAGGCCACTCCTAACGGAACTATTCCAAAAAGTAAAGTAGTTAAAGCAGTTATCGTAAGAACTCGTCAAGGTGTTAAACGTGATGATGGATCTTACATCAAATTTGATGACAATGCTTGCGTTATAATTAGAGATGATAAATCTCCAGTTGGAACCAGAGTATTTGGACCAGTAGCAAGGGAACTTCGTGATAAAGATTATATGAAAATAGTATCTTTAGCGAAAGAAGTTTTATAGGAGGCATTATGAAAGTTAAAGTAGGAGATAAAGTAAGAATAATTACTGGATCTGATAGAAATAAAGAAGGAAAAGTAATTAAAACTTATAAAAATGAAAACAAAGTAGTTGTTGAAGGATTAAATCTTAGAAAAAAACACATGAAACCTAATGGTGCTGGTGAAAACGGCGGAATAATTGATCGTGAAGCTAAAATTGATGCTTCTAACGTAAAAGTTATTACTAAAGCCGACAAAAAAGAAACTAAAAAAGAAGTTAAAAAGGAAGCTAAACCTGCAGTAAAAAAAGCAAGTAAGAAAGCTAAATAATGGGAAGGAGAAACAATATGAATCGTTTAAAAGAAAAATATCTTAAAGAAATACAACCTGAACTAGTTAAAAAGTTTAATTACAAATCAGTAATGCAAGCTCCAAAACTAGAAAAGATTGTAGTTAATATTGGTTGTGGCGATGCATCTCATAACTCTAAGTTATTAGATGGAGCATTAGCCGATTTAGAAGCAATTACCGGTCAAAAACCAGTAATTACAAAAGCCAAGAAATCTATTGCCTCTTTCAAATTAAGAGCAGGTCAAGCAATAGGTTGTAAAGTTACACTAAGAGGAGAAAACATGTATAACTTCTTAGATAAATTAGTTAGTGTAACACTTCCTCGTTCTCGTGATTTTAGAGGACTATCAAATAGAGCCTTTGACTCAAGAGGAAATTATACAATTGGTATAACTGATCAATTAATTTTTACAGAAGTTGATTTTGATAATATAGTGAAAGTGCGTGGAATGGACATCGTTTTAGTTACAACAGCTAAAAACGATGAAGAAGCTTATGAGTTGTTAAAACTTTTAGGTTTACCATTCAAGAAATAATGGAGGTATATTATGGCTAAAAAAAGTATGATTATTAAATCACAACGTCCACAAAAATTTAAAGTTAGAGAATATACAAGATGTAATCGTTGTGGCAGACCTCATGGAGTATTAAAAAAATATGGAATCTGTCGTATATGTTTTAGAGAATTAGCATATAAAGGACAAATACCAGGCGTTAAGAAGTCAAGCTGGTAGAAAGGGAAAAGGAGGAAAAATATATGGTAGTAACAGATCCAATTGCAGATATGCTTACGAGAATTCGTAACGCAAATGTAATGAGATATAGAGAAGTATCAATGCCTATTTCCAATGTAAAATTAGAAATTGCTAAGATTCTTAAAAACGAAGGATTTATAGAAGATTACAAGGTTGAAGAAGATAAAATTCAATCTACACTAGTTTTAACACTAAAATATAGTGCTAAAAAAGAAAGGGTTATCACTGGATTAAAACGTATTTCTAAACCAGGTTTAAGAGTATATGCTAAAT
>CAZNQV010000085.1:0-1965 GCA_964575655.1 uncultured Muribaculaceae bacterium | reverse complement strand
CGGTCAATTTTAATGTGTTACTCTGATTATGGCAAAAGCAAATTCCTATCATGGGAGAACCGTCCCCTTGTGTTTCCTATATTCTCATGGGTGGCAGGGAGCGTCTCAACTTTTTCTTGGTTTCCTTGCGTTCTGCTTCCAATTCTGTTATTCTTACCTTATCGGGATCTTTGCTATCTTTACTGCTTTTAAGCCAGTTTCTGATGGTTGGGTCACTAGCACTAAAATTCTTTACTATGCTTGATACTGGACGTTTATCATCCCGTATCAACCGGAATATGTCCGTTTTAAATTCATCGTTGTAACGCTTACCTGTACTCTTCATTTGATTGCCCTCCACAGTTCTGTTTTACCCTAACTCTACTGTGTCCGGCAAATCGAGTATGGGTCAGTATGTATATATAGTAATAAATAGTGTGAAAAATTAGTAGGTAGGATACTTATGAGGAAAAAAAATATATATTTAACTATTGGAATTGTTATAGTAATAATGCTAATTTGCTTAGTTATATATATTACTAAAATAATGCACACAGATACTAACTTAAGCGGTTCTTTTAATGCTTCGAATGACAAAGACGGTGTTACAGTAATAGATATGGATAAAGTTGAAGAAGAAAAGTTAACACCAACTCCAGTTCCAACTGAAACAATATCACCAACACCGACAACAACGGCAAAAGAAGAAACTCCAGAGCCTACATTAAAACCAAAAGATGAGACTCCAGAGCAGGATTCAGAGTCAGTAAAAATCGATAAAAAAGATGCTGTAATACCTACACAACCAACTGCTCAAACACAGGATATTAGTAATGACAAAGATATAACAGGTGGAGGTGAACCACCAAAACCAACTAATAATGAAACACAAAATACACAAAATAAAGGAAATGATAAAAATAACATAAATAAAGAAATAAACGATACAAAGGTTGATGATAGTAAATTGAATGACGGTGATAATACAATGGACGAGCAAGTAGTCACTCCAACACCAATACCTACAGCACAACCTTCACCGACATCAGCACCAACACAAACACCAACACAAACTCCAGTTCCAACTGAAACAATATCACCAACACCAAAAGTTACAGAAAAATTTACTCCATCATTACAACTAACAAAAGATGATATAGATAGATTGCAAAGTTATCCTTGGCATTGTGGAGAAGAACCTGAATATAATTATGAAGAACTCAAGCAACATAATCCAAATTTGCAAGACGTATATAATAGATTCTTAAGGCTGAAAGATGAAAAAATATTGGAGAAAAATGAAAGGTTTATTTCCTCTATAGATTTGATTTATTTTACATATGGTGGTTGGTACATAATAAACGGAATATATATAAAAGTAGACGATGATAATAATATTATAGAAAAAAGAGATTTAAAAATATTATTTACTCAAGGTACATGGGAAGATAAAAATGAATTAGTGTACCAAGCATATGAATTCTTAAGTGAATAATAAATATTGATAGCGCACAAGGGGACAACCGTCCCCTTGTGGTACAGCCATGTCTAACCCGATTATGGCAGTTACTTCGTCGGGATACTTGCTTGCCCAGTAAATTCCCTCAATTCCCGACATGGAATGCGGGCACAACACATATGGTCCGGATATGCCCGCCAAAGATAACGCTTCCCTGGTTTCGTATAAGATTGTATCAATCTTTCGTGATACATTGCTATCTTCACTAAATCCATATCCTGCTTTTTCAACTACCACGATTTTATATTGGTCACTTAAAAGTGAATATAGTGATTTGAAATCCAATATTGGAGAACAGGTTCCTCCGCCGGACATAAACACAAGGGTTTGTTGGCCAGTGCCTTGTGTATATAGGGTCTACTGAAAAACTATTTTAAATTATTCTACGCATATAAATTGAATCAAAATTCGTACATTGAAAAAAGAATAAAAGAAATTCCGGAGCAGTTGCTCCAGATTCATCACTA
>CAZNQV010000084.1:0-1987 GCA_964575655.1 uncultured Muribaculaceae bacterium | reverse complement strand
GAGCAATAGTTAATAATCCTAAATTATTAATTTGTGATGAACCAACCGGTAATTTAGATCCTGATACTTCAAAAGAAATTATGGATTTAATTAATAAGATTAATAAAGAGTATGGTACAACAGTTGTAACAGCAACGCATGATAAAGATATTGTTAACCGTCTTAAAAAAAGAGTTATTGTTATGAAAGATGGTTTAATAGAGGGGGATTATTTAAAAGGGGGTTATAAATATAATGAGAGTATTTAGAATCCTAGGAAGAAGTATTACTAGTAGTTTTAAAAGTATTTTTCGAAACTTTAGTTTAAGTATGGCTTCAATTACTTGCATAATTATTACTTTATTATTAGTGTCAATTGGTATTTTACTTTCTTATAATATTAATAATATTACTAAAGAAATTGAAAATGAATTAACAATTGTCGTCTTAATGGAAAAAAATATCACTAGTGAAGAACTAACAATAGCTGAAAATACTTTAAAAGATGTTAGTAATGTTCTTAATATAAAATTTAATTCTAAAGAAGATATTAAAAAAGAATTGGCATCGCAAAATGAAACTTATGCCAAAATAGTTGCAACTTGGGGTGAAGATGAAAATCCTTTACAAGATTCATTTGTAATTAAGGTTAAAGAAGTTAAAGATATAAATGAGACTGCTACGACAATCAAAAACATAGATAAAGTTGGTTCGGTAAAATATGGTGAGTCAATGGTTAATGAACTGATTAATATTTTTGATGTTGTTAAAAATGCCACAATAGTATTAGTTGTAGGTTTAATCTTAGTAACTACTTTTCTAATTGGTAATACAATTAAAATAACTATTTTTAGTCGCCGAAATGAAATTGATATTATGAGATTAGTTGGAACTAGTAATACGGTTATTAAATTACCATTTATAATTGAAGGTTTTTTATTAGGAGCAATTGGTTCTATTCTGCCTATTTTAATTACCGTTTTTGGTTATATTTATGCTTTTAATTCTTTATCATCAGTTGAAATGTCTAATATCTTAAATGTTATTAAATTAGCTGAACCAAGTTCGATTATATATATTACTTCTTTAGTATTATTAATAATTGGTTCTTTTGTAGGAATGTTAGGTAGTTTAAGAGCAGTCAGGAGGTATTTAACGATATAATGAAATATCTTAAAATCTTTATTATATTTATTACATGCTTATTTATTTTCGGAAGTAAAGTTTATGCAAGTGAGGCAGATACTTTAGCTGGTCTTAGATCAGAGTTAGCGGCTTTAAAAGAGAAAAAAAGAAAAGCTGATTATAAAACCGCTCAAACTAAATCAGAAATAAATAATGCCAAAAATAATATTTATTATTCTCAGGACGAAATTAAAAAAAATGAAAAAGAAATTGATGAAGCAAAAGTAGAAATAGAAAAATTAAATATTGAGATTGCCAAAACTGAAGAAAGTATTAAAGGTCTAATGAATGCTCTTCAAGAATCAATGGGTAATAATATATATTTAGAATATCTTCTTGATGCTAAAGATTATGCTGATTTAGTTTATCGATATGCTATTATTGAGCAAGTAGCGGCTGATAATACCCAAAAAATTAATACTTGGGAAGAAAAAATTGATCAGAATATTCAATTGCAAAAAGATTTAACTGCGCGTGAAGCAGTTCTTAAAAATGAAATTGCGAAGCTGGAACAAAGTGTTATGTCTTTAGGTGATCAATATGATGATTATGTTGAAGATGCTGCCGCAATAAAAAATGAAGTGGTTTCAACCCAAGAATATATTAATTATTTAGTTAATCTTGGCTGCGGTGAAAGTCAAAATATAATATCTTGTATTAATATGCATGGTGATACTGGCTTTAGTAAACCTCTTGTAAAGGGAACGATTACTAGTTATTTTGGCTACCGAATTCATCCTATTACAGGTGCTAAAAGTTCTTGGCATAATGCCATTGATATTGGTGGTAATTCAGAAGGAACTTCAGTTTATGCATCAGCCAA
>CAZNQV010000083.1:0-1994 GCA_964575655.1 uncultured Muribaculaceae bacterium | reverse complement strand
CTTTTTCATATAATTTATTTATTTTTTTCTTTTGGATGTTTAATTTCTTTTACTACAGCATAAATTTCATAAATAAACGCTAATAAAATTGGAACTACAATGCAGAATAAATATCCCCATCTTGAAGATAATGTTTTTAGTGTTTTTCCTGCACTTTTATATACTTTGCTACCTTCACCCTTACCTATTACATTAGAACTTGATAATTTTTTATCACCTTTTAATGTATAAGTAGTTTCTTCTTCAGTAATTTTTTCAGTAGCAATTACTTCTGTGTAACTAACACTAACTTGGTTTTCATATGTATTGTAGAAGAAAATTTCATCCCCTACTTTTATTTCTTCTGGTTTACTTTTCTTTACTACAACTAAGTTTCCTTTTGTGTATTTTGGAGCTAGTGCATCATCTTCAACAATTATTAATGAACTATTTTTAAATTCAGTTATGTTATATTTATTGTAATTCAATAAACAAACTGTTAAGAAAATAACAACTGTTAAATATATAGCGATTATAACTCCTAATAATATTTTTAATCCTTTTTTCATATCTTACCACCATTTAAATTGTAACATAGTCTTTGTCAATATGCAATTGCAATTTAAATATACTCCTCTAACTTAATTTTTTTATTAACTTCACATATAAATTCTATATCTTCCTTAGTTAAATTCAATTTTATCAACTCGCCATATAACATAATTTTATTGATACTATCATTAATACTATCAACATCACCACTACTAATGTCATCTTTTGAAACATTGATATTTAGTAATTTATAATGATCACTAATGACCATCGGGATATCAATTTCATCAAGGAATATTATGTTATCAACATAATAATTGTAAGGACTATAGATAAAATTCTTTAGATCATTTATTTCAATTAAAATGTTTTCTTCCGTTTTTTCTTCCAAATGTCCTTTTATTGCTTCTACTAAATAATCATAACGAGCATAAACAAATTTTAATATATCTAGCAATGTATTGTTCGGTTTAATTGATAAATAAATTTCTTCACCAATAATGTTTTGATCTTTCTCTTCATATAACTTACTTACCGCTAACAAATTAGTATTTGCTTCTAACATCAACTCTTCAATTTTACTCTTAGATTTGTTCTTTTGTTGTAATTTAATAATTTTCTTATTAGTTTTTAATATTTTATTTTCTAATTTACTAATCTCTTTTTGAGTATTTTTTGTTATATCTTTATATTTATCTTTTTCATTATATATAGTTTTAACTGCATCTATAATATATGAAAATCTACTATAAAGTCGATATTCTATCAAAGTATTTGATAATTTGTTTAATTCGTGATTATATGTTTGATATTCGGTAAGACTATTCAATTTCTTACTAACTAAATTTGTATATAATTGAATAATCTTTTCCTCTTGGTAATCGTCTATTTTATGATTACCAAGAAGAAAATCATTTAAAATTAAATATTTATTAGGATTTTTTTCTTCATCTTGTTTTCTTTTTAATTGATATAGTTTTTCTAAGATACCTTCTCTATTTAAATCCTGCTCGATTAGCATTTTTTTAATTTGATCTTTTACATATAAATCAAAGTATTTTTCGTTTTTTGTATACAACATTCGAAAATTTAATTCAATATATTTAATCAAATTAGGACACTGCCAATATATTTTTTCAAAACATGTTTTTAACGATTGTCTTGTAACTGTTTCTTCAAGCGATGTATCAAAGAAGTTTTTCATGTACTCTTGTCCGTGAACACTATAGTTAAAATCTTTCAAGGTTAAAGTAACTCCAACTTCTTTGAATTTATCAAGTGCCATAAGAATGTCCTTGTTTATTTCACTTAAATTATTTTTATAGAAATGATTTAAACGATAAAGTATTTCAGTCATTCCTATTTTGTTATTTGAGTGATTGGTTTCACTAACAAAATATAACTGTTGTTCAATATTATTGATTGCTTTTTCTTGTAATTCATCTTCTTTATATTCCTCAGCA
>CAZNQV010000082.1:0-2031 GCA_964575655.1 uncultured Muribaculaceae bacterium | reverse complement strand
TATGATGGTACTGGAAATATGACAGGGAATGCTGGTGATGGCTATGCCCGAATAACCTTTACTAAGCCATCTTTAAATAAAATAAAATTTTATTTAAATGGCTCTGCCGATATTGAATTAAATATTGGGGGCACTTATACAGAAAGTGGAGCTAGTTTATATATTAATGGAGTTAATAATTCCGCTAATGTAACTACAACGGGAACAGTAAATACTAGTACGGCAGGCACTTATATAATAACCTATACTTATACTTATAATAGTATTGAATATAAATTATTAAGAAGAGTATATGTTAAAGCTCAACTTGCTTCATATATTAAAAATTTCTCTTATACAGGATCGCAACAATCAGATAGCGTCCCTTATACCGGCTGGTATAAAGTTGAGGTTTGGGGAGCAGAAGGTGGTAATGGCCAAAATTCAGACTCCGGAGTTGGTGGCAAAGGTGGCTATACTACTGGTATTGTATGGTTAACATCAGGTACAACTTTATATGCTTATATTGGCCAACAAGGGATTAAATATAGTAGCGGAAATTATGCTCCTGCAACATTTAATGGTGGTGGTGGTGGTGGACAAAACTATTTATGTTCATCTTCAGCAGTTCGTGGTGGATCAGGTGGTGGTGCTTCTGATATTAGAATTGGTGGTACTACTTATTATGAACGATTAATAGTTGCTGGCGGTGGTGGTGGTGGTTCTTCTAGAACCGGAATAAATGGTGGGGCTGGTGGTGGCACAACGGGAACCGATGGTGGTGGTGGCACCGGCGGGGGTAAAGGTGGTACCCAAACTGCTGGTGGATCAGCTGGAACAACAGGCATAAATGAAAGAGATGCTAATCAAAAAAATGGTGGGTTTGGTACTGGGGGATATTCCCATGTATATGTTGCTCCATCAACTGCTAGAACTGCTTATACTGGAAGTGGCGGCGGCGGGGGCTGGTATGGTGGAGGTGCCGGTAATAACTCATCAACCGGATTAATTACATGTGTTGATAATGGTAACGGCGGTGCCGGTGGCGGTGGTTCTAGTTTTGTATGGAAATCAGGAGCATCGACTCCATCTGGTTATAATGTTTCTTCTAATTACCATATGGGAGGAACAAGTACTACATCAGGATCTAGATCAGGCAATGGTTATGCCACAATAACATTTTTACAGCCTTAAGGAGTGAAGCATGATAAGTAAGAAAATAATACTTTATACTATCTTAATTACTTTAGTAACTTCTAGTATAAGTGGTTCAATAGTTTATGCAATTATAACTCAAAGATTAGATGTTAAAGGAAGTACTGATTTTGCTCCAGAAAGTTGGAGAGTAGATTTTAATCCAAAATCATTAAGCAAGCCAAATTTAAAAAATGGAGCGTTAGTTGACACTTTGCCTTTACTTTCTGATACAATGATTACCAACTATAAAATTTCTTTAATAAGACCAGGATCATCAGCCGAATTTACCTTTAATATCGACAATTCTGGACATTTAGATTCAATATTAACTACTTATGTTTTAGGTAACCCAGCTTGCGAAGGAACAAATGAGACAAAATTACTTGACGAAAGTATTGTATGTAGCAAATATTTAGTATATAATTTAAAATATGAGAGTGGTGATTTGGCAATAAATGGTTTGGTAGCTGGAAATGATATTAAAATTAATGATCAATTAAAAAAACAAACATCAGTCAAAGTAAAATTAAAATTAGAATATTTAAGTTCAGCTCCTAAAGTACCAACTAATAAAGTATTAATCACTGGGCTTGATTCATATTTAATATACAGTTCTCAATAAATATAATATGGTTTAACCCTATTTATAATAGGTTTAAATATAATCCATTTAAAAAGATTTCCTTTTTAAATTAGAAAGAGGTAAAAGGTATGACTAACAAAAAAACATTAGTATTTGCAGCAGTAATTGCAACATTAACATCATTATTTTTTGGAGCAATTGGATATGCTGCATTAACTCAAAGATTAGATGTTCAAGGAAGTGCTGAATTCGTTCCGGAAACATGGCAAGTT
>CAZNQV010000081.1:0-2048 GCA_964575655.1 uncultured Muribaculaceae bacterium | reverse complement strand
AAGTTGCAATTGTATAACAAAACCCTAAAATTTGAAATTTTTCGACAATAAAAATAATTAATAAGATATTAACTAAAACTAAAAATAAATCTAATAAATTAATATTTTTTATATAGTTCATATATTTATAATGTTTACTTATTATTAAATATATACAAAAAAAATATTCTTTTTAGAATATTTTATTTTATTGTACTTGCCATGCTATCAATAGCGTTATTTACATGTTTTTTAACTTGATATTTATTTTTGGATAAGTTTTCCAGTCTCATATAGGCACCTGCCCCTATAGCAGCTCCGACGGCAAACATAAACATGCTATTTACTGTTTTCATATGTTTTCAACTCCTTAATAATATTTTAACCTAATTAATTAATATTATTCAAAATCTTTTGCTTTAATTTTGTTTTTCTAATAACACTATAATTATTATAAACAGCTTTTTCAAAAGCTTTTGGGTCCCCAATAATTATTAGACTTTTTTTGGCTCTTGATACCCCAGTATAAATTAATTTATTATATAACATTCGGCTATAAGCCATCGAAATAGGCATAATTACATGATCAAATTCATTTCCTTGACTTTTATGGATACTGATTGCATAGGCGTGAATAATGGTATTTAACATATCTTTTTTATAAGGCACAATATTACCATCATAATCAATTGTTAATACTTCTTTATTATGAGAATCAATCTCAACAATATAACCTATATCCCCATTGGAAATATTATAATCTAAATCATTTACTAAATTTAATACTTTATCACCGATACGAAATATTGTATGACCGTATTTATATTCTTTTTTTTGCATCTCTTGAGGATTAAAGACATTTTTAATAATAATATTTAAATTATCTATTCCATTTTCTCCTTTATACATAGGTACTAATACTTGAATTTTGCTTTCATTTATACCTTTATTTTTCGATTTAATAAGAACTTCTTTTAAAATATTTTTAATTTTATTACTAGATCCTACAATGAAATTATAATCATCTCTTTTATTTAATAAACTTTCATTGATATTTACTTCTTTAATATCTTTAGCAAGTAAAGGAATAAAAGAATCTTCACTTTGCCGATAAATATTTTTTAAACTAATATGAGTTATCAAGTTAGTATTTATAATATCATTTAAAACTAAACCAGGTCCGACACTTGGGAGTTGATATTCATCACCGACTAAAACAATTTGGGTATTTAATCCAATCCCTCTAAATAAAGAAGCTAGTAAATGATTATCAATCATAGAGGCTTCATCAATAATTATTAATTTATAATATTGTTTATTAAATTCATTAATATTAAATATATTATTTTCTTTATCCCATTTTAAAAAACGATGAATAGTACTGGCTTGATAACCAGTTGATTCTACCATTTTTTTTGCAGCTCTTCCCGTAGGTGCTAATAATAAAATTTTATCTTCTAGATAAGATAAATTATATATTTTTTTATAAATTTCGATAATACCTTTAATAATAGTAGTTTTTCCCGTACCGGGTCCCCCCGTTATGATTGAAATATTATTTTCTAAAGCATTTTTTATAGCCTGAGCTTGTTCTGGGCTATAACAAATATTGAATTTTTTTTCAATTTCTTTTAAATACTTTGGAAACTTTTTTAAGATATAAGATTTTTTATTTATGAGTTTAGTTATGCAATTACTATTATATACTTCATCTAAATAATCACTTGTTAAATAATAATCATCATTATCAATAATTATTTTTTTTTTGATAGCTAAATTTTCCAAGTGATTATTAATATTTATTTCTATATTATATGTTTTTTGTAAATGCATTATTATTTCAATTTTATCTAAATAGATATCTCCGTTATGAAAAGTTAATTCTTTCATACTTTGAATAATTAAAGCCTTTATTCTTCTTTCATCTTCTCTTGAATTAGATAATAAAAAAATATTATCAATTTTTTTAAATTCAATATCTTTCATTAAATCATAAATATTATTAATTACAATATCTTTAATATAACTACCATAGATTTTTATTAATTTTAAAGCATCCGGTAAGGAAA
>CAZNQV010000080.1:1189-2148 GCA_964575655.1 uncultured Muribaculaceae bacterium | reverse complement strand
ATTTTGTCCTTGTACATTACAGTATCGCAACCTTCAATGGTGATTTCTCTAAATTCGGGATGTCTAATGGTAATATGGCACATCACAACGCTATCGCAACCAAAACGTGTCTTCAATGAATCAATTACATCCACACTTTCATTGTAAACATTCCCTTTCCACACAAACGATCCACAAGCAGATATCCAATATTCTTTAAATACAGAACTATGAACCATTATCGGCTGTATAACTACACTATCACAACCCAATACCGTTTGCAATGTGTCGAACAAATTAATCGTTTCAAAATATAATTTGCCATCAAATTCTACTGAATCACAGCCAATCAACGGCTCTTTCCAAGTAATTTTGTATGGCATCACAGTTATCTCTGTTACAATAACACTATCGCAACCCGAAACAGTTACCAGTGAGTCAGTCACAACCGTGCTTTCGTGATAAATCGAATCGCCAAATTGCACAAAATTGCAACCGCTTATTGAATTGGTTTTTATGTAACTTGGCATTACTACAATCATCAGCGTATCCGAAAAAACATGATAATCGGAAGGATAAACAGCCGCTTGTTCCTTTATTACCAAACGAAAATAGGTCAATTCCGTTATGAATATGTCTAACTGTACATCTTCAATTTTATCAGCCGTACAAATTTGCCAATCGCTAGCCACACTCCACGTTACGGCATCCGAACTTGTTTGCCATTGACACACTAAAGGAGGCTGCATATCGGTAGCAGCCTGAATATCAGCAAAAATATGAACCATTGAACCTTGACAAACCATTTCGGTCAGTGCAGAAAGATGAGCTGTTGTCGTTGTCACATCGCACTCTTTGACCGTCAATGGAAAAAGGTCACTCATAGCACGACAATTTTCATTGTCAATACCACCCGCTCCTGCCACCGCCAAACGGTAAAAACCTGTTTGAGACGAAGTGAGATTCGATAAAGTCAAATT
>CAZNQV010000080.1:0-1179 GCA_964575655.1 uncultured Muribaculaceae bacterium | reverse complement strand
AATCTTCTTGTGAAGTTAAATTTCCTGTTGGACTATAAAGCCAACGGTATTCGAACGGCTCATTAAATGTGCCATCGTTGGTAAAAACACCTTCAAAGGTAGTAGAAGAACCTATGCACACCGTGTCCTTAGCCATAATTGTTACCGGCGGCATACAAAGGCGAACTTCAATATCGTCAAGCGCAAAATCGTTTCCCTTCGTTTGTCCACTGTTGTTAATGATTTTAAAAATAACTTTATCTTGACCTGCAGGCAACGTAAAATTCAACAAAAACTGCTCCCAATAGCCTTGCATGTTTTTCAGAGTTACCTATTTTTCAACCAACAATGTACCATCCGGCAACTCGATAAGCATTTTTAAATCGGCATCGTAATAACGCGGTACTTTGGTCATGCTAATACCCCACATGGAAAATGTGAGATTTGCACCGGCGCATAAATTGTCTATCACGCATTTATAAAATTGGGCAGGCTGAGCCGTACCGTCCACAGCTAAAAAATACCCACGCAACGTATCGTTTTGCAAGCAGGCGATCGGCCCACTTTTCTAATAATCGTACTCCGAAGATATAACATTCTTTTTACAAATTAAACGTTTCACCGAAGGATTATTTGGGCTGGCGCTTGCTTGCTGTTAGCGTTTCGTTGGTTCTTTTTCACTGGTCTTACTTTCAATGCAAATTTGGCAATTCCTCCACTCAAATATGCGTGGTTAAACCAATAACCTGAGAGTCTTTTAAAGACCATTCGTTTTCTTAGTTTGTAGCTCTTATAGTGTTTCATTATACCTAAATACGAGTTCATACTGCTCAAAAATGCTGCCTTTTCTTCTTTAGTGGGTTTGTTGTCGAGCACTATCTTATTTTGCTTTTCTATGGCATTGAAAAAATTACCTTTGGTGCGGTTGGCAATGTATATTCTGTTGGGCTTAATTACTGTCCCTAAAAACTTTACTCCTTTGCTGTAATGTTGCAGGTATATTTTCTTTGGATGAAGCGTGAGTTGTAAATTTGAAAGTAGAAAGTCTGAAAGTTGAGGAATTAGTGACTTTAAATAATCTTTGTCGGGGTGCACGATTACAAAATCATCTACATAACGCCCGTAGTATTTCAATCCTAATTCTTTTTTGATAAAAGCATCAAATTGGTGCATGTAGAAATTGGCAAAAACCTGTGAGGT
>CAZNQV010000079.1:0-2177 GCA_964575655.1 uncultured Muribaculaceae bacterium | reverse complement strand
TGTCTGTAATTATACCACTGACCAAATTGTATTATATAATTGTAGACCTCCTCGCTATCAGTATGAAAAATATGGGGACCATATTTTTGTATTCTCATGCCATTTGGGAGTGTTTCTTCATAAGTGCTTCCACCGATATGGTGCATCTTTTCAATTATAAGAATTTTTTTTAGTTTTTTAGCTAACATATTCGCAATTACAGATCCGGCAATGCCAGATCCGACGATTATTGCATCATACGAGTCATCACTGCTCGTGTTCGTCTCTTTCATTTAGTTAACTATATGTCTAATTGTCAGATATGTAAAGATTTTTTAGTTTACTATCTTATGTTGCAAAATATATTAAAATTCATTATAATAACAGTGGTTATTTGAGCTATTAGTTTTACTTTATTGCAAATAGCAAAATACGATCATATGAGAATCTATTACTAGTAGTAAGCATATGAATAGTTCAGAAATTTTTTAACTGAATTAACTAGCAGAAAGTTTAGGTATACTATGGCAAGCATTAACGCTATAAACACTATTGGTATTTTACCTCAATTCGTTGAGCTTGACGGATTTTGCTCACTAAAAGTTTATCCGCGTATACATATGTTTAGCTTAGATTTGTCATTAGTCTCAGGTATTATCAAACATGGTTCCATGGGTCTGTCGATTGATAATTTGCCGATTACGATTAATGTATCAAGGTCATCAGTCGACAATGATTCATTAGAAAGCAACATTGATCTTGGTAGTATTGACGTTGTTGCCGATCTTGATAAGTTACGCCAATACATTAATGAGGCTAATTATTACAGCATACAGGTTAATTGTAACCAGACATTGAAAAATCACACTGGAATCGGCATAAGTACTCAGATATCGGGAGGTATACTGCTTTGTTGCGCCAAACTTTCGGGGAAAACACTATCTCAGTATGATTTGTTTATGTTGGGCATAGGGCATATTTCTACGTTGGGGTTGAATCTATTATTTAACCCCGGTTTCATATTAGAAACCGGTTGTCGGATTGCGAGCGATAATACAGGGCTAGTTATAAACCAAGGACTTAGTATTCATCATGAAAAACCTGCGTCAACTATTTATCGAATTAATAATTTTCCGTTTTATACTATTATTGCTGTGCCAATAAAACTTCAGTCAATGTTTGGTGAGGTTGAAAAGAATTTTTGGGACAACGTTTTTCCAGACAAAGAAGAATCCTCTTACAAGATATCATATGAAGTGATAGATAATATTATTCCGGGCATCATCGAAGAAGACTACGATGTTTTTATTAATGGCATGAAATCCGTTACGGCTGTTGGCACAAAGCCACTTGAAGAACATATTCAGGCCAATATTGTTAAGAAAATGCTAAATCGAATGAAAAAAGAATTTGGTTTTGCCTCTGTAAGCTCTATGGGGCCGGCGATTTATTGTTTTTCAAAAACTAACCCCGAAAAGCAAGTAAGAGAACTTAATAATAAGGAGAAGAATTTTAATTATTACCTTTTAGGGAAGGGGTCTTATTGTGAAAAAGCCAGAAGTTAACATAGTAGTGTTAAGTTATAATGCACTTAAGTATACAAAACTAACAATTCAGGGTATTTTTGATACAGTAAAGATTCCTTATTACCTAACGATTGTTGATAATGGGTCCGAAAGAAAAGCAAGACTATATCTGTCAGGTCTGAAATCACAAGGTAATTATTGCAAATCAATAATATGTTGTTTAAACGATAGCAATATTGGCGCACCTATGGCACTGAATCAAGCTTTTGAGATATCTAGAACCTTGAAAGTAAAATACATCTGTAAGTGTGACAATGATTTATATTTTTGGGATAGTTGGTTGGAGAAACTTGTAGGCACGCTTGAAAGTGATGGTAGTATTGGTGCGGTTGGGCCATTAAGAATTTCGCAATATACAAAACATTATGTTGATTCAAGGGATTCAAAGGAGTTCTTTGATCAGATGTCGATACCACAACCCAAAGAGGAATTAAGGGCTTTCTTTAAGACGAACGACTTAGCTGTTGGAGTCAAAAAATTTATAAAAGTAAATGGCGGTGGTATAAAATATTTTAAAAAGATTCCCGCATCGATGCCAGGTCATTGCATTCTTATTAGAAGTGAATTATTAAAAAAAATTGGCTTTTTGGCTGACCCAAGATATGAAAAGTA
>CAZNQV010000078.1:0-2204 GCA_964575655.1 uncultured Muribaculaceae bacterium | reverse complement strand
AGGAGAAGCGGCGCAATATGCACCATAACACGCTCCTTCTGCTTCGCAGCTACCGCGATATCCGATGGATGCTGCAATGCTTCCCGGATACCATCGCTGAGGAGCTCGACGCCCCGCTGCATGACCTTGATACGCTCATCAATCTGGTGAACTCGGAGATCGACCTGGACAACTATCGCCTGGAGAACCGCATCCAGAGCATGCGGCTCTCCCGCAGCATGATGGACAGATTGAACGAGGCAGTCTCCATACTGCGCGACAAGCCACAAAACGGCGATATGCTCTACAACATCATCTATCTGACCTATATTGCCCCAGAGCGGCTTATGGTCGTCGAGATCTGTTCCAAGTTGCATATTTCGGACAGGCAGTATTATAGGCTCCGGCAGCAAGCGCTGAACATCATTTCCATCAGGCTCTGGTCTGCGCCGGCAGCCGAGCTGGATAGCTGGATCGAGGTGATGAGTTTGTTGGAAGTGCTGTAATGAGCTTCTTTCAAAACAGTTAAGGCAAATGCAGAATTACCATGCTCTGCACCGTTTCGCATGCTCTATATTCCATTCAGCCATAAGATAATACGCAAGATAATACGCAAGATATTGCAGAGCATGATGACTTTGGGGTATAATAAAACATGAAGGAGGTGGAGAGCATGGTAAGTTACCAACCCCCGTTTACGATAACCAATAGCATGGTCAGCCTTGTCTCGGATATATCGGAGAAAATAGGCAGACTTGACCGCTATAAAAGCCTGGATGCGAAGCCACACCTGCGGCGCAATAACCGTATCCGCTCCATCCATTCATCACTGGCCATTGAAGCAAACTCTTTGTCTATGGATGCTGTTCGCGGCGTTATCGACGGCAAAACCGTTATAGGGCCTGAAAAAGAGATCCAAGAGGTTAAGAACGCATACAAGGCTTACGATGAACTCGGCAGCTTCGATCCTTTTTCCATAGACGAGCTGAAGCGCATGCACGGAATCATGACTTATCTCACCGTCGATGAGAGCGGACAGTTTCGTCTTGGAGAAGAAGGTGTTTTTGACGGCGACCGCTGCATTTTCATGGCGCCGCCGGCAATGCGTGTGCCCAGCCTTATGGAAGACCTGTTCTCATGGATGAAGGAGTCAAGGGGGTACGTGCATATGCTCATCCTTTCCTCGGTATTCCATTATGAGTTTGTGTTTATCCACCCGTTTGCGGATGGGAATGGGCGCATGGCGCGGCTCTGGCAGACAAGCTTGCTCTGTGAATGGAATTCCGTATTCCAATATCTTCCCATTGAGAGCCGAATTCATGCGTTTCAGTCCGAATACTATGAAGCAATCTCCAAATGCCACAGCGAAGGCAGCTCGAACAGCTTCGTAGTATTCATGCTTGAAAAGATCAGCGAGACATTGGATCTCTATTTACAGCAGGCAAGCTCAAGCGACGCGCAGGTAAGCGAGTATGTCAGGCGACTGCTTGATGCGATGGAATACGATGTTCCCTATACGGCCAAACGCATTATGGAACTATTGAACCTTAAATCAAAGGAAACCCTCCGGAAGCACTATATTAACCCCGCGCTTGAAATGGGCTTGATTGCTATGAGTATGCCGGATAAGCCTACAAGCAGAAATCAGACGTATGTGAAGAAGTGAATTACTGCTCAATCAATAGATTATTTACTAAAAGCGTATACTGAAAAAGACAAAACATGGCAGGATGTAGTATAATAGCTTTGTAGCTGCTCAATATATATGGGCAGAACACCGTTGAGAACAGCATTGTGGTAATTAGCAACACCATGTAATTCGAACGTTAAAGGGACTTCTCTGAAATACTAATAGAGGTAGCGTTAGTTATTGTATTTCAACAATTATTTTAAGAGTTTTATTTCCCAGTACAGGCGTTTGCACCTGTAAAAAGACGTAGCTCCGTATGTAAAACCTGACTTGGCTGATAACAAGCTTATCTGCATCGAAATGGACATCAAGATAGCGGTGTGAGAAAGGGCTGGACGCGCATGGTGGGCTCACAACTCCTGCTATTAGTGCTGAACGTATGGTTCCTAAGAGCGTTTAATTCCACTGTCGGCCAGTTCGTCGGCAACGGCGGCGCGCTTTCCACAGGACAGGGCAGTATATTTCTCTGGATGTTCGTTGCGCTCGCATTCCTCAAGACGGCCCAGAAGTTTGATTCCTATGTCCGTACTCATCA
>CAZNQV010000077.1:0-2230 GCA_964575655.1 uncultured Muribaculaceae bacterium | reverse complement strand
AAAAAACTCGATTACTTTCGCAAGGAGTTCTTGTTTTCCAAAGAGCGATTGAAACGATTCTACAATGTTGTTTTGCCTGTCTTCCATATTATTTTCCATTTTTTATCCCCTTTTTATACCTGCCGTCTTCAGGCTTTTCTGCGTCCTTGGGGATCAGCCACATATTGCCCATTTTCTCTGCCCCCTCAATCCGCCCATCAGCACAGTACAGCGTTACCATCCGGCTACCGATACCCCATTTTTCTCCCGCTTCCTTCACGGTCATATAGTTCAGCATGGTATCCCCCATATTGTTTTTTTTATTATACTCAAATTTTGGTATATTTCAATATTTAGAAATATACTGAAGACGGAAATGTGCGTGAGTCGGTCCCTTGTCCCCCTGTCACCCTGTTCTCACAATCCCTCTCAATAATTTCTTTTATTTCACACGCTTGGTCATCTGCTAATGTACCGGCAAACTTTAATAGCTCTTTACCAGTAACTCCGGTAATTGGTGGGCTAACCAATGAACGTACAAATTCAAGAACCTTTTTCTGTTTATCAAAGGGTAGATGCTCCAATTCTTTTGATATTTCTTCTTGTATTAAACTGTTTGCCATATTTTCACCACCTTATCTTAAATTCCAAGCTCACGCCATACACCCTCCGCCTTTATTCCCTTACCAGCCTCAATCTCTGCTCTTGCTTCGGCAATCTCCAGCGCCTCCTCTGGAGAGATTTCTTCTGCTGGCCAGGCTAAAAGGTTGGAGAATAATCCATAAAGCAAAGACTTGAGCATCGCTTAGCTCGCCAAACTATAATTGGACCTGATAATGATGTCCTAAAACCAAAGAGACAATCAGTGCAAAGAGTATAAGAATGATGAAGATTCTTCTGCCGCTTTACAATACGATGGTATGGAGGCCTCGAGTTTAAACTGCGATAAAGACCGCCAAGGCCGTTATTGATTTACCATTCATTATTTTTTTGATAATTTCATATGCTTCAATTTTACTGATTTGTTTGTTTCACCGTTTCCGGGCAGTCATCCACAGCCTTTTCAAATATTAAATGCCTTCGCAAAAGCATCTAGGTCATCAATGATAAACAAATCACTACTTTATTCATAGCCCTTTGTGTTCTTCTTTCATAAAACTACATATGTTTTGAGCTGACTCATAGCTATAAATAACGGCGCCCCAATTGTCGTTCAGCATTTTCTATTACTGTTTTAAGGTTTTTTTGTAACAAACTTTGTTCTGGTGGCATCAGAGGCAGCAATCTCTCTTTCACAAAAACCTCAGTCGCAATATTGGACAATACATTCAATAGAAAAGTTCCTTGCCCGTCCCGCTTTCTCCGGTAATCAGGACATTGGAACTCGTCAGAGCCGCCAGCTTACCCTGACGGATTACCTCCTGAAAAAATGATGAGCGGCCTATCATTTGTTCGCAAGTGTATCTGGCCATGGAACCTGTCACCTGGTTGACCAAGGCATGGGATATATTTGAACCATACCCCAGCGATCAAAAACGATGATATTGTACCGGGTTCCATGTTCTACCCCGTAACCACATCACGTTTTTTCAACCATAGGACGGCGAAGATAATGCAGACCCCAAGATAGAAAAGAGCATTCAGAAGAAACTGTTCCGTACTGCACTGCATTGCTCCGCCAGCCTGGTTAGCGCGCATACCTAGGCATAAAAGCGAATATGGGAACCATACCCCATACCCCTTGGCCATCGCCACCAGCCCTAATATGCCGCCGATCAACCCGATCCCCACCGGTACGGCAAAACTGCGGATCACCAGCGATAGGCAAAGCTGGAAAGCACAGATCACGATCCCGCCGATAAAGCCATAGAAAAACCACTCCGGAAGTTCCGGTGGAAAGGGCATGTTCAATCCGCAAATCTTGCCGGAAATGAGGAATAAAACACCGATCCAGACTTGGGTGAGCAAAACCATTGCGGAAGCGGATATGAGCTTGGCCAGATAAACATACAAAACCGGAATGGGTGCTGTCATAACAGCGTTCCAGTTATAATTGAGATGCTCCAGGCGGAATAAATACGAACAGTAAACACCTATGATAGCAGGAAGGAAAAAATAACAGGTAAAAAGAGTGTGCTGCATCCACAGGCTGTACCATTGCTGTTGTAAGATACCGATATTTTGCAGATAATTAAAGGTGCCCATGACAGCGGGCAGAATGGGAAGAATCAAAAAGGCGAGCCATACCGGG
>CAZNQV010000076.1:0-2255 GCA_964575655.1 uncultured Muribaculaceae bacterium | reverse complement strand
ATCACCTAAAAATATTTCCTGTTCTTTTACTTCACCAGTTTCGTTATTAAATAATCTAACTTCAACTTTTAATGGCGCAGCAAAAGTAGCATACCTTTCTTTACATTGTTTGATAGAATACTTTGGTTCATCAAAATGATATTCTCCAAATTCTAAAGATAAAGTACCAGAGAAATTTTCAACGGGGAATAGATCTTCAAATACTTCTTTAATTCCGGTTTCTATAAACCATTGATACGATTTTTTCTGTATCTCTAATAAGTCTGTCAATTCAAAAGTACTTCTAATTCTTGAAAAACTTCTTCTTTGACGGTGGTCTCCACAATCGATTACTTTGTAAGCCACTAAATTCACCCCTATTCCAAAAATAAAATAATAAAATTTTCCATTAGAGAAATCTAACCCTAATGAAACATCGCCAACTTATATTATTAACATAAATTAATCAATAAGTCAACTAAAAATCACACTTAATTATCAAATAACCTTTACTTTTTTCCAATATCGTAATTTTATAAATATCTTGCATATCTTTAATGGTACTTAGGGCCCCTTGCTCCTTACGCATAACAAAATATAAGGAACCATTTTCTTTCAAATAGTTTTTCGCTTCCCTTAATATTTTATATACTATTTTTTTACCTGCCCTAATTGGTGGATTAGTAATAATATAATCATATTTTTTATTAATATTTTCATAACAATCACTATAAAAAACGTTGGCTAAAGATTTGTTTTGCTTTAGGTTCATCTCTGTTAAATGAATAGCTCTTTGATTAACATCTATCATATCGACTTTAACATTCAAAACCAAGGATAATATAATTCCAATTATCCCATAACCGCATCCTACTTCCAATATTTCTCCAGACAGATTTTCTTTAATTAAATTATTAATTAATAATCTACTACCAAAATCTAATCCATTCTTAGAGAATACACCATTATCAGTATTAAAAACAAATTCCTTATCCAACATTTTAACTGTAAAATTTTGCAAATTACTTTTAACATTGGTATTAGTAAAGTAATGATCCATATTTCACCCTTTTTAAACCGCAAAAGCCATATGTTATTTACATAAGGCTTTTTATTATCAATTATTGATTATTTAACTTCTACTTCAGCGCCAGCTTCAACTAATTTAGCTTTAAGTTCTTCTGCTTCAGCAACATCGATGTTTTCTTTAACAGCTCCACCAGCATCAGCAATGTCTTTAGCTTCTTTTAATCCTAAACCTGTAACATCTCTAATAATTTTAATTACATTGATTTTAGCAGGTCCAGCATTAACTAAAGTAACTGTAACTTTTGAAGGTCCAGCAGCTTCAGCAGATTCTTGAGCAGGTGCTGCAGCAACTGCAACAGCTGAAGGATCAACTCCATATGCCTCCTTCATTGCATCTACTAATTCTTTAACTTCTAGTAGAGTCATTTCATTTAAACTTTCGATAAAACTTTCTTTTGTTAACTTTGCCATTTTATTTTCCTCCTTATTTATTTATTTTTTTTAATTCAAAACGGTAATTTTGTTCAACTTCCGGATATTTATCTTTATCCACAAGTGAATTAAACATATCATAAGGTCTTACCCAAATCTTATGATCATTATACAAAGATTCATATACGACTAACTTTTCATTCGTTTCCGTATGGGTTGCAATATATAAAACTTTATAATCTTGTCCTTTAAAATGATGATATTCCTCACCAGGAATAATATCCCTCATTTTAATTTTCCTTTTGTTTGCTGTACAAATCAAGTGCAATTGATAAATCTCTTGCAATACCAATTAGACCACCAGCAAGCATAGTATATAGTCCTTCTCTTGATGGAATACTTGCTAATTGTTTTAATAAAGCATTATCTGAAATTTTACCATCAACAATTCCCGCTTTAAGCACTAGAGCCTTGTGTTTTTTTGAAAACTTGTCTAATACTTTAACAGGAGATAATTGATCACTTGAAAATGCAATAGCAGTTGGCCCCTCTAATTGTTCATCTAAGTTGATATCTAAATCTTTAAATGCAATTTTTAATAATGTATTCTTATAAATTTTATAAGTAGAATCGTTCTCTTTCAATTTAATTCTTAAATTTTTAGCATCATTATCACTTAGTCCACTATAGTCAAATAAAACAATCGTTTTTGCTTCAGAAAGTTTGCTTTTTATTTCATCAACAACTTTCTTTTTCTCATCTAAAATCTTTGAACTTGGCATAAAACACCTCCTTATAATAATTTAATCGCCAAA
>CAZNQV010000075.1:0-2387 GCA_964575655.1 uncultured Muribaculaceae bacterium | reverse complement strand
TTAACTCCAATGACTCTATGAGAACTCAAGAAGAAAAACCACTCACAATGTCAAAAGCTGATGTGATTTAAATTATGAGAGATATGGATAGGAGGAGAGAGGAGGAGCGTCTTAAGTATGAACAGTTAGAAAATTAATTGAAACCGAAAAGATTATTATTCCTGGAGCCGAGGATATAATAATAAAATATAAGGAGGATTTATGATTGCTTTAGAAACTGGCAACTTAGAAGATATTCTTACCGATGAAGTTACAATAGTTGATTATTATGCAGAATGGTGCATGCCATGTCGCATGTTGTTAGAAGAATTACAAGATTTAAAAGGAGCTAAAGTTATTAAAGTAAATACTGAATTACACCAAGATTTATCACGTTCTAAAGGGGTAATGTCAATTCCTTATGTGGAAATATATAAAAATAAAAATCTTGTAACATCATTTGTAGGATTTAAAACCAAAAATGAAATTGAAAAAATACTTAATACCATTTAAGTATTTTTATTTATTGCAATTTATAAAATAGCCATTATTGACTTTTAAGTCTTATTTTGTTAATATATCATTCATATTTAGGGGGGATATTATCAAAATAAAGTATATAATAGAAATATTTTTGACTTTATTATTTGTCTTAATTAGTATTCCATTATGGACTTATTATAATGATACTTTAAAATATGATGATGGCAAGAAAAAGTATTTAGCTTATCAAGAAGATTTAAAACTAGGGTATACTAATGACTTTGTCACTTATAATCAAATAGGTCTTAAAAAGAAGCCAAATGAAGCTAATATTATGATTTATAATCCTTCTAAGAATAATAATGAGGGAATTTTAATTTTAAGTTATAATAAAACTTCGGAATTAGATTATAGATATTTTAAGATAACTATTAACGATCAAGTTTATTATTTAGAAGATTTATTATTAAAATCAACTGTTAATAATTTTGTCTTTCAAATAGATAAACTAAATATTCACTCTTATAATTTTTTAGAGTATAACATTAAATTAGAAATAAAAGATAATGTGATTGGAAACAACATCATAAATAAAAAATATCAAATACAATATAGCATTATTTAAATTTAATTTAATTATAAAAAAACTTATTTCATTCAAGTTGTAATATATTAAATAATATAGGAGTGC
Source organism: uncultured Muribaculaceae bacterium (assembly GCA_964575655.1). Lineage (GTDB taxonomy): Bacteria > Bacillota_I > Bacilli_A > RF39 > UBA660 > DAOPMC01. The sequence goes on along the minus strand of CAZNQV010000075.1, from coordinate 1,234 downwards.
AAGCTGCTATTGTTATAGTATTTTTTAAAACAGCATGGGGCTGTAGTTAATAATTACTTTATTACCTTTAAATTAAAATACTTTTTATGAATTGTATATATACTTAATAAAGATGTTTTACTTAAATTAAAACTTGCACCATTAAAACATGAGTGTTATAATATCTATAGTTTTGAAGGGAGGGAAATAAATTGACTAGAGTTGAAGTTCGAAACGGTAATCTTGATGGGGCTTATAAAAGATTTAAAGTTCAAGTTGCCAGATCTGGTGTCCCTTCGGAAATAAAAAAACATAAACATTATGATAAACCCGGAGTTAAGAAAAGAAACGAGAAAAAAGAAATGATTAAAAATTCTCGTAAAAAGAAATCGCGTGATTAGACTTTTAAGTAACCTTTAATAGGTTACTTTTTATTTGCATATAATTATAAAGGTGATATAATGCTTGAAATTATTAATAATGCCTTAGGTAGTAATGATTATTATATTTGTTTATATAATAGTAATATTTATATATATAATTATCAAGAAATAATTAGTTTTAATAATGATATAATTAAAGTTAGATTAAAAGATAAAATAATTAAAATAAAAGGTAATAGAATGTTAATTAAAAAAATGCATCTTCATGAATTATTAATTGAAGGTAGCATTGACAGTGTGACGTATGAATAATTATATAATTATTGAAGTAAAAGGGTATGTTAATAGACTTATTGACAAGTTAATTCATAATAATATAAGTATTTATTATATTAATTACTTAAGTAAAGATATAGTTTTAATAAAAATCGATTTAAAAGATTATAAAAATGTCAAAAGATTAGGTTATCTTAGTAAAATAAGAATAATTAAATATGAAGGACCAGAAGGGATAAAAAAACATTTTAAACATCATATTTATACCTATATTATTGTTTTATTATGCTTTGCTTTAATGGATATCTTAACTAGTTATATAGTAAAAATTGATATAATTCATGAAAACTCGCAAATTAGGAAATTAGTTAGAAAAGAGTTAAAATCATATGGGATTAAAGAATTTACTTTAAAGCGGGAATTTGATGATTTAGAAGAAATAAAAAAGCAAATATTAGATAATAATCCGACTAAATTAGAATGGTTAAGTATTACTAGAAAAGGAATGATTTATGAAATTTTAATTGAAGAAAGAATTATAACTGATACTTCAAAAGAAGAAGCCGATGCTAAGCCTTTTCTTGTTGAGTTTTTCA
>CAZNQV010000074.1:0-2400 GCA_964575655.1 uncultured Muribaculaceae bacterium | reverse complement strand
TCATCAATGCCTATGAAATCAAGACCGGGCAGTCCCGCGCAAAAATCTCTCATCTCATGGATGCCGAAACGTGGCTCAACGCCAACAAAGCAATCGAGCTCGGTTTTGCGGACGGCATTCTGGAGGATGAGAAAAAACGCATTCAGCCGGAGGATGTCACTTACGCTTTTAGCCGCCGGGCCGTGACAAACTCTCTGCTGAACAAGCTCTATCAAAAAAGCGCACCTATAAAAACAGGTACACCGATTGAGTCGCTGGATAAGCGGCTCACTTTAATTTCCCACTAAATTTATGGAGGTAATATGATGAAAACAATTCTTGAACTTAGAGAAAAGCGTACGAAAGCGTGGGAAGCGGCAAAAGCTTTCCTCGACACCAAGCGTGGCGCGGACGGTATCGTTTCCGCCGAAGACACAGCAACTTATGAGAAAATGGAGGCCGATGTTGTCGCCCTCGGTAAAGAAATCGACCGTCTGGAAAAGCAGGCAGCTTTGGACATGGAGTTAAGCCGCCCCACATCCGAGCCTCTGACCGGCAAACCTATCACGGGCACACAGGATAAAGCCAAGACCGGACGTGCTTCTGTGGAGTATAAGCAGTCCATGGTCGACGCCCTGCGTTCCAACTTCCGAAGGGTAAGCAACATTCTGCAGGAGGGCGTGGACGCTGACGGCGGATACCTTGTTCCCGAGGAATACGACAAACGCCTGATTGAGGGGCTGAAAGAGGAGAACATATTCCGCGGGCTTGCTACTATCATAAAGACCGGCGGTGAGCGCAAAATCAACATCGCCGCTTCCACTCCCGCAGCTGCGTGGATTGAGGAGGGCGGGGCGCTCACCTTCGGCGACGCAACCTTTGACCAGATTAACCTTGACGCCCACAAGCTGCACGTTGCGGTAAAAGTGACAGAGGAACTTCTGTATGACAACGTGTTTAATCTTGAGAACTACATCCTGGACAAATTCTCCAAAGCTCTGGCGAACGCCGAGGAGGACTCGTTTCTAAACGGTGACGGCATTGGAAAACCCCTGGGTGTTCTGGCGGCCATAGGCGGCGGACAGATCGGCGTGACAGCAGCAAGCGCAACGGCCATCACCGCGGATGAGGTCATCAGTCTCATATACGCACTTAAACGCCCTTATCGCAAGGATGCCGCTTTCATCGTAAACGATCAGACCCTGCTCATCCTGCGCAAACTGAAAGACGGCAACGGCGCGTATATTTGGCAACCCTCATACCTTGCGGGAGAGCCTGACCGTTTGCTCGGCTATCCCATCTACACCTCTGCATTTATGCCCACAGTTGAAGCGGGCAAACCTGTTATAGCTTTCGGAGACTACAGCTACTACAACATCGGAGACCGAGGTGTTCGCTCTTTCCAAGAGCTCAAAGAGCTTTATGCCGGAAACGGCATGATAGGCTATGTCGCCAAGGAACGTGTGGATGGCAAGCTGGTGCTGCCCGAAGCTGTGCAGATCCTCAAGATGAAGGCTTAACGGAGGTGGAGCATGAGTTATAATACCAAAAATTACACCGAACAGGGCGGGGAGAAAACCGTCATCGGTGGTACGCTTGAAATTAAGGAGGGAGCTTCGGTAACGGGGCTTCCCTCCGATAATACGCTCACTGCTGCGACGTCTGCTGCCCTCGGCGGCGTAAAGGCAGCGGAAAAGAGTGACGGCGATACCGTGGAGGCGAAAATCGGCAGTGACAACAAGCTGTACGTTCCCGCCTATCCCGTGATACCCGAAGCGGCGGTCGCGGCAAATCAGGCGGCGAGCGAATCAGCTACGGTTTCTGCGCTGAAGGACGACTTCAATGCTCTGCTAACAAAGCTCAAGACCGCAGGCCTTATGGCTGCGGACGAATAAGGAAAGGGAGGCGGCTGCTTTGAATACGCTGCTTGAAAAGGTCAAGGCGAACCTTATCCTCACGCATAGCGAGGACGACGAGCTTTTGCAGCTGTTCATTACAGCCGCGACCCGCTACGCCGAAGGGTACCAGCACATACAGGCGAATTACTATGCTTCTCACGATGTGCCGCCCACGACAGAGCAGGCCGTTATTATGCTCGTTTCACACTTTTATGAGAGCAGGGACGGCAGCACGGGCGGCTTTTTCGCTGACAGCATACCCGCCTCCAAGCAGGTATGGGAATCCGTACACACCCTGCTGCGCATAGACAGAGAATGGCAGGTGTAAACGATGTCGTTTGGTAAAATGAACGTTTTTATTGCTATTGTGAGTACCGCAAGCGCTATAGACGCGGCAGGCTTTGGTACAAAAACAGACACGGTGCTCACAAGCGTGCGGGCTTACAGGGAGGAGCGGCACGGCAGCGAGCGATGGGCGAATCGCGCGGTTGCTGAAGGCGCAGTCCCGCTTCGGAGCGGAACT
>CAZNQV010000073.1:0-2402 GCA_964575655.1 uncultured Muribaculaceae bacterium | reverse complement strand
AATTAGGTAAAGCTTATCAATTATTTGCTGAATATATGGAAAGAAGTGGTAAATGGGAAATAGCCTGTTTATCATATACTTTAGTAACAAGATACCTTGGTGAGTCAACAGAAATAATTAACAAAATTAATCATTTTGCGCAAATTCATGAAATTAAGCCTCGGACTAATCCTCAAGAAATTATTGATTTGTTTAATGAAGAAGGCTTATATTATGGACCATCAATTTTAGTGATTAACATATTAATTAGTAATTTAGAAACAATAAAAGTAAATGATCATGAACTATATAGTTATTTAATGAAAACAGGATATGAATTAACAAATAATTCATTTTTCAAAGAAGAAATGAAAGGAATAGACAATGAAAAAGAATAGTATTATTCAATTTATTTGCGTGGTTATATATATTTTAGTAATAATTAGTGGAATGGTAATATTGCCAATTATTGCTAAAAAAGATGCTTTTCCTTATGTTTTTTATAGCTTATTGGGATTCATTATTATAGGCCTAATCGTTATTATTTTATTAAAGAAAAAGATGAGTGTATATATATGTCCTATTTGTCATGAAGATGTTTATCTTAATTTTGGTCAAGCACTTGTAAACTTTGCTTCTAATAATAAAGAGATAAAATTATATTGTAAAAAGTGTCAAAATACTAATTATATGAAAGAAAAATAAGTTCTATGAGGGAATTTATTTTTCTTTTTTTAAAAAATTATCTTTATGTAAAACTTTGACATAAAGACTTAACAAATGATATAATATCGAAAGGTTGGGAAGGTAAGGGTAAATAAGTAAATTGAAAGGAAAAAAACAGAAAAATGTATACTTTATTTACCGATACTGATACTGATATTACTCCTTAAGTGGCTAATAAATATGGCTATAGCTACACTAAAGTACGCTGTTCTCATGCCGGTGGAAGATGGGGTAGTTGTAGCAACAATGGCACAATCAGTCTTAATATTGCTTTAATGAAACTACCATTTAAACTAATTGATTATGTCATCTTGCATGAACTATCTCATACTATAGAGATGAACCATGGAGCTAATTTTTGGAAAGTAGTCGGCGAGAATGACCCCGACTACTTAAAACATAAAAGAGAATTAAAACTACATAACCCCTCTATCTAAAAACTTGTTAGTCAGTGTATAATAAGCATAAGATGGATATTAAATCTTACGTTAATAAATATCGTAGTGATAATAGTTATACTAAAAAAGCTGACAAAACTATTACTAATACTGGGTTCTTAATGCCGATAGGGTTATTGATTTATGGTCTATTAATTCAATTCAATATAATTATTTCACCTAATAAAATAGTTGGCCCAGTAGGCTTTTCGATCATCATGATTATATGGTTTATTGTTGGCTTCCTCCAAAAAACAAGACCCGGTAAAACAGCTCTTGGCTCAACTCTAAGACTAGCTGAATTCCATATAATGACAGGTGTTTACCTTTTATTAGTGGCTGGTATATTCAATCCCTTTGCTGCTGCTTGGCCAATTTTAATGATAGCCTCTTATATTTATTTTGAAAATACTGGCCTAAAGCTTAGTATTTTATTCATATTATCGCTGGTTCTAATAGATATCTTATTGATACATTCTGGGGACATAAGGATACTAATAACTGATTTGATGATATTCCTAACAGCAATAACTACCGGTTTAGTAGTTATAACCGTTAATAAGACGCACGAAATACGTAAACAAAAATTATTTGAAAGTGTCGTTAAAGAGTCTCTCCAAAGAGAAAGAATTGCCACTATAGTTAATAATCTAACTGATGCCATTATTGGTACAGATAATGACGGGGATATAAAGGTATATAATGCGGCCACTTTGAGCTTACTAGATACTAATAAAGATCTTATCAATATCAATATTGATAAATTATTAAAATTAGAAGATAGAGAAGGTGAACCGGTTAGTATAATCTCGATTTTAAGACAGTGTCGCAACACCATACAACGCGATGACTTATATTATGTCTTCAGTGATAATGAACGAATTAGGTTATCTACTACTTTTGCACCAATTCGTAAGAGCTATTCAAAGATTAAACATAAAGAGATGAATGACGGATATATTCTAATTATGCGTGATATCACCAAAGAAAAAAGTCTAGAGGAAGAAAGAGATGAATTCGTTAGCGTAGTTAGCCATGAGCTTCGAACACCTATTACCATAACCGAAGGAACACTTTCTAATATCCAAGCTATGGCCTCTAAAGCTAATGTCAGTAAAAAAATATTAAAAGATTCACTAAATATCGCTCATGACCAAGTTATGTTTCTAGCTAATATGGTAAATGATCTCAGCGCTCTATCAAGAGTAGAGAATAGTACTGATAATGACTTAGAGAATATCGATGTCCAAGAACTAGTCC
>CAZNQV010000072.1:0-2564 GCA_964575655.1 uncultured Muribaculaceae bacterium | reverse complement strand
GAAATAACTAAAATACTAGATAAATATCCTTATCAAATATCAGGTGGTGAAAAACAACGCGTTGCATCAGCTAGAGCAATTGTAACTCAACCTAAACTAATTCTTGCCGATGAACCAACAGGAGCATTAGATTCTAAAGCATCAAGAATGTTACTAGAAAAATTTGTTAGTTTAAATGATGATTTAAAAGCAACTATTCTTATGGTTACTCATGATGCCTTCACAGCTAGTTATGCCGATCGTATTATCTTTATCAAAGATGGTAAAATCTTTAATGAAATTACTAAAGGTAAAAAAACACGAAAAGAATTCTTTGAAAACATTATTGAAATAGTTACACTCCTTGGAGGTGACTTAAACAATGTTATTTAAAATATCTGTAAAAAACATCAAGAAAAGTATTAAAGATTACAGTATTTATTTCTTTACATTAGTTTTTGCCGTATCAATGTTTTATATGTTTAATTCAATTGATGCTCAAACTTCAATGTTAGCACTTAATGAATCTAAATATGAAATAATTAAAGCATTAGTCCAATTGATCAGTTATGTATCAATCTTTGTTTCAATTATTTTAGGATTTTTAATTGTTTATTCTAATAATTTCTTAATTAAAAGACGTAAAAAAGAAATAGGTATGTATGAAATACTTGGTATGAGTAAACGTAAAGTTTCACTAATATTAGTTTTTGAAACAATCTTAGTTGGAGTATTATCCTTAATGATAGGTTTAGGGGCTGGTATATTATTATCACAATTCTTATCAATCTTTGTCTCTAAATTATTTGAAGTAGATATTACTAGTTTAAAGTTTATTTTCTCGAAAGTAGCATTTAATAAAACAATATTATACTTCGGTATTATCTTCCTTCTAGTTGTTATATTTAATGTTATAACATTAAATAGATATAAATTGATTGATTTAATTAATGCTGAGAAAAAAAATGAAAAAGTTAAAATAAGAAATAAATATTTAGTTATTGCGTCATTTGTATTATCACTAGCATTTTTAGCATATGGATACTATCAATTAATTGTTGGTAATGCTTTATTGACGTTTGACTATCGTTTAATTTTAACATTAGTAACCGGAGCGATTGGAACATTTCTATTATTCTTTTCATTATCTGGATTTTTAGTAAAAGTATTTGGTAGAATAAAAAGAGTTTATTATAAAGATTTAAATCTATTTACTTTAAAACAAGTAAATAGCAAAATAAATACCACAGTTGTTTCAACTACTGTTATATGCTTAATGCTGTTACTAACTATAGGTTTATTATCTGGTTCATTATCAATGGCCAAAGTATTTAATACAGACTTTGCAGCTAATAATTTAACTGATTATACCATTAAAGCTTATAATACAGCGACCTATGTTAATGAAGAGGGTTCTGGGGAAGTAATGACAAATGGATCGTTCGAAAAATTTGAATCATTCATCGAATCTCCTAATTTAAAAAATTATACAACTGAATATGTAGTGTTTCATAAATATGGTGATCCAAAATTAAGAACTAAACAATTATTAAAACAAGAAGATATAGATAAATTAAAAAAAGAGTATGGTAGTTCCTTATCTTTAGATTTTAATATTCCATTAATTACTGAAACTGAATATAAAGAATTTATGGATTTAACGAATCAAAAACATATCGATATCAAACCTAACGAATATTTATTATTATGTAACATTGATTTTATTATTAGTGCATATCAAGCCCACTATGAAGAAAAAATACCAGTTACCATTAATAATCAAGTGTTATTACCAGCAACAGATCATATAATTAAAGCTGCCTATGAAAATTATAATACAGCAGGTAATGATGGTATTATAGTAGTAAGCGACGAAATTGTTAAAGGTTTAGATGTATTAAGTATTACTTTAGTTGGTAACTTTGTTCCAAATAATGATCCGGAAAAAATAGGAGAAGATTTAAATAAGTATCTAGCAGAAACAACTGATACTTGGTATGATTTTAGAACTAGAGAAGCGATGGAAGCATCTAGTTTAGGATTAAAAACTATAACTATTTTCTTAGGATTATATTTAGGAATTACTTTTGCAATTAGTAGTGCAACAGTTCTTGCCATTGGACAATTATCTGAATCCAGTGATAATAAAAAAAGATATAAAGTATTATCGCAAATAGGGGCAGATACAAAAATGATTAATAAAGCTTTATTTACCCAAATTGCCATTACATTCGCTTTTCCCTTAGTTGTAGCTTTGATACATGGTTATTTTGGCCTTAGAGAATTAAATAGTGTTTTAGTATCAATTGGTAGTATTGATTTAACATCTAATATATTATATACAACATTATTTATGGTAATTGTTTATGGTGGTTATTTCTTACTAACTTATTGGTGTAGTAAAAGTATTATTAAAACTAAAGACAATAACTAGAAAATTATCCAGAAATGGATAGTTTTTTTATTTAATGTGATATAATCATAACCAAGGAGTGATAAAATGAAACAAATAGTTAATGAATATGAACAAACACCAGAATTATTGAAAGATTATTATAAATTAGTATCTCAATCAAGGTTTGTTT
>CAZNQV010000071.1:0-2624 GCA_964575655.1 uncultured Muribaculaceae bacterium | reverse complement strand
GAATTAATGTATTTAAACCATTTTGATGATGATTTTAAAAAGTATTTGTTAAATGATGGTAGTCATATTGATGATGGAATAAGCAATTTAGTTGAAGCAATCAACTCAATTGAAGTTTTGTGCACTATGAATTGTTGTCAGGGAGCGTTAATAAGTGAAGAAAAATTTAATCACTGTCCAATTTCTTATGTAGATTTTTATGTTTTACATCACCAATATCATGTCGCTAATAAGCTATTTGTTGAGCTGACACATAAATTTGGGTCTATATTAGATTGTAGAATTAGTTATGAAGCCGATTTCAACCTCACAGACGATGATGTAAGCGAGGATAACGGGTTAGTAAATTTGCGATATACAATCGAAATACCAGAACCTGAAAACATTATTAATATTGAAAAATTATATGAAGAAATAGTATCTGAAGTGAAAAAGTTTAGCAAGAGATATAAAATGCTTAATTATTGATTTTTAGGTTTTATAAAGTAGGAAAATCATTTTATAGAGCATCAATTATTGCCTCAACAAGATGTATAGATGCTTGACAAGTCAACAAAAACAAGCATCAGGCAAAAATGCAATAAAAATATTGTATTGGTAGGCGATAATATGAAAAATGAACCAACTGAATTAAATGATTACGAGAAATTTGAGATTTTTCCAAACAGTGCAGCAACTAATGCAGTGAAAATGTTGTTGTCAAGTAATAATAAAGGAGAGGTTAGAACATCAAAAGATGTAAAATTTAATAAAAAAGAACATTTTACTGGAACGGAATTTATCTTTAATAGTAGGAATTCAGTAATAAATTTAACCGTTGAAAAAAGCGACTTGTTATTTAGTAAACAGGATAAAAAAATAAGAAAAGTTTTGAACTTTTTGCTACAGCAATATAATTCAAAAAATAAATCCACAGTAATAAAATTTTGTTTAAAAGATTTAGTGGACCGAAATATTTATAAAAATATCGATAGTGCAAGGAACGGTTTAAAGAACTGCATGAAAAAGCTGATGAATATCAAAGTTTCAGGAACGATTAAGAATGGAAAAAAAGAAATTGTTGCTACAACTCAAGTTATGTTTATAGGGTATGAAATTAGAAACGCAGTGTGAGGTTTACTTAAATGAAAAATTAAAATTTGAATTTTTAGCACAATTCTTTACTGTTTTACCCGTATGGACTTACAAATTAAATTCAACAGCTTATGAAGTGATTGATTACATATTTTACAGGGCAAGGCAAAGTACTGAATGCATTAAAAAAAATGGACATTTTAATATTAGCCTAGATTCACTAAGTAAACATATAGGTCAACCAGATCCAAAAGAAATAGAAAGACATACGCAGCTAATAATTAATCCTTTATGTAAAGCTATTGACGAAATCAATGATATGCAAAATGACATTAAAAATATTTCAATAGTACCAATACATAAAGAAAAGTATGGAAATGTTCATGAATTTCTGGATGGTTATTTGCTTATTGAATTGAATGGAGGTTTAAAGGATTATTTTGTTGAAAGGGCTTTGGACAAAGAAAAAGAAATTTTGAAATCAATAAGAAATAAAAAATAAAACGTTTTTGTTATGCAGTAAAACTATTTTGCTATGCAGTAAAACATTTCTGCTTTGCAATAAAATTTTTACCGAAATCTTAGCGAATAAGTAATTGCAACACATGTAGGCACTAATAAATCATCCAATAATTCGCAATAGATTATCAATAGATAATAAAGCAGCAGCAGCTTTTATAATAGCTGCTGCTCAATTATAAAAGATGGAGTTGTTGATTTATGAAAATAAAAGAATTAGAAGACAGCGTGGACATTGTTGAATTAATTGAAGAGGATACTGAATTAAAATCAGTAGGTAATAACACGTTAAGAGGAAATCCATGTCCAAAGTGTGACGGAAACGACCATTTTACAGTTTATCCCGAAACAAATTCATATTCAAGCTTTAACAGTTGTTGCAAAGGTGGTGGTCCTTATCAATTTTTGAGGGAGGTAAAAGGAATGAGTCACGAAGAAGCAATTGAAAAATTAGAAGAATCATCTGGCAAAAGAGAAAACATAAAGGAAACGCCAAGTCAGCAAAGTTTTAAAACGGAAATCAATAGTATGGAATATAAAGATTATACTAATTTTATTGAACAATTACACGAAATTATGAAAGATTATGACCGAGAATATTTTATAAATAGGGGTATTAGGGATGATTTAATTGACAAATATAAGTTAAGTGTAGGGGATTTAGGAGATGGAAAAAGAGCAATATTTCCAATTTGGATTGATGGTAAAGTTTCAGCGTATACGGGAAGAGCATTAGAAGGACAAGAACCAAAATATAGAAACTCAAAAGGAGCAACACTACTATTTAACATAGATTATGTAAAAGAAAAATGTGAAGAATATATTTTTATAACTGAAGGAATAGTAGATGCTCTAACGCTTGAAACACTTGGTTATAAAGCTATAGCATTGGGAGGAACCCAACATGCAAATAAATTAATGGATGCAATAAAAGAAACTCAAGGTACCATAAAGAACCAATATTTAACGGTATTTGATAATGATGAAGCTGGAGGTAAAGCAAAGGAAAAGCTAGATTTTAAATTTATAAA
>CAZNQV010000070.1:0-2948 GCA_964575655.1 uncultured Muribaculaceae bacterium | reverse complement strand
AAGAATTAATGATTGCTAGAGACACAGTAGAACTTATAAATAATAAATAAAAAGAATAGATAGGATGAAAGAGATGTATAAAAAAATCAATAAAAAAATTAAAGAATATGACAACATTGTTATTGCTAGGCATATTGGGGTTGATCCTGATGCGATGGCTAGCCAAATGGCTTTAAAGGAAATTATAAAGTATAATTTTCCACAAAAAAAAGTGTTAGCGCTAGGGGTAGGAAGTGTTAAATTTAATTACATTGGTCAATTAAAAAAATAAATTCAATCGCTGAAAATACATTATTAATAATATTAGATACTCCTGATAAAAGAAGAGTCGATTTAGAAACAATCGATGGCTATGAATACTTAATAAAGATTGATCATCATCCTTTCATTGAAAAATTTTGTGATATTGAAATGATTGATGATTCAAAATCATCAGCTTCTGAAATGGTTGCTGACTTAGTAAACAATACCAAACTTAGAATAAACAGTCACATTGCAGAAATGCTATTTATTGGTATTATTGCTGATACAGAGCGTTTTATGTTTGATAGTGCTAAACCTGAAACATTTATTACAGTAGGTAACTTAATCAAAGAATATGATTTAAATATTAAAGATATTTATGCAAAGATTTATTTAAGACCTTTCAATGAAGTTAAATTTCAAGGATATATGGCATTAAATATGCAAGTATCAGATAATGGTTTGGCGTATGTAAAAATAACTAAAGAAGTAATCAATGAATATAGAATTGATTCCGCTTCTGCCGGTAATATGATTAACCAATTTAATTTTATTGATGAAGTATTAGTTTGGGCAACGGTAGCAGAAGATGTTAGAAATAATTGTATTAGATTATCAATTAGATCACGAGGACCCGTCATTAATAAAATAGCTGAAAAATATAATGGTGGTGGACATAAACAAGCTTCTGGTGCCCGTGTAAAAACATTTGAAGAAGCTAATCAGTTATTACAAGAATTGGATGATTTATGTTTAGAATATAGAATTGAATGTGGTGATAAAAATGAAAATAGATAAATCAGAATTAATTATTAGTGCTGTAAGACGAAGTCAATATCCAACAGATGAAAAGGTAGAGTTATTGGTTGGTAGATCAAATGTTGGTAAAAGTAGTTTCATAAATACCATCGCTAATCGTAAAAACCTAGCCTATATATCTAGTACACCAGGTAAGACGCAAACATTAAATTTTTATCGTTTTAATGAAGAATTTTATTTTGTTGATGTTCCTGGGTATGGTTATGCAAATGTTTCACGAGAAAATAAAAAGAAATTTGGATTAATGATTGAAGATTATCTAGAAAATAGAGAATTTTTGAAAAGAGTATTTATGTTAGTCGATTTTCGAATTAAACCAACAAATGATGATTTACTAATGTATAAATTTTTGAAATACTATAAAATTCCAGTGACAATTGTAGCAACTAAATTAGATAAAGTGTCATCAAGTAAAAGGGCAAAGAATTCTAAAATTATTTTAAATACTTTAGATTTAGAAGTTGGCGATGACATTGTTTTCTTCTCTAATGTAACAAAAGAAGGAAGAGACAATATCTTAAAAATTATCGATAATCGCAACTTAATTGAAGAAGAAATTATATAATACATTTTAATATTAATCTCATATAATACATTAGGTGTTTATATGAGATTTATTTATAGCGAAGATTTAATAACAATTTACATTATTCGAAATAATACCATTGATTTAAAAGATCGAAAAGGACTAGAAACTTATTTAAAAAGATTAATAGTCCTTTTAAAAAAGAAAAAATATAGTATTAAATCAGGTCTTTATATTGCTAGGATATATCAAAATCATGATTATGGTTTAATTATTGAATTAGAAAATATTGAAGAATTAGAGTTATTTAAAGATATGATTGATTTAAAAATACTAATTTATGATAATAGTCTGATGTATTTAGAAATAGATGATTATTTTTTAATTGATGATAAAAAGAAAAAATACTATAATGATAATTTCTATATTAATATTGCGGACTTAACATCATTAGAAAGAATGCATTTATCTGAATTTAGTAAAATTATTTATGGTGATGAAGCCCTTAATATTAATGCATATGGCAAGTTATTTGTATAACTTGTTTTTTATTGAAAAATAAGCAAATCTAGTTTATAATTAGGAAGAAGAGGTGACAAGTATGCGAACTCCTACAGTATGTATTGTTGGCCGACCTAATGTTGGTAAATCAACAATTTTTAATCGCTTAATTGGTGAACGAGTTTCTATTATTGAAGATATTTCTGGTATAACTAGAGATCGTATTTATGGTGAAGTTAATTATCGTGATTATAAATTCAATCTAATTGATACTGGTGGTATTGATGTTGCCAAAGAAGTTTTTAATGATGAAATAAAAGTTCAAGTTGAATTAGCCATTGATGAAGCAGATAAAATTATTTTTATTGTAGATGGCAAAGAAGGATTAACCCAAAATGATTATGCGGTTCGCGATATGTTAAGAAAATACCAAAAACCAGTAATTGTTGTTATTAATAAAGTAGATAATAAACAAAGTGAAGAACATATATACGACTTTTATGAATTAGGTTTTGATACATTTATTCATGTTAGTGGTGAACATAATATTGGAATAACAGATTTACTAGAAGAAATAGTTAAAGATTTTAATAAAATTGAAAAAGAACCAGAAGATGAAACCTTAAAAATCGCTATTATTGGCCGACCTAACGTTGGGAAAAGCAGTTTAGTTAATGCTTTATTAAATGAAGAACGTGTAATTGTTAGTGATATAGCAGGAACAACTAGAGATGCAATTGATACTCCATTTACATATAATAAAGAAGAATATCTACTAATTGATACTGCTGGTATGCGTAAAAAAGGTAAAGTTTATGAGACCATTGAAAAATATAGTTTAATAAGAAGCTTAAAAGCA
>CAZNQV010000069.1:0-3029 GCA_964575655.1 uncultured Muribaculaceae bacterium | reverse complement strand
GTTCCTGATGAACATGTTGATTGTTTTCTACATGCATAGTGCGCAGTACAATCAGATATTTTGTTGGTTGTTGATGTAAAACCATTAGTACAAGATGTTGTACTACCATTTTCACCTATTGATGTAGTCCATGCACTACATGTTTTACTACAACTTTTAGCATTTCCTAAAGCATCTCTTACCCAACCGGTATACGATGTTTCATCACTGGCTGCAATTGTGTTGGTATTTGTGAAACCGCTACTAGCTGATGTAAAACTATATGGTGCTGTTGTATGTATTCCAGACTGTTCATCACTACCACTTAGAACAAAATTAGTTCCACTTGCAGTAAGAGTACAAGTTGCTGGTGGTGTTACGTCTATTTTTAAAATATATACACTACTTATTGAACTTTCGTTGTTTGCTGCACTAACTGCTTTGGCAAAAATGTATTTTGTTTGAGTTGTACTATATGTTGGTTTATTACTAGAATTATATGTATTCCATGTACAACCTGTTGAACTATTATTTGATGCTACACAATATTTATAGGTTACACTAGTAGCAGCAGAACTACCGGATATAGTTATTGTATTTGATGTAGCCCAAGTATTAGTTGCTACCGTTCCTGTTATTGTTGGTGCTGCTGGTGTCCAGTTAACATATAGTGTCACTTCACAATTTCCATTATCTAAGTTACAGAAATCTTCACCTTTATATGCCGATGATGAATCACTATAACAAGTACCACTGCCATCGGTTGTTTTACACCATTCCTTAGTTGATGTTATAATGCTTCCCGTTTTCACTATATTTATATAGTTAGGATTATCTGGATTATTTAATCCATCTGTACCAATTGTTTGACCATAACTTACTCTAGTCACTAACTCATTTCCATTTAGGTATACGATAGAGTTATTTGATGTTATTGATGATGGTCCACCACTTAGTGTTCCACCATTGATATGATAAACGATAGTTGCAACATTTGGTGTCCATTTCGCATATAAAGTTATATTTTGATCTGGCATAGTTGTAAAGGTGTACGGAGTTGTTAAACTTGAATTACTATACCATCCGGCAAAAGTATATTTTGATTTAGTTGGTGCTGTTGGTTCTGTTACAGTTGTTCCATAATTTTGAGTCTTTGCTGTTACTGCACTACCACCATTACTATTAAAAGTAATTGTATATTGATTAGCATTCCATTTGGCATACAAAGTTGCATCTTGATTTGGTGTTGATGAAACATCTGTGACATTTTGACTATTTTCATATACAACATTACCAGTAGAGCTAGTTGCCCAACCCGCAAAAGCATGTCCTGTTCTTGTGAATCCATTTGTTGTTAAATTCTTTGCAGTTCCATAAGTATGAGTACTACTTGTTGTACTTCCACCAGTATTCCCATTACCATTATATGTTACTGTATATGTTCTATCTAAATATACTGGTACAGTACAAGAGGTAGTATTTGTTGCTTTATCTGTTATCGTAATTGTTGCTGTTTCCATTGCTGAAGTGTATGTTTCTGTATATGTGTTTGCCATACATTTACTATCACTATCATTACATGTTAAACTTATTTGTCTTTGTAATGTGGTCCAATTGTTATTACTTGGATTAGACGGTATTCCGGTTATTGTTCCACATCCTGGGGATGTTTTATCAACATAGGCATCAACACTACATGATGTCGTTAACCCTGATTTATTTTGAATACTTATAGTTCCTATTTTAGTAGTACTATTAAATACCTTTTGGGTTGATGATACTGTACATCCACTTTCTTCATCGCTACATCCTACAGAAATTGTTCGATTGTTTTTCGTCCAAGAGGTTGATGCTCCTGTTATCGATCCACATTCTGGTGATGTTGTATCTTTTTTATATTGACCACTAGTTTGATTTAGTGTTCGATCGGCATATTCAACTGTCACCTTTATAATACTTATACCATCTTCTGTAATTGTTACTGTTTTTGTTGTTCCTGTTCCTGATATTGTGGTTCCCCATGTAGTTTGTCCATTTTGTAATTGTCCAATTTGATAACTCCAACTGTTTACTGTTAATCCTACATCTAATAAAGTAATCCCTACATCTATAGAAGTGGTTCCCCAATCTCTTGAATTTGGATTAAATGTTACTATTTCTTCAAATACTACTAAAGTAATATCTTTTTCAGTTGAATTACCTGATGGGTCAGTTGCTGTTATTCTTATTTGATATTCTCCTACAGTATTAATGTCTACAACATCTATTTCTTCATATGTTATTGATAATTCTTCATCTTCATAATAGTTATCACTTATACTTATTGATTCTATTACATTTATACTTGTTCCTTTTTGCGTTACAACACCATCACCATGAATAACTGGATCAATTGTATCTACTATCTTAATAAGTCCTTCATATCCATAGATATCTTTACTAGGTACTGAATAATAAAATACATAATTTCCTAATACATTAGTATTTACTTCATTAATATCTATTGTAATATCTTCTCTTGTTGTTCCTGTTTTTGTGCCAATTAAATCTTTAATTGTGTTTATCTCAGTTTCTGTTATTGGAGTTAGGACTTGATGTGTCCTATTGATACTATTGACATAAGGGGCTGTTGATTTGTTTTGTGCGCATATTTCGGTATCGGTCTCATAATCATCACAAAGTAAACAGGCTTCATAATTATATTTTTTATTTCCTTCATTCGTAATAATGGCATAACTATTATTACATGGACTACCATTGTAATCTTTAAATACTTCATTGATATAACCAGTTCTTATTAATGAACCCATTGTTAGAGCCTTAGTTTCATGTAATTCAATTGGTAAGTCTTTGTTATTTGTAACATAATAATCTTTGGCTAATAATGATAATTCTTTTTCTATTGTGTTATAATAAACACCTTTTCCTTTGGATAACCAGTTCGATATATTTGGTATTACTAATAATGCCGCTGCTCCAATTATTGCTATTACTACTATTAATTCTATTAAGGTAAATCCTTTTCTATTTTTCATAACATCACCCTTATT
>CAZNQV010000068.1:0-3049 GCA_964575655.1 uncultured Muribaculaceae bacterium | reverse complement strand
TAACCAACTGAGCTAAGGGTCCATTGCTTTTATATAATAACATATTCATTATTTTTATGCAATATTATTTTAAACAAAAATGAACCAATTATTTTTGGTTCATCATATTAATTAAATTAATTTTAAATATATCTTTTTCAGCATTTGATTTAGAAATCATGACACCCTTATATGTTGATAATTCACTGCGATGACCTTCATCAAGTATTCCATCGGGTGTTATATTTGTTAATAAAACTACATTATTATCCTCATACACAGTATAATGAACAACAATATCTCCATGAACTTTTGCAAACAATACATCAGTTGGTAATTTTAATTCATATGTTTTAGTTTTATTCTTCTTTGATGTTGAAACTAATTTACCAAGAAATTCCCCGCTTCTAATCGTAGGATAATACTCGAAAGTTAATTTCTTATATGCCAACATATTATACTTACGAACAGATCTTTCTTTCTTTTTAAATTCATTTTCATTTATATATTCAAATTTATAATTCTTCTTATTCTCCATATTTATCAACCTACCCCTTAAATATGTATAGATTATACCACATTTTGCAAAAAAAGTCAATTTTTTTCTTATTTAATAAAGAAAAAAGCACTTTCGTGCTTTTATTAAGGCTGTAATATTTTTGCTAAAGATTGATTCTTTATAAGCATTTCTTGATCTGCTCCCATACAGTATGAAGATAAATATGTAATTTCTACACAAGAACCTTCTCCTGTTGTTACAGGAACACTAAGATTTTCATCATGATCTTTTAAAGTTCTTCCTTCATTAACGGCTTTGTTTAATTCTTTCCAAGTTAATTCATTACCGCAGAAATCAGAGAATGTTGCTTTTTCGTTTGTTTCTTTTGCTAATGCATTAGAAGCCATAATGTATTTTAGGTTAAATGCTTTAGAACCAGCATTTTCTAAACTAGTTACACTAATTGAACCATTTAAACCAGGCATTACAAACACTTCATATAAATGTTGTGCTAAATCTTGAACACCTTGTTCATTACCATTCATCATAAGAACTCTTGCAGAATATGTTTGAAATGCTACCTCATAACCCTTTGTTCCATCTAATTGAAACATATATAATGGTAATACAGTATTTAAATCGCCTTCTAGATTTGTTAAACCATCAATTAAATTCATATATTCTAACGAATCACCTGCTTGAAAATCAGCAATAGAACCATCATTAAAATAATTAATCATTCTGTCAATAGTATCAACTGTATATACATCTAAAATTTGATCTGCATATTTTGTTCCTTCAACCGCTGCAAGAATACTTCCATAAATTGTTTCAGCTCTATATGTTATTTTGTCTTGATCATTAATATCATCAAAAGTAGCAATATCATATGGAATAGGTGTCGCTGTTGGCATGACACCAAAAGCATCATCATTATCTTGATCAGTTGGTTGAGTAACAGATGGAGCATTGACTTCAGGAGTATTACTACATCCTTTTAAAACACCAAGTGCTAAAACACCACCTAATACAACTCCACCAATAGCTACTAAGACATATTTCCCTTTTTTTGAATTTGTCTTATTTTCCTCTGATTTATCTTCATCATATGCAGTAACATTAATTTTTACATTAGCTACACCTTTAGCCTTTTTATTAATGTCTTTTTCAAACTCTTTTGCTTCTACTACTATTTGTTGTAATAGCTTTTCTTTTTTTATTGTATCCTTAACAGGTTCAGTATCAACTTTATGAAGTTGAACAACTTTTATAGCTTTATCAGCATTATATCCTTTTAAACTAATATTACCTTTACGGATATTATTTTTTAAAACTTCTGAAAAAGTTTGACCTTCATTTATCTTATAAGAATGTTCAGTATTGTCATCATAAATAACCTTTACTGCTTTTTCAGTTTTGCCATCAACCACACAAATTATATTTTTAACCTTTTTCATATTTTTTCCCCCTTATTTCAAAAGATGTCCAAATTATAACATATTTATTTAAATTTGTCAAATATTTCTGTTATAAACAACTTGTATTCAATATCTTCTGATTCATTCATATCAACAAAACATACTGGTGGAAACAAAACACACCACCAGTTATCACCTTTTCCTTCTCCCAATGTAATAACTAGCGATTCATAATCCCCTTCTTCATAAATTAAACCTCTGTATTCCTTCTTTGGAAAATAGTTTAATCCATAATTTATCGAAAATTTTTGATTAAATTCGTATTTTTTCATAGTTCTTTGTATTGAATCTTCAATTAAATTAAGATTATTCATAAGATTCTCTCTTGTTTCAACTAAATTTGACTTATCATTAATAACTTCATTTATAGTAGGTTCAATACCATCTTTTACTTTAGATTTAATATACTGATCCTGGATGCTATCACTATTGGCAATAATTCTAAATCTTATTGCTTCATCAGGAATAACAAAATAGTCTTTTTTGCTATTTTGATATACTAATATCATAATTATTGATGCTAGCATGATTAATACTATTTTTTTCATATAAAAATCACCTATAAACATAATGGGTGATTTTATTTCAAATTATTCAATATTATTAAAAATAAAAATATAGCGATCATAACCATTAAAATCTTGAAAACATTCTTTCTTGGCGTTGGGTAGATATTTATCAACTAAGCCAAATATACTATTCTTTTGGTCAAAACCTATTTCAAATGCAATTAAACTTTTATAATTCAATACATCCTTACATTTTGATAGTATTTCTTCATAATATTTTAAGCCATCTTCTCCGCCAAACAAAGCTAGATGTGGTTCATTTTTTATTACTTGCTCTTCAATAGCGCCATCAGTTGTTAAATATGGTGGGTTACTAACAATAACATCATATTTCTTTGCTAAATTATCTAACATATTTCCTTCAATAAAATCAATATCAACTTCTAAATAATTAGCATTCTGTTGAGCTACTGTTAAAGCATCAATCGAAATATCAACCGCTGATATAAAACTTTCTGGAAAAAACTTTTTTAATATAATGGCAATAACACTATACTGAAAAATATTATTAATTGTTAAGTATA
>CAZNQV010000067.1:0-3058 GCA_964575655.1 uncultured Muribaculaceae bacterium | reverse complement strand
AGCTCATTTAGAATTAGTTGTGTTAGGTAAGAGTTTAACAGGATCTAATGTTGATAAAGCTTTTGAATTTTTCCTACGTGATCCACATGTAAAATCTGAAACTCCTGTAGTGGCGACCGTTAATAGTTCCGCCTATGACATATTGAATCAACAAGTAAATTCTGATTCATATCCCTCTAAAAGTATTATCAGTAGTATCCAAGTTAGTGCTCAAAAAGAAGGAATTGTCAAAGAGCAAACATTACAGCAATTAATTAAAACAACTTTACAAGAAGGACTCCAACCGGTTATTACAACAGTTGAAATAGTATCACAACCCAAAGATAAAGAAACTATTACTAAATTCAATCAAATTAAACTTGGTAATCTAGCTATGATAAAAGATAACGAAATAATCGATGTATTAACTAAAGAAGAAAGCATTGCCTTTAATATCATTAATAATGAAATCAAAAATATTATGATCAATGTTAACTTTGAAGATACTAAAAGTGTAATTGAGATATCTAATCCTAAATCAAAAATTGATCTAAAAATTATTGAAAAAAAACCGGAAATAACTATTGAAGTTAAAGTCACCGGCGATGTTACAGAAGTTAATAAAAAAATAAATGTATCAGATCAAAAAGAACTAAAAAAACTAGCAAAATCTGTTGATCAAGAATTAACAAAGTATATCAATAGTTTATTAAAAAAATGTCAGGATAATAATACTGATATCTTGGGTTTAGGTAGTTTAATTTATAAAAAATACAATGAAGAATATCAAGAATATAAAGATAAAAATTTATATGAAATTTCCAACATAAAGGTTAAGGTTAAATCAGAAGTGTATAAAGAAGGAAATACTTATGACGGTATTTAGGAGGATTTATGCAAAAAATTAGTTCTAGAGAAATATTCATTTTTTCTTTTTTCTTATGTTGCACTATGTTTGTTGGCTTTGGTAATTCTTATTTAATACGAACTAGTGGTACTACTACTCTATTAACAACTTTAATTGGATTCATTATTGGGTTTGTCCCAATTTTAATTATGTTATATATTAGTAAATTTACCACCGATAAAAATATCTTTGAATTATTAAAAAGTAAATTTAAAGGTTTTGGAGTGCTCATAAATACCCTTCTATTTTTATCAATATTAATTTTAGGAATTGTATCTATTTGGAATTCACTAAATTTTACAGTTAGTCAGTTTTTAGCAAGAACACCTTATCTTTTAGTTGGTTTAGTATTATTTATGATTTTTGTATTAACTGCGTTAAAAGGAGTTGAAATAATAGGAAGAACTGCTATCATATTTTTTACAGTATTTATGTTGCTTTCAATTCTTTCTTTATTAGGATTGATATCAAAGATTCAAATAGATAATATATTTCCTATATTAAATATAAAAATTCCTGATTTCATTAAATCAGTATTGATGTTTCCTACTTATATTGCTTTCCCAGCATTTTTACTACTATCAATTAGACAAAATGATATAATTGATCAACATAATTTTAAAAAAAGTGTTATTTTAGGATATATCGTATCTTTTATTTTCTTATATATTTTTGGTTTTTTTATTATTAGTATTTTTGGAATTGATTTAGCGAAAATATATGCTTATCCTGAGTATTCATTATTTAAACAAATTAGAGGTTATAATTTCATTGAAAAAATAGAGAATCTGTTATCCATAATAATTTTCATTGCTTTCTTCATCTTTAATGCAATCGGAGTATTTTTTACAAAAGAGTATTATGTTAGTACATTTAATTTAAAAAAAGCATCTACTATAAATATCTGGGTTATTATATCAGAAGCGATACTAATTATTGGAACAATCCTCATATTTACAAAATTTCAACCCATTTACTTAATAAGTAAATATTATTTATTTACAATACCTATTTTTATATTATTTCTAATAGTTGCAATTTTGTTATTCATAACTAAGAAACGAAAAACATAAAATTATTGACAAATAAAGGTTTTAACTTTATAATTAAACCTGCATACGCATTGAAACAGCATTATTTTATATTTTATAATTGTGTTTTTTAAGATTACTAGTACCTTTTAAGCTGTTTAAAGTGAAAGTATTAAAATTAACACCCTATAAATTAGAAAAGTATAGTTCAATGTTTATGAAAAAAACATTGAAAGGAGAAAAATATGTCAAGATATACTAAATCAAGTTATAAACAAGCTCGTAGAGTTAACTTTTCTTTATTAGAAAATGGTAAAGAATTATTAAGAAAACCTTATGGGCCAGGACAACATGGTAGTGCTCGTAAGAGAAAACCATCTGATTATAGTAATCAGTTAAAAGAAAAACAAAAAGTTAGATTTATGTATGGCTTAAATGAAAGACAATTCAAAAAAACTTTTGAAGAAGCTGGAAAAATGCAAGGTGTACATGGTGAAAACTTATTAAGATTACTTGAATCAAGATTAGATAATCTAGTATATAGATTAGGTTTTGCAAGTACTAGACGTGCTGCAAGACAATTGGTTAATCATGGTCATATAACTGTTAATGGTAATAAAGTTGATATTCCTTCATATAGAGTTAAAGTTGGTTCAACAATCTCTTTAAAAGAACAATCAATCAATCATAAAGCAGTTAAAGAAGCACTTGAAAAGATTCAAGGAAGAGTTGAATACATTAAATTTGATGAAAATAAAATGATCGGAACTTATGTAAGATATCCTGAAAGAAATGAATTATCACACGATATTCATGAAGCTGATATAGTTGAGTTCTATAATAGATAATAGGCATATGCCTATTATTTTTTGTTTGGAGTAATTTAATAATTGTATATAATAATTACTAAAAAACAAGTTACATATTATAATATAAAACCCTAGTTGAGTTTTAACTCATCTAGGGTTTTAATAAAGCTTTTTTAATTATGAACAAGTTCTATTGCTTATCTTCCATCTTCTTCCTTCACCAAATTGAGACCAGCCACTGTCACATGGTTCATCTTGCCATAGTTTATTACAATAATACTTATTGCTTGATAAAGTGCCTCCACTTGAACAATTTGGATTGACATTAACTG
>CAZNQV010000066.1:2273-3061 GCA_964575655.1 uncultured Muribaculaceae bacterium | reverse complement strand
TATATCAACAAAATATTTCAATATTGTATCTGATGATGTTTTAACAACTGATGGAACTTTAATGTTCTCAAATCTATATGGATTTAAGGAAAACTTAGTTTGGCCTGACCAAAAGAAACAAATCCTAAACAATCCAAACAATTTATACAAATATGAAGAATTAAAAGATGTTTTCCCTAGATATATGTTTGAAGGAATGCGTGCAGCAGAAGCAAAATATTTAGCAAACAATAATTATTTCACCAAAGAATACTTTATTGAGTATGCTAAAGGAAATTTATTGCATGAAGCAATGCTTTTAAATCCTATCACTAATAATCAAGGAAAAAGAATGTGGATGGTAACAACTAGTGATGATAAATATACATTCGATAAACAACAATTTTTAAGAGATGAAGGAAGTATTTATACTTTGAAACAGCCATTAACTAAAAGTAATAAAACATTCGTTGGATGGTATGAAGCAACAACAAACCAATACTATAAACCTGGAGATAAAATTCAAATGTGGTATGGAATGCACTTTAAAGCTATATGGAAATAGGAATTTATTCCTATTTTTCTTTGCAAATATGATACAATATTTATAGGTGGTAAAATTGGAAACAAAAGACTATGTAATTTTTGATTTTGGCAAAGTAATTATCGATTATAAAACTAATAAATACTATAAAGAAATAGAAGGCAAACTATATAATTTAACGCCTGATGAACAAAAACAAGTAGAAAAAGTTGTTGAAATTAAAGATGGCGTAACTAAGGAAAAAATTAAAAAAATATTTCTTTAC
>CAZNQV010000066.1:0-2263 GCA_964575655.1 uncultured Muribaculaceae bacterium | reverse complement strand
ATAATAAAGAATTAATAACCGTGCTATCAGAGTATATTTCTTTACAAGATGATAATGGTTATGTAAATGATTTTTTGGTTTTTGTTGAATCAGTCATTCCACCTAATTGTCGAGAAAACTTCTACCGCAATGCAAAAGATGTTCGAATTGAACTTAATTTTGATGAAATAGAAAAAACAATAACTCCAAGACGAAAAGAGTTTCCACCGATAGGATCATATAATGTAGTCCTTAACAAAATTAGATTACTCCCTGAAGGGTTAGCGAAAGTTCTTGATATGAGCAATAGACTTAAGGATAATCAAAAGTTCTTTTGGCAACAAGTTAATGAAACATTATTACACGAGATGTTTCACATGGCCAGTTCTAAAAATAATAGATTACGTAATATTCAATACTGCGGTTTTGATGAAACCAAATATAAAGACGAACATACTAATCGTGGATTAACCGAAGGTATGACTGACTATTTGTGTGAGTGGGGATGCAAAGGTATGGAAGCCATTGATTCTCCATATTATGTAGAAATTCAAATTGTTAAAAAATTATTTGAAATAATAGGTGAACAAACTATGCTTGAAGCATATTTCACTAATCAAGGAGTAAAACCGCTTGAACAAAAATTATTACAATTATATAGTAACGAAGAAGAAGTAAGTAATTTATTTAAACGAATTGAACTCAGCTTTCAACTTACGTATGTAAGAGGACAACAAAACATTTTAGGAAACATCCAGACATCTTTGATTAATTATTATATGAGAAAGATCGAATATGATTATAAAAATGGTAATCAAACCAAAGAAGAAATCCAAGATTCGGTTGCTAGATACAAAGAAGCATTAGTTTTACCTGAATCATTAAAACTAAAAAAACGTAATCCTAAAAAATATATTGGTTTACGTGAAAGTGTTGAAAAATTTGAAGAAGTAGAAACACTAGTAGATGGTTTATTTCATGAAAGAACCAGATAAGCCCAAATAAAATGATGACTTACATGCCATCTTTTTTATGCTATAATATCAAAGGAATAGGAGAGTTATTATGAATCATGAATCAATTATTGCAGTAAGCAAAGAATTAAATATAAAAGAAAATAGAGTAGAAGTAGTTATTAATTTATTAAAAGAAGGAGCAACAATTCCTTTCATCGCTAGATATCGTAAAGAATTAACTGGTAATTTAAATGAAGAAGAATTAAGAAAAATTGAAACAACTTATAAATATAGTGTTAATTTAAACGAAAGAAAAGAAGATGTTAAAAGATTAATTGATGAAAAGGGAATGTTAACAGAAGAAATAACTAAATCAATTAATGAAGCAACTAAACTAAGTGAAGTAGAAGATATTTACTTGCCGTTTAAAGAAAAAAGGAAAACTAAAGGTACTGAAGCTATTAAAATGGGATTAGAACCATTAGCAAATTTAATTATGACTTTTCCTAATATAAATGAAGAAGAATTAGCCAAACCATATTTAAATGAACAAATTAAAACTATTGAAGATGCCATGGTAAATGCAGGATATATTATTGCGGATAAAATTAGTGATAATCCTAAATATCGTAAATGGATTAGAAATTACTATTACAATAATGGATTTGTAACATCAACTAAGAAGAAAAATGCCATAGATCAAAACTTAGTATATGAAATGTATTATAACTTTGAGCAAAAAATAACTGATATAAAAAGTTATCGTATTTTTGCCATCGCTAGAGCAGCTAAAGAGGGAATAGTTAATTATAGTTTAAAAGTTAATAATGCCAGAATCATTGAATTCTTAAATAAAGAAGTTATTGGTAACAAACAATCACCTTTAAATGATAGGATTAATACTTATATTGAAGATGCATATAAGAGATTAATTGAACCTAGTTTAGAACGTGATATTAAAAGTGAACTATTTGATACAGCAAGTGAAATTGGTATAAAAGAATTTGGATTAAACTTAGAAAACTTACTATTAACACCTCCAATTAAACAAACAATTGTAATGGGATTTGATCCAGCCTTTAGAACAGGGTGTAAACTAGCCATAGTTAATGAAACAGGGAATGTGTTAGATATTAGTGTAATTTATCCTCATGAGCCTAAAAACATGGTAAAAGAAGCTAATATAACAATGTTAGACTTAATTAACAAATATAATATTAAACTAATCGCAATTGGTAATGGAACAGCCTCAAGAGAAAGTGAAAAATTTGTATCTAATCTAATTAAAGATAATAATTTAGATGTAAAATTTGTTATTGTCAGTGAAG
>CAZNQV010000065.1:0-3099 GCA_964575655.1 uncultured Muribaculaceae bacterium | reverse complement strand
AGCTATTTAATGTATCTTGTTGGGCAATATTAAATACTCTAGAAACTTGATTATTTAGAATAAATTGACTGTATTGTTCAAAATTAACGGGCATATTATTATCACGATCAATCATATCTTCGATTTTTTTGATGTTTATATATTCTAAATGACCATCAATATTTAGATACCATAATAATTTCTCTTTAAGTATTTGTTTGTATGTTCTAGTAATAAAGGGTTCTAATAAATAATCTAATTTTGATATTGATATTTCGCCATCAATTTCATCTTTAGCATTGGTTGCTAGGCATAAAACATTTAATGGAAAGTTATCATTAGTTACAACTTCCCTAAAATCTAAATGAGTTGATGATAAACTACCTAAATTAAAATAATCTAAATTATGTATGTAAATAGTTCCCTCTTCGTGAGCTCTTAGATATTTATTATCTAAAACATAAGCTTTTGTAAATTCACAAGATACGGTTTTTCCAAAATCTCTTAAAATGTAATTAGGAGTTTCTTTTTTCTCACTTCTATTTTCATTAGCGATTCTTTCAATTGCTTTTATAAATTTATGCTGTTGTTTAGTATCAAAAATTCTTCTAGATGCAGCTCTTCTAATACGATATTGACTGAATGAATCATAAACACTTGCATAGTTATTATCTTTTAATTTACTTTCAATTATGTCTTGAATGTCTTCAACATTAATTGTTTTCCTACCATTATAATTATCATAAATATATTTTAAAACATCATCATATACTTTATTTATTTCTTTTTCGTTATTGAATAGTGATACACTATCGAAAGCATTTTTGATTGCTAGCGCAATTTTATTAGAATTGAAGTTGACTCTTTGCCCACTTCTTTTAACAACTACTAATTCACTAAAATCAATACTCTTCACTATTCTCACCTTCTAGCTTTTATTGTATATTAAGTGTAACAAAGAGCGACATAATGTGTCAATGTTTTTTTTGATAATTTTTTGTTCTTTTTGTAAATTCTTATTTCACTTTTTTAAAACTTTTTATTAAAAAAAATATTTTAGTTCACAAAAAAAATATAGCTTTCGCTATATTTAATTTATTAAATTATTTTATGCTCCTGGTTCTGTAATTGTAAATCCTAAGTCAAAGTTGATATTACCACCAGATGCATTGTTTTCACAGTCAAGGTCTTGTCCTTCAACCCACATATATACTCTAATCTTCGTAATACCTACTAATAAACCAAATGCTTCAATTTCTTCAGTGAAACCTTCTTCAGTCGCGTATGTAATAGTTACTGCATCAAAGAAAGCATTGTTGGCAGCTTCAGCTGCTGTTGAATTTGCTTCTTCAAGTAATACATCATCAGTATCTGCAATTGGGGCAATTACACCTTCATAAGGAACTCTAATTGGTGCTGTCCAAGTTTCTTCGGCTGCTGGATCACAATCTTCTTCTGTCGTATGTAAAGGATTAGAACATACTCCAGTCAATTGAGTTTGTGTTACCGCATATACGTTACGACCATTAGCTTGTCCTTCTGGTGTATGACTATTATAGTTTGGTTCCCAAATATAAACTTCATTATCTGTTCCATCGTTCAATGCTTGAACATTTGCTAAAGTATCACCGGCTGTAGTATTTCCTTGAATTACAAATGCCATACGAGTTGCATTTTTAATTCCGCTATCATCTTGATCTGCTGTTGTTACACCAGAATCAGTTGTAATATATAAATTATCTGCTGCTTGATCAACTTTTAAATACAAATCAAATGCAATAAATCTTGCTGGATTGTTAGTTGTTTCAACATGTCTTGATTCTGTTTCTTGAGTTGCTGTTAAGATATAGTCACCACCAGCGTTAGTTTCAACTACACCATAGAACATGTCCATTCTACCATTAGCTGCTATATTACCAGCTGTTGATACTGGCTCTAAAATAGGTGGTAGCATATTATAACTCAATGTTGTTGTTGTAAATGCTGCGTGTGCTCCTCTAATATCATCCGTTTGAATGATAGAACGCCATGCTGTACCATCTACTGATATTTGAATACCATTTTGAGCTGCAACGTTAACTGTAATTGTATTAACTGATACTGTTTCATTTGCTGTAAACCATGCGTATGACGTAGTAGTTAACATAATTCCAGTAGCAACTATCAATAATAATAGTAACAATATCCTTCTACTGTTTTTCTTTTTTGAACTCCTAGTTTCTAGAATTTCTATTTCTTTATCCATTGTCTTAACTCCATTTCTTAGAAATGCACACAGCATCCCTCTATTCTTATCTAAAGTTTATCATATCGTTCGACATAATGCAACATTATTTTGACATTTTTTTATTTCATCAAATTATTTGATGAGAATTAATATTAATTGTAACCAATTCTAAAATGTCTTGGTATTGATAGCTAATATAAATTGAAGGAAAATAAACTACTAATTGATATGTATTTGTTTGATTTTCAGTAAAACCAAATGTTTCACTTATACTAGTCAATGTTTTAAAATAAGTACCATCTTCATCTTGAACTGAATTATTATTAGCAATAATATTAGTTGCTCCAATATCATTATAATTTTCATTCTCATATAATTCAAAATTTAAGGGCAGATTCGTCGTAGCAACAATTGACATTTCATATTCTAAACTTGTTTCCAAACGATTATTGCCTCGAAAATTAGAAACAGTGAAACTGTAGACATATGGTGTAGCTCTTGGAATCATATCTGAAAGTTGCATTGTTTGTTGATAATAGTTTTCATTTAATATATAAAAGGCAATATCGGTTTGTGCTACATTGGCTACTTCTGTTTCATATTTTGAAAAAACAACTGGCGTTAATCCTATAGCTATTACAAAGGCAATAAGAAGTACAAATAGTTTACCTACCAAAAACAATCGTTCTTTATTTATCATTTTTTTTGTCGCCCCCTAAATCAGAAAGATCTAAAACTTCTGTTTTTGATAAAATATCCAATATTTCAGTTTCTTCCTTAGTATATTCTTGCTTAGGCTCCTTTTCATTCTTTAATTTTATTTCTTTTTCTTGTTTTTCTTCCATCAATTCTCTTAAAGCTTCTTTTAATTTTTCTTTTTCTTCCTTCTCTTG
>CAZNQV010000064.1:0-3207 GCA_964575655.1 uncultured Muribaculaceae bacterium | reverse complement strand
TATGTCCCCATGCCCAGAGGCTTCCGTCGGTTTTGATAGCCATGGTGTAATTGTCTCCTGCACTCACGGCTGCAACACCATCCATCACCTTGACCGGAGTATTACGTGCTTCCTTCGTGCCATCGCCCAACTCTCCATTATAATTAGGCCCCCATGCCCAGAGGCTTTCGTCAGTTTTGATAGCCATGGTGTGATCCCATCCTGCACTCACGGAGGCAATTCCATCCATTACCTTGATCGGGGTATTACGATCTTCCTTTGTTCCGTCGCCCAACTGTCCATATTTATTAGATCCCCATGCCCAGAGGCTTCCGTCATCCTTGATGGCCATGGTGTGCTCGTATCCTGCACTCACGGCTGCCACACCATCCATTATCTTGACCGGGGTATTACGACCTTCCTGCGTGCCGTCGCCCAACTGTCCAAAATAATTATCTCCCCATGCCCAGAGACTTCCGTCAGCCTTGATAGCCATGGTGTGGAAATCTGTGCTGATGGTCTGGAAATATCCGACCTTACCCATATCATATGCCTGTGTTTTGATGGGCATGGCAGGCAGCACCAGTAAAACCGCCAGGGCAACAACCAACCAGTTTCTCTTTTTCACATTTCCTTCTCCTCTCAACATTATTAACCCTTACCAAATCTTATTGAACATCCTGTGCAGGATGATCGCAGCATCGCCGCGGGTCATGGTAGTATCCGGGGTGAATCTGCCGTCACTGCGTTTTACCACCAGGTTTTCCCTTGTCGCCAGGGCCAGGTCGTTTTTAGACCAGTCTGCCAGGGAGGTTGAGTCGGTATAGGTGTTTAATACGCTGTTTACATCAGTAGGATTCTTGTAATTCATCTCTATTCTTAATACCCGGGCAGCTACTGCTGTTATCTGATCTTTCGGTATTGTTACCTGCGGCGCAAATATTGTGACACTGGTGCCGTTCATGATGCCGTGCTGCTTGGCTGACCCTGCTGCCCCATAGTACCAGTCGTTTTTGGTTACATCTGTGAATCCTCCATTGGCATTGGCGTCATACTTGGACAGGGTACGGGTGATCAGGGCTGCAATTTCCGCTCTTGTTATCGTTGAGTCCGGGGAGAAGGCTGTGGCACTGGTGCCGTTGATTATCCCTTTGGATGCCAGGATGGTTATTGCTTTCTGCATTTCCTTTGATTTTCCGCTGATGTCGGAGAAGTCTTTCCGGTTTTCTTTGACTTTGTATGTGCCGCTATCCTTTAGCTTTACATCCAGGGTGTTGGTTACCGGGTTGTATTTGCCGCCTACGGCATTGCCCTGGGTATTGAGCACCGCCTGATAGGTTGGCTCACCTGATGCCGGACGCAAAGAGACCTTGATGTTTTCTTTTACGGGTTTGTTAAATGAGATGCTGTATGTTTTAATATTGGCCGCTGCCAGCATAATGAAATTTCCTTCTGTGCCATTGCTGGTCAGGAATGCCAATCTTGTTGATGAAGCAAAACTTGAGTTCACTGCCGGGATGTTGTCAGAACTATTTTCTGTAATATTAATGACCAGCGGGCTGCTTTCCGTGTTGGCCCTGATGGAATCTGCCGAGAAGCTTACTGCGTAATCGGGGGTTTCCACGCGCACGTTATCAGCAGATGCTCCCACAGCGGACGGGTCGATGGTGATCTTCACCAATCTGCTGCTGCTGGTCTTAAACTTTACGTCTGCATCAAGTTTACGTTGGGTCGTGATGCCGGCGGATGCAAGAGTCTGTTCGGCAGCTGCTTTGGCCTCTGCGGCTGCCGAATGCAGGTCTTGTACGCTTGCCTGGTCAATTACGATATCGCTGCCGTCCACGGCCTTGGCGGCCGTCTGGGACACAGCCTCCTCGGCATAAAGGGTGATAAGGTCGATACCGGTGGCGCTTTGCTTCTGCTCGGAGGTCATGCCGGAGGCGGCTGACTGGATGGCTGAAACTGCGGTGGTTTTATCGCTAACACCAGCAAGCTTGCCAACAGGCAGGACTACCGATGCTCCCGGGTCGGTGGTATCGTAAATGTAACCGGCTGCGGGACCTGCAGGAGCATTCGCCGGCTTTTCTTTTCCAGTTAGTTTTATGCCATCCATTACCTTGACCGACTCTCTAGAACGACTATTTCCCCATGCCCAGAGGCTTCCGTCAGTTTTGACAGCCATGGTATGACCGCCTCCTGCACATACGGAGACAATACCATCCATTACCTTTATTGGGATCGTCTGATCCAGATTCGCAAATGCGTATTTTTCATTACCTTCACCACCATTGCCCAACTGTCCCAAACCATTAGATCCCCATGCCCAGAGGCTTCCGTCAGTTTTGATAGCCATGGTGTGAAAAGACCCGGCACTGACGGAGGCAACACCATCTAGCACCTTGACCGGGGTACTTCGATATTCATACGTACCGTCGCCCAACTGTCCATACATATTATGTCCCCATGCCCAGAGGCTTCCGTCCGTTTTGATGACCATGGTGTGAGAATTTCCTGCACTGACGGCGGCTACTCCATCCATTACCTTGACCGGGGTACTACGCCATTCATTCGTTCCATCACCCAGCTGTCCGAAACTATTATGTCCCCATGCCCAGAGGCTTCCGTCGGTTTTGATAGCCATGGTGTAATTGTCTCCTGCACTCACGGCTGCAACACCATCCATCACCTTGACCGGAGTATTACGTGCTTCCTTCGTGCCATCGCCCAACTCTCCATTATAATTAGGCCCCCATGCCCAGAGGCTTTCGTCAGTTTTGATAGCCATGGTGTGATCCCATCCTGCACTCACGGAGGCAATTCCATCCATTACCTTGATCGGGGTATTACGATCTTCCTTTGTTCCGTCGCCCAACTGTCCATATTTATTAGATCCCCATGCCCAGAGGCTTCCGTCATCCTTGATGGCCATGGTGTGCTCGTATCCTGCACTCACGGCTGCCACACCATCCATTATCTTGACCGGGGTATTACGACCTTCCTGCGTGCCGTCGCCCAACTGTCCAAAATAATTATCTCCCCATGCCCAGAGACTTCCGTCAGCCTTGATAGCCATGGTGTGATCCTCTCCTGCACTGATGGTCTGGAAATATCCGGCCTTACCCATATCATTTGCCTGTGTTTTGATGGGCATGGCAGGCAGCACCAGTAAAACTGCCAGGGCAACAACCAACCAGTTTCTCTTTTTCATCATTTCCTTCTCCCCTCGTA
>CAZNQV010000063.1:1305-3449 GCA_964575655.1 uncultured Muribaculaceae bacterium | reverse complement strand
TTATTCTTTTAAATTATTTTCCACAGCATTGTTTATATTTCTTGCCACTTCCACATGGACACGGATCATTTCTACCTATTTTAGTAACCTTTTTGGGATTACTTCTAGCAGTATGATCACTATCATTAGTTATTTTATTTTTTGATACTTCTTTTCTTTCAATATTCTGTCTTATTTCAGCTTTTATTAAATATTGAGTTACATCTTTATCAATACTTTGTAGCATTGCATCAAATAAGTCAAAACCTTCTTGAGTATATGCTCTTAAAGGATTATCTTGAGCATATTGTCTCAAATATATTCCTTCTCTTAAATGTGCCATAGTACTCATTTGTTCTACCCAGTATTTATCTATAACATTTAAACAGATAACTTTTTCGAATTCATTTGCTATTTCAATTGGTAAATCTCTTAATTTTTCTTCATATTCTTCTTTTATTTTGTTATACGCATAATCAATTAATTCATCACCACTTAAAGTTGATACATCAGTACTTTTAATTTTCTTTTTTAATAATCTTCCATTTAAGTATTCTAATATTTCTGATAAATCTTTATCAGATATTTTACCTTTTTGATCATAGTGTGATTCCACAATATCAGCGATATGATTATTAATACTTTCTAATACCGTTTCATGGATTGAATCATTATCTAATATTTCATTTCTTTTAGTATAAATTGATTCTCTTTGTTTGTTCATAACATCGTCATATTCTAACAAAGACTTTCTGGTATCAAAGTTATTTCCTTCAACTCTTTTTTGCGCGGAGGTAACGGAATTACTAAATACTTTACTACGAATGGCCATGTTTTCATCCATTCCAGTGCTTGCAAGTAATCCTTGAACTCTATCAGAACCGAAACGAACCATTAATTCATCTTCCATTGATATATAAAACTGTGTGAATCCCGGATCACCTTGACGACCTGAACGACCACGTAATTGGTTATCAATACGACGTGACTCATGACGTTCTGTACCGATAACACATAATCCCCCAAGTTCTTTTACACCTTCACCAAGTTTAATGTCTGTTCCACGCCCTGCCATATTTGTGGCAATTGTAACTGATTTTTGTCTGCCGGCATTGGCAATTATTTCAGCCTCACGGGCATGATTTTTCGCATTTAATACTTCATGCGGAATATGTTGATCTTTCAATAGTTTACTAATTAATTCACTTGTTTCAATTGCGATGGTACCAACTAATACAGGTTGCCCAGTTTGATAACGATCCATTATTTCTTTTACAATAGCATTATACTTGCCTTTTTTTGTAGCATATATATAGTCTGGCATATCTTGTCTAATAATTGGTTTATTAGTTGGTATTTCAATAACATACATATTATAAATATTTCTAAACTCTTCTTCTTCTGTTTTTGCTGTACCTGTCATACCAGATAATTTTTTATACATCCTAAATAAATTCTGGAATGTAATTGTTGCTAATGTCTTGGTTTCTTGCTGAATGGTTACCCCTTCTTTAGCCTCAATTGCTTGATGTAATCCCTCACTAAAGGCTCTTCCTTTCATTAAACGACCAGTAAATTGATCAACTATTACAACTTCATTATCTTGTACTACATAATCAATATCATTTTTCATTGTGTAATTAGCTCTTAAAGCTTGATTGATAAAATGAACTAATGTCGTGTTTTCCATGTCATATAAATTCTTTACTCTAAAATAGTTTTCAGCTTTGATAACCCCTTCATCAGTTAAGTTTACTACTTTAGTTTTTTCATCATATATATAGCCATCGTTTTCTTTTAATGATTTGGCAAATCGGTCAGCATCGACATACAAATTTTTGTTTTCAAAGAAGCCACCAGATATAATTAAAGGTGTTCTAGCTTCATCTATCAATACTGAGTCAACTTCATCAATAATACAGAAGTTTAATGGCCTTTGAACACGATCTTCTTTTTTGATTGCCATATTATCACGAAGATAATCAAATCCCATTTCATTATTCGTTGTATATAAAATGTCACACGCATATTGTTCTTGTTTTTCTTTTGGGCTCAAATCCCTAGTGTTTAGACCAACTGTTAGTCCTAAAAATTTATATATTTGACCCATCCATTCAGAATCACGAGTAGCTAAATATTCATTAACAGTAATGATATGAGTACCA
>CAZNQV010000063.1:0-1295 GCA_964575655.1 uncultured Muribaculaceae bacterium | reverse complement strand
ATCAAGAGCATTTAGATATGATGGTAACACACTTGTTAGAGTTTTACCTTCACCTGTTTTCATCTCTGCTATATTACCATAATGCAATGCTAAACCACCTAATAACTGAACATAATAAGGTTTTTCTCCTAATACTCTAAAACATGCCTCTCTAGCATTAGCGAAAGCTTCTACTAAAACATCATCCAAAGTTTCCCCTTGTTTAATCCTATCTTGTAGTTTTTTAGTATTTTCTTTTATTTGCTCATCAGTTAATTGTTGATAATCACTATCTAGCGCATCAATCTTATCCGCCATTTTCTTAAATCTTTTTAATTCTTTATATTCATGGTCCATAAGTTTCTTTAATAAACCCATTTACTCTCATCTCCTATACGATATATTTTAACATATATTATGTATCTAATACAAAGAAAAAAGATAATATTTTATATGTTTATTTTACAATATTATCTTTATTCATTCTAATGTGCTTTTATACGATATTTGAGGGGATATTCTTATATACTTCTTTTCGTACTTTTAAATTATCAATTTTTTTCATATTTCCCCCATCTTATGCAAGCCTTATCTGCTTCTTACTAAATGATTATTATCATATAGATACTCAACATAATCTTCACAAAAATTTCGAAAACATGTTGCTAATTCATCATAATCTTCTTCCTTGATTCCTTTATGTGAATACTGATCTGCCCACTCTCTACTATAAAACATTGAATTTAATGATAATGATGCATTACTATCTTCATATCGATCTGGATATATATATCTTAATGGTATTTCTCTTATATTATTTACTTGATATCCATATGGCTCACTTTTCATATACTCTGCTTGTATCTCAAATGTACTATATAATGGATACCAATTGAATTCATCTAGTTCACTCATCGATAGTTCCCCTTCTAATGGTCTATCAATTACAAACCTAATAATCTTTCCCCAATGTTCATATATAACTTCATCACTTACTTCATTATTTATTATATAATCAAAACTATCTTCTATCTCTTTTAAGAATATCTGTTCTTTTGTTCCCTCTTTAAATAATAAACTTTGTGGTAACATGATTAGTTCTCTGCCATTCATAAACATTCCGTATGTTGCAAAATTTTCACACATCCCAGAAAAAGTTATTAACGAGACAATATCTTTACCATTATCACATGCACTACGTAAATCAGGATATAATGGTTCAATCCCACCATACAAGCAAACAAAATTAATCATATCTTCCGCAGTCCAATCAGACACATCATTACTAAGATAACTCTCTGATTGTTGAAATCTAA
>CAZNQV010000062.1:1002-3659 GCA_964575655.1 uncultured Muribaculaceae bacterium | reverse complement strand
CAACTTCATCTAAATCATATTCTGCTCCTAAATTAACAATTACACATTGGTTTCCCGATGATGTAGCACTTCTAACATAATTATCACTAGTTATATCACCATCAACTATGCTATCCCAATCTCCCGTACCATAAGTCGTACTTGCTGTACCTGGAGTTGTTAATGATTTATTTAAGGCTACATTAGTGCCGTATCTAATTGCTTGTATTTCTACCCAATGATTAGTTGTACCATCTGTACTCCCATTGATACAGTTTTTAATAAATTTGACACTATTTAATGAAGTATTAATTCTAGTAGGTTTATTAGTCCCAATATATTTTATTGTTGTACTACCATTCCAAACATTCGTTCCTTTTTCCATCACACCGTTTATAAAATATTTGTTACTATAATGCTTTGTTGAACTATTATGGCTTCTTGGATTATTTGTTAGGATTGAATTTTTAATAGATGTTACTCCAGCATATCCACTTATATATGATGAACCACCGCCACCACCAGTTCCATATGCACTAGTTGTTGTATGACCAACGGCACCATAATATCCAGCACCACCACCACCATCACCAACATTACTTGATGTAGCATATATTCCGGCTGCTCCTTCTCCAAAATCATGTCCTGCAGTTTGTGTACCACCAATTCCTACATTTTCATCTGTTTCTGATGAATGTGTAGCAGCGCTTTCTCCAATTAATCCACCACCGCTACCAGCATTATATGTCGCACTATCCCATGATGAACCACCACCACCACCAGCTACCATAATTCTTGAATTTAATCCTAAATCATTACTCCATTGTAATTGATTATTAGTTGGTGTCATACTACCAAAATATCTAATATCAGTTGCTCCTCCGCCACCGCCACCAGCATCATCTGCCGCATTGGATAATGTACATCCATCATTTCCACCGATGCCGCCACCATTCCATCCTGCAAGTCCACCGGTATTTGTATTAGTATCTAATACTGTATTTGAACATGTTTTGGTAGTTGCTGTTCCTCCAGCACCACCTACATAAATGTATATTTTTTCACCTTCAGTTAAGTTTATTGCACCGGTTGTAGTACCACCTTTTCCAAATCTAGTATTCGTGGATCCATTAGATACACCGCTTCCACCACTTGCCCCAACTGCTTCTATTTCATACCACCCTGTTTGAGGCACTAGGAATTCTTGATAATGATTAATATAAGAATGAATTAAAGTAGTATTAATATTTGCTAAAACATATCCATCTTCAGTTGCAAAATTATTGTTATTAATACTTGGTACAATTGAATACAAATTTAACATATTAATCGATTCGATGTTGCTATCACCAACATATTTAACTACAACCGTAATTCTTTCCGTTTGTGAAGTAGTTAATTGCTGATCATTATTGAAAAATAACTGTACCAAATAATCACTATTTGTTGCAAAAATACGATAATAAAAGTCTTTATCACCAGCATTTGTAATATCAAATGTAATGATTTTTGTTTCATTTGGCTTAAACGATACATCAATTTGATCATTATCTTGGTAAGCAACCATCATACCCAATAAATCAATATCTAATTTAGTAGTAGCAAAACCAGTATCTGTTTTAACAATTAAACGATACATTACATTATCATTAACATAACTTTCATATTTTGGTAAATAATCAATATATTCATTTATTTTATTTTCAATATTAACAGCTTTTAAATCCACAATATTATATTGTGATACAATCAATTGTTCAATATTTAATTGTTCTATCAAAGCATCACAATAATCATACTTTGAAGCTTCAATATATTCTCTATTACAAATTGTATTACCATTTTCAGTTGTTAACAAATCAATATATTTTATACTATTATTTTCAAAAACTTCTCTAATTTTATATCTTTTTGTATTATTATGGGTGCCATATAATTTTTTCATATGAAAAAGTGAATACTTCGTTGTTACATCATTGTAAACAATTCTCTTTTCATATTCACCTACTAACGGATAATAATTAATATAAACAGCCAAAAAAATAACCATAACAATAACAGTTACAACTAATATTTCGACTAACATATACCCCTTATTATCCAGTTTCCTCAATTTAATCACATTCCCTTATTGATTATCTTTCAAATTTATTATATAATAAATTAAGAATAAATACTAGAATAAAAAGAATAAAAATTAAAAGGGGCAAAAATATGAAAGAATTCAATTTTAATAATACACCTATCATAGATATTGTAAATTCAATCATTATTGATAATGTCGTTAACCGGGCTAGCGACATTCATTTTGACCCTATGGAAAATTATTTAAACATTCGTTCAAGAGTCGATGGTGACTTACATGACTATGCCCACATTCCAAATGAATTTAAAAGAAACTTAATTACCAGAATTAAACTATTATCTGGCATGAATATAACAGAAAATAGATTACCCCAAGATGGTGCAATTAAAACAACTATTAAAGATGTTAATCTCGATCTTCGTGTTGCCTCTATACCAACTAGTTTTGGGGAAAAAATAGTTATTCGTATTTTAGATTATTCAATGAGTTTAGAAGGTATTGAAGCTCTGGGATTTTCTCACGAAAACTTCTTAAAAGTTGAAAAAATGATGAATGAACCTAATGGCATTATCTTAGTAACTGGTGCTACTGG
>CAZNQV010000062.1:0-992 GCA_964575655.1 uncultured Muribaculaceae bacterium | reverse complement strand
TGGTTCAGGTAAATCAACAACTGTTTACTCAATGTTACAGAAATTAAATCGCGAAGAAATAAATATATTAACTGCTGAAGATCCAGTCGAAATGAACATTGCAGGAATTAATCAAATTCAAGTTAATCCTGAAATAGGATTGACTTTTGGCGCTATTCTTCGTTCTATTTTAAGACATGACCCTAATGTTATTTTAATTGGTGAAATTCGTGACAGTGAAACTGCAAAAATTGCGGTTAGAGCATCAATTACCGGTCATTTAGTATTATCAACACTACATACTAATGATGCCCTATCAACAATTGAAAGATTACTAGATATGGATGTTGAACGATATTTATTATCAACATCATTATCAGGAATTATTTCTCAAACATTAGCGAAAAGATTATGCCCTGAATGTCGAACGAAAAGAAAAACAAATGAATACGAAAAAATGTTATTTAAAAAAGCTTTAAACAAAGATGTAGATGAAGTATATATTGCAAATAAATCATGTGAAAAATGTAATACTGGATATAAAGGACGAATTGCAATTCAAGAGGTATTATTACTTAACGATGCAATACGATATGCAATTAATACTAATTTAGATCGTAAACAACTAAGAGAATTAGTTTATAAACAAGGTACAAAAACAATGTTACAAGACGGATTACAAAAAGTATTAGCAGGAATCACTTCAATGGAAGAAGTATATAATTTAATTGATGTTGATGACGCAATTGATAATATTTATAGCATTCCATCGGATACTGATACAATTATTGATAACCAAGTAAATGCCTATGAGCGAAAAGACTTATCAAATTTCAAACTAGAACCAATCAGAGAAACCGTTAAAGAGGCTGAGCAAGTTATTCAAGAAAAAGAAAAAGAATTAGATGTAATTTAGAAAGATATTTAATATCTTTTTTATTTATGATAAAATTAAGATAATAAGGGTGATGTTATGAAAAATAGAAAAGGATTTACCTTAATAGAATTAATAG
>CAZNQV010000061.1:0-3695 GCA_964575655.1 uncultured Muribaculaceae bacterium | reverse complement strand
AAAAAAATAGTTGGGATATATATTTACATAATCCAACTAATTTTTTGTCATCTATTTTATTTTCTTTAATTGAGTGCTTAAATAATTTTAAGGAAGTTAATTGCTCTTTGAATGTTGTTGTAGATAGTATTAATTATGAATTAGTTAATGAATATTATTTACTAATTTTAAAGGATTTTAATCATAATGGATTGTATTTAAATATATTTGGTGATCGATTGGTTAGAGTAGGCGATTATTATCAAATTGAAGTATATAATAAACAAGAATTTAATATGATTAATAAGTTTATTAATGACATTAATAATAAATTTAATAGTTTTGGTTTTAATTTTAAAGTTAATATTTTTATTAATAAAGATATGGGTGAAAATATTAAAGTTGAAATAAACAAAGTTAAGCAAGATACTCCACAGATTGAAAAAATGGAAAAAAAAGAAGAAAAATTAGAACATACGAAAAAAGTTTTTGCTAAGCCTAAAATGGGTGGCAATAAAATTAGTATTTCTGATATTAATCTAGAAATGAATAATGTTAGAGTAGATGCTTATGTATTTGGTATCGATTATTTTGAACATTCACAATCAAATTTAAGAATTATTACATTAAAAATAACTGATTTTAAAGATAGCATATATGCAAAAGTTAGATTTTATGGTGATGATGATGGTGAATATAGCAAGCAAAAGAAAATGTTAAAAGTTGGACAATGTTATGCTTTGTTTGGTTATGTTAAAAATGATGTTTATGCTAAAGACTTTGTTTTGTATGTTAATAAGATAGAAGAAATAGAGAACATCATAAAAGAGCGAACTGATGAAGCAATTGATAAGAGGGTTGAGTTACATTCACATACTTTTATGAGCCAAATGGATGGCTGTATTGATGCTACTAGGTTAATTAAACAAGCGTATAAATGGGGACATTCTGCTATTGCTGTAACTGACCATAATGGCTGTCAAGCTTTTCCTGATATTTATCATGCAGTTTGTGACTTTAATAAAAATAAAGAAGAGGGTACTAAACCATTTAAAGCAATATATGGAACCGAGTTATTACTAATTGACGATGCGGTTGATATTGTTATTAGGCCTAGCAAATTAAATTTAATGGATGCAACATATGTAGTATTTGATTTTGAAACTACTGGTTTTAATGCTGGTGGTGGAGATTCTATTATTGAAATAGGAGCCGTTAAAATTTGCAATGGTGAGATAGTTGATCGTTACAATGAATTGGTTAATCCAGGTCATAAATTAACTAATAAGATAGTTGAAATTACTAATATAACAGATGATATGTTAGAAGGAAAACCTGATGAAGAAACTGCAATCAAAAAGTTTATTGCATGGTATGGTGATTTACCAATGGTTGCTCACAATGCAAAATTTGATGTATCGTTTTTAGAAATGTGTTATCAAAAATATAATTTAGGTGAGTATAAGAATACGGTTATTGATACATTGGAATTATCACGTATTTTAGATAGTTCATATGCAAGGCATAGTTTATCTGCTCTAGTTAAACGATATGAGATTCCTTGGGATGAAGATGCTCACCATAGGGCAGATTATGATGCCCAAGGAACCGCATTGGTATTTCATAAAATGTTACTAAAGTTAATTAATCAAAATTATGAAAAAATTATTGATCTTAATAATTTAGTTACTAAAGAAGAAATTCATAAATATGGTCGAAGCTATCATATTAATTTACTGGTTAAAAATAAAATAGGTTTGAAGAACTTATTCAAGTTAATTTCGTTGGCTAATACAAAATATCTTTATAAAACTCCTAGAATTTTAAGAAGTGAAATTGAAAAATATCGTGATGGTTTGTTAGTAGGTAGTGGCTGTTATGAGAGCGAAGTGTTTATTGAAGCGCGTAGTAAAAGTGATGATGAATTATCAAATATTATAAATTTTTATGATTATGTAGAAGTTCAACCAATTGATTGTTATGAACACTTAATTCAATCTTCTGATTTTAGTAATCAGGCTGAAGTGATTGAAACTATTAGAAAAATAATTAGAGTTACTAAAGAATCTGGAAAGATTATTGTGGCTACCGGTGATGTTCATCATTTAAATAAAGAAGATAAAATCACACGGGAAATTATCGTTAATCAAAAAGTTCCTGGTGGTGGTAGACATCCGCTTGCTCGTAATAATATCACTAATATTCCATCAATGCACTTTAGAACGACTGATGAGATGTTAAACGATTTTAATTTCTTGGAAACGGCTTTAAAGGAAGAAATTGTTATTACTAATCCTAATAAAATTGCTGATATGTGTGATATTGTTGAAGTTATTATTGAAACTAATGGTGTTCCTTTTTCACCAAAAATTGAGAAATCAGTGGAAACTGTTACTGAACTTGTTTATGAAAAAGCTAAATCATGGTACGGAGAGGTATTACCACATAACATCGAAGAACGAATTGCAAAGGAATTGTATGGTGATGCTATTGTTAGTATTATTCATAATGAATTAGATGGTGAATCAGATGAGAAGGTATTTAAATATTTAAATGATGTAATTACTAGTGGTTTAGACAAAGTAAAAGAAGTTATTAAAAATAACATTATTAAAAATAATGATGGTGAGAATTTAGAGATAGATAAGATGATTAAAAAATCTTTAGGTGGTATTATTGGTGGCGGTTTTGATGTAATTTATTTAATTGCTCAAAAACTGGTTAAGCATTCCAATGATGATGGTTATTTAGTAGGTTCTCGTGGTTCAGTTGGTTCCAGTTTTGTTGCAACTATGATGGGGATTACTGAAGTTAATCCATTGCCAGCTCATTATCGTTGTTTAAAGTGCAAACATAGTATATTTGAAGATGATAATGGTGTTAGTCTTGGTAAAGATTATCCTAGTGGATATGATTTACCTGATAAAGTTTGTCCCGTATGTGGAGAAGCTATGTATAAAGATGGACAAGATATGCCGTTTGCTACTTTCTTAGGGTTTAATGCGGATAAAGTACCAGATATTGATTTGAATTTTTCTGATTTGAATCAAGCTGCTGCACATGACTATACAAAAGTTTTGTTTGGAGAAGATAATGTTTATCGTGCTGGTACGATTGGTACAGTCGCTGAGAAGACAGCATTTGGTTTTGTTAAGGGATATTGTGAAGATAAAGGAATAATAAAAAGAGGTGCTGAAA
This sequence comes from uncultured Muribaculaceae bacterium, assembly GCA_964575655.1. Classification (GTDB taxonomy): domain Bacteria; phylum Bacillota_I; class Bacilli_A; order RF39; family UBA660; genus DAOPMC01. Next base: position 518 of record CAZNQV010000061.1, on the reverse strand, counting down.
TTGAACGTTTAGCACTAGGATGTACAGGAATTAAAAGAACTACTGGACAACATCCAGGGGGTATAGTAGTTATTCCAAATTATATGGATGTTTACGATTTTACTCCATTTCAATATCCAGCTGATGATCCTAATTCTTCATGGAGGACAACTCATTTTGATTATCATGCTATTGATCAAGATGTATTAAAATTAGATATTTTAGGTCATTCTGATCCAACTCAATTAAGAATGCTACAAGATTTGTCGGGGTTAGATGTTACGAAAGTTCCACTTGATGATAAAGAAACAATGGGTATATTTTTATCTCCCAAACCTTTAGGTGTTACTAAAGATCAAATTATGTGTGAAACTGGTACCTTAGGTGTACCAGAATTTGGAACACCATTTACTATTGGGATGTTAGTGGATACTAAACCAAAATCATTTGCAGAATTGATTAAAATATCTGGATTGTCACACGGCACTGATGTTTGGTTAGGTAATGCTCAAGAATTAATTCAAAAGAATGTTGTACCA
>CAZNQV010000060.1:0-3782 GCA_964575655.1 uncultured Muribaculaceae bacterium | reverse complement strand
TATGGATCAAAGACCATTTAAAGATTGTTTAATTCATGGATTAGTACGTGATAAAGAAGGAAGAAAGATGAGTAAATCATTGGGTAATGGAATTGATCCAATGGACATAGTAGAACAATATGGCGCTGACAGTTTAAGATACTTCTTAGCCACTTCTTCTGCACCAGGACAAGATTTAAGATTTGATGAAGAAAAAGTTAAATCCACATGGAATTTTATTAATAAATTATGGAATGCTTCACGATTTGTTTTACTTAATATAGAGAACTTTGATCGTAAAGATACAACGTTTGATAATTTACAATTAATTGATAAATGGATTTTAACAAAATTGAATAATGTAAAAAAAGAAGTTATTAAGAATATGAATAAATATGAATTTCATAATGCTGGAAGTGTATTATATGATTTCATTTGGGATGATTTTTGTGATAACTATATTGAGTTATCTAAAAGTAGTTTAGATAATAATACAACTAAAACTGTATTATTAAAGGTTTTGACAGAAATTATGCAAATGTTACATCCTTTTATGCCATATGTCACTGAAGAGATATATAGTTGTTTAGGCAATCAAAACAGTATTTTGTTAAAGCATTATCCAGAAGTAGATCAACATATTTATAAAAATGATACAAAGCTAGTTCAAGATGTAATTACCGATATTGTTGCAATTAGAAATATGAAAGCTACAAATGAAATTGGTAAAGAATCTAAAATAAAAATTATATGTGAGGATAATTTGAAAAGTATTTATGTAACTGGGTTAAGAATAAAAGAAGACTTATTAGTTAATAATTCAGAATTAAAATCATATAATTATAAATCTAATTATGTTGACATAACTTATTATCAAGAGGGTAAAGAATTAGATATTGATAGTATCAAAAATGAAATAAATAAATTGGAGCAATCAATATTGCGCCGAAAGAGTTTATTAAGTAATGAAAATTACATTAATAAAGCTCCTTCTAGTATTGTTGAGGCAGATAAAGAAAAATTATTGGAAGAACAAGATAAATTAAATCATTTAAAACAGATGATTAACTAATCAAGGGTATAACTCTTGATTTTTTTTGGAATTTTTATGTTTTGGTTAGTTTTTTTACAGAAGATTCTTTATTAAATAAAATTCGTGATATAATTTAATTAGGTGGTATTGTGCTAGCAGAAGTTTTAATTGAGATAAAAAATGTTGCAATTAATAAAACTTTTACTTATTTAATTCCTCAAAATATGCAAAAAGATATTAGAGTGGGGATGAGAGTCAAAGTTCCTTTTAGTACGCAGAATGTTGAAGGTTTTGTTTTAAATATTTATAAAAATAATGATATTCACTTTGAATTAAAAGAAATTGCTAGTTTAGTGGATGAGTTTAGTATTCTTGATCAAGAATTATTAGAATTGGGGAAATTTATTAGTGATAGTACACTAACTTCTCTAATAACTTGTTACCAATCGATGCTGCCAAAGGCATTAAAGGCTCACAATAAAACTAATATATTACCATCATATGTAAAATATATTAGTTTAGTAAATGATGTAGATATTAATAATTTTAAAGGTAAACAAAAAGAGATTATAGAAAGATTATCAAATGGTAAAGTAATAAAAAAAGAATTAGAACAAATATCAATTAGCGCTGTTAAAACTTTAATAACTAATGGTATCGTAAAAGAAGAGTTAATTGAAAAATATCGTTTGAATTTAAACGAAAATAAAAAGAGTGATTTTGAATTATATGAACAACAACGCCAGGTGTATGATGAAGTTTTAAAATCATTGCAAACTAATGAAGTTTTTTTATTGCATGGCATAACTGGTTCTGGTAAAACTAATGTTTATATGAAAATCATAGATGAAGTAATTAAAATGGGCAAACAAGTTATTGTTTTAGTTCCAGAAATTTCTTTAACGCCACAAATTATTAAAAGATTTACATCAATGTTTGATCGCATTGCAATATTGCATAGTCGTTTATCAGATGGTGAAAAATATGATGAATGGCGCAAAATAAAAAAAGGACAAGTTGATATAGTAATTGGTGCTAGAAGTGCTATTTTTGCACCATTTAATAATCTAGGATTAATTGTTATAGATGAAGAGCATTCAACAACCTATAAACAAGAAAATGCGCCACGATACAACACTTTAGATATTGCGAAATACAGAAGTAAATATCATAATTGTCCAATTATATTAGGTAGTGCAACGCCATCACTGGAAAGTTATGCTCGTGCAAAAAAAGGTGTTTATCATTTATTGGAATTAAATGAAAGGGCTAATAAGAAAGATTTGCCAAAAGTAGATATTGTTGACATGAATAAAGAATTCAAAAAAAGTAATGGGTATTTCTCCAATAAATTAATAAGTGCCATTCAAGAAAAAATAGATTTAGACGAACAAGTTATTTTGTTTCTTAATAGAAGGGGATATGCTAATTTTGTTACTTGTCAATCATGTGGGGAAGTTTTTAAATGTCCTAATTGTGATATAAGTTTGACATACCATAAATCTTCTAATATGCTTAGATGCCATTATTGTGGCTATGCGACAAATAAACCTGATAAGTGTCCTAGTTGTCATGAGGAGTTAGTTAATTATGGCTTAGGCACAGAGCAAGTAGAAGAGCAATTAAGTAAATTAATTGATAAATCAAAAATTATCAGAATGGATGTTGATACGACTTCAAAAAAAGGAGCTCATGAAAAAATAATTAATGATTTTATGGATAATAAATATAATATTTTGCTTGGTACACAAATGATTGCGAAAGGTCTTGATTTTCCAAATGTAACATTGGTTGGTGTTATTAATGCCGATGTAAGTTTGAATTTTCCAGATTTTAGAAGTAGTGAATATACATTTCAACTATTAAATCAAGTATCTGGGCGAAGTGGTAGGGGAAATAAGGACGGAGAAGTTATTATTCAAACCTTTAATCCTGATCATTATGCTATTGAATGTGCTAAGAATAATAATTATTTACTATTTTATAATAATGAGATGGAAATTAGAAAGACTTTAGGATATCCACCATACTATTTCATAATATCCATAAAAATTATTTCAACATCTTACGATAACGCCCGTGATGAAAGCAATAAAATAGTGAAAGTTCTAAAAGATAGAATTAATTGTATTATTCTAGGACCGAGTATGGCTAATGTATTTAAAATGAATAATAAATATCGTTTTCAAATTATTATTAAGTATAAAGATATTAGTAATATAAAGGAAGTATTATCAGAAATTAATAATCATTATTTTAATAATAAAAATATAAAGTTGGAAATAGAGTTTGATCCTGCAAAAATATAAGACTTAGATAAATATCTAAGTCTTTTTTAATTATGAACAAGTTCTATTGCTTATCTTCCATCTTCTTCCTTCACCAAATTGAGACCAGCCACTGTCACATGGTTCATCTTGCCATAGTTTATTACAATAATACTTATTACTTGATAGACTACTTCCGCTTGAACAACTTGGATTTGTCCTTGTATAAGTATATGTACAACTTCCTCCTGTTCCTAAACCATATCCAGAATTTAGACATACTTTATTGCAAGTAAGTGTTGTAGAACCGGGTGATGCAGGTGTTCCATTATATTCTTCACAAGCTAATTTATATTCTGATCCCGAAGTATCATAGCAGGAACAAGTATGTTTTATCGGAGAAACCGAATATGAATGACAGTAGTAGATGTCATCGACTGCTCTTTTGGTTCCTGATGAACATGTTGATTGTTTTCTACATGCATAGTGCGCAGTACAATCAG
>CAZNQV010000059.1:1291-3869 GCA_964575655.1 uncultured Muribaculaceae bacterium | reverse complement strand
GGACTTTTTAAGGTTAGCATAGGTTCAACCGCAAAAACCATACCTTCTTTGATTAGTGGTCCAGTACCTGCTTTTCCAAAATTAGGAATATCAGGATCTTCATGTAGTTTCTTACCTACTCCATGACCGACTAATTCTTTGACAACTCCTAAGTTGTGTGCGTTTGCATATTTTTCAATAGCTGATGATATATCTCCAATGCGGTTACCTGGTTTAATTTGCTTTAAACCTTCATAAAGAGATTTCTCAGTATGTTCCATTAAATATGCTTTTTTGCTATCTATATTTCCAACGGGATAACTCCATGCAGAGTCACCGTGAAAACCTTTATAACATGCGCCAATATCAATTGAAATAATATCTCCATCTTGTAAACGATAATTACTTGGAATACCGTGAACAACTTCTTGATTAACGCTTGTACATATTGATGCTGGATAACCATTATAGTTTTTAAAAGATGGTGTAGCGTCTTTACTTAAAATAAATTTTTCAGCTAAATGGTCTAACTCTTTGGTAGTTATTCCTGGCTTAATATATTTTTTTAAGTATTGATGCGTTTGGTATACAATCGAACCTGCTTCTTTTAAAAACTCTATTTCTTTATCACATCTAATATTAATCATTTAATCACCTAGATTACCTTCTTAATCAATTGATATGTCTCTTCAGGATTATTAGCTTTAATTTCAGTTAATAAATTACGATATTTATAATACTGAATTAAAGGTGCGGTTTTAGCTTTATATTCAGCTAAACGCTCTTCAAAAACTTCCTTAGTATCATCTTTTCTTCTAATTAATTCATTATCACAATAATCACAAGTATTTTCTTTTTTTGGTTGTAATTCTGGATTAATTAATGAATAACTTGCACCACATGATGGACAAACTATTCTAGATTCAATTCTTCTAATTAGTTCTTTTTTAGGAACATTAAGATATATTACTACACCAATGTCTGTTCCAAGTTCATCCGCTAATTCTTCATATAATACAGCTTGATTAACAGTTCTTGGAACACCATCTAATATATAGTTTTTATCTTTTAATGTTGCTAATTTTTGTTTTAAAATTTCCATAATCATTTGATCACTAACTAATTTGCCAGTTTTCAAATATTCATTTAATTGTTTATCAGTTTGTGCCATTTCTCTTAAAACATTACCTGTTGATAATTGAACATAACCATCACGTGATTTTAATAATTCAGCGACTGTCCCTTTACCAGCTGCGGGAGGGGCTAATAAAATAATATTCTTCATTTTATCTTCTCCTTCTACGATAAGATTCTTTATAATCTTTACTTGCTAATCCGCTTTCAAATTGTTTAAATGTTTCAATTGCTACACCAACTACAATTAATACTCCTGTTCCACCTAAAGTTACAGTGTTAGGTAATAGTGAAAGTTTTGACACTAAAACTGGCAATACTGCTAATAGCATTAGGAAGAATGAACCAGATATTGTTAATCTGCTAATAATTTTTTTAAAATAATTTTCGGTTGATTTGCCTGGTCTTACTCCTGGAATATATCCACCATTATCTTGTAAATTTTTTGATAATGTTTCAGGTTTCATTTGCATGAATGTATAAAAATATCCAAAGAAGAATATTAATAATACATATAAAATTAAACCGGTTGTTGATGTATAGTTAATATAATTATCTACAAAATTAGTAAATCCTTCGTTTTTAACGAATTGGGCAATTGTTGAAGGTACTCCTAATAATGCAGATGCAAATATTACTGGAATAACTCCTGCAGAGTTAATTTTAATCGGCATGAATGTTTGCTTTCCAAGAGCAGCTGATGATTTATTAGCATATTGAATTGGAATTTTTCGTTCAGCTTGTTCAATATAAATTATACCAACGATAATTATTAAATAAACTAATATAAAAGCTGCAAAACCAACGATACCTGTTCCTAGGGCAATTGTTGACTCAGGACCTAATAGAAAATTATATGTATCAATAAACATTTGTGGTAATGATGTAATAATACCTGCCATGATTAATAACGAAATACCATTACCAAGTCCTTTTTGAGTAATTTGATCACCCATCCATAAGGTAAATGCTGTACCAGCTGTTAAAATTACTGCAACTTTAATTTGCATTAAAGCAGATGCTCCATCTAAGAATGCATATGCTAATGCAAAACCTTGGAAAAAGGCCATTGCAATTCCGACATATCTAGTAATTTGATTTAATTTTTGTCTACCAGTATGTCCTTGTTTACTTAGTTCAGCAAAATATGGAACGATATCCATTTCTAATAATTGAATAACAATTGATGCTGTAATATATGGCGATACACCTAATGCAAATATTGAAAATTGTCTTAGGGCGCCACCACCCATAATATTTAATAATTCAAGAAATCCTAAATTATCTAAATCACCAATGTTTACACCAGGAACAACAATGGTTGTTCCAACAACGAAAATAAATAATCCCGCAAGTGTAAAAAGTATTCTCTTTCTTAAATCTTTGTTTTTAGGGGCAAATAGTTGCTTAAATTTAGCAAACATATTAAATCACCTCGGCTTTACTTCCTGATTCTTCAATTTTA
>CAZNQV010000059.1:0-1281 GCA_964575655.1 uncultured Muribaculaceae bacterium | reverse complement strand
TGCTCTAATTGTTAATTTTCTTTCTAATTTACCATTACCAAGAACTTTGATACCTGCTAATTGTTTTTTTACGATACCTAATTCTTTTAATAGTTCTGGAGTAACTACATCTCCATCTTTAAATCTGTTTAAATCACTTAGATTGATTGGTGCATATTGTACTCTAAAGTTAGCATTGTTAAATCCTCTGTGAGGAAGTCTACGATATAAAGGAAGTTGTCCTCCTTCAAATACTGGATTAATTTTAGCTCCACTTCTGGCTTTTTGACCTTTATGACCTTTACCACTAGTTTTACCTAGTCCTGATCCTGGGCCACGACCAACTCTTTTACGAGATGAAGTAGCTCCTTCATTTTTTGTTAATTCATGTAATTTCATTAGCCTAATATCTCCTCTTTAGTTTTGCCTCTTAGTTCGCAAACTTGTTCAATTGTTTTTAAACTTTTTAATCCATTCATCGTAGCATTAACCATATTAATTTTAGTTCTAGAACCTAATGATTTAGATACTATATCTTTAACTCCTGCTAATTCTAAAACTGCTCTAACTGCACCACCAGCGATAATACCAGTACCACGAGAAGCAGGTTTTAAAACTACTCTTGTAGCACCTTTGATACCAATTGTTTCGTGAGGTATTGTTCTACCTTCTACAATTGGAATTCTAACTAAATTTTTGTTAGCTTTGCCTAAAGCTTTACTAACTGCTTCTGGTACTTCAGAAGCTTTACCAATACCTAGACCTACTAAACCTTTTTTGTTACCAATAACAACAACGGCTTGAAATCTTCTTTGACGGCCACCTTTTGTTACTTTAACAACACTTTTTATCTCAACAACGTTTTCAATAAATTCAGATTTAGGTTGACGATCATTTCTTCTTTTCTTTTCTTGCATAAATACCTCCTATTAGAATTCTAATCCTTTGCTACGAGCTGCTTCAGCGATTGCCTTAACACGCCCGTGATATAAATAACCACCACGATCAAAAACTACATTTGTAATTTTTAACTTCTTTGCTTTTTCCGCGATTAGTTCCCCAACTTTGGTTGCTGCTTCTAAGTTATTTGTTTTTGTTTTTAATTCTAAAGTTGATGCAGAAGCTAATGTATTACCGGTTTTATCATCGATTAATGTCGCATACATGTTTGTATTTGAACGATAAACTGATAACCTTGGTATTAATGAAGTACCACTTAAATCTTTTCTAATTCTCTTGTGCCTAATAATTCTTGCTTTATTTCTAGATTCTTTTTTTATCATAATTTACCTCCTACTTACC
>CAZNQV010000058.1:0-3942 GCA_964575655.1 uncultured Muribaculaceae bacterium | reverse complement strand
TACTGATGGCATTAGCAACATCAACACAAATTTGATAACCCGTAATATCCTCACCAGTTAAAGTATTTCTGTTTAAGTAACTAACTTCAATTCCACGATTGGTAATTTTTTTAATATCTGCAATAAGTTTTTGCTTGGTCTCTTCATTTGGATTGCTACAAATTAAAAACATTTTATTATGAATATTTTGGTTGGTTGGCTTATGTGACAATTTTGCTCTATGCCAATATGCAGCCATTTTTTCAAAACTTCTTTGTTCACTTGTTTTTAATTCATTGATATTATCAATTTGAATTTTTTTACCTGCCGCAAATAGTACTCCAAGTAAAAACATCATATCTTTTTTATTCGAATCAAATTTAATGTGAATTACTTCATCAGAAGATATAATTGATTCTAATTCCATGTCTATGTATAACTCGTCAAAACTCTTATAACACCTCATACAAATCCCCCATTAATAAATACCTTTGGTATTATACCATAAATTATTGAAAAAATCAAATTGGCTGCCCCAGTTAGATTCGAACTAACGCTGCCGGAGTCAGAGTCCGGTGCCTTACCGCTTGGCTATGGGGCAACAAACATATTAATTGTATCATATTTCTGTAAAAATGGTATAATTATTTTGGTGATACTATGGAAATTGAAGAATTGTTAAAAAATTATTTCAACGCTGAAAAACAAGTTAAAGTACTGCCCGCTAAAAGAAAATTGAAAAACGCTGTTTTATTTTATGTTGCTGAAAAAATTGATAACAATCGTCATTATACTGAAAAAGAAATTAATCAAATAATTAATACTTGGTGTTTATTTAATGATGCTCCTTTAATCAGAAGAGAACTTTATAATAAAAAATTTGTGGATCGAAAACAAGATTGTAGCTCTTATTGGAAAGAAAAAGTCCAGCCAACTCTTGAAAGTTTAGGCTTAAATTAAACTTTTCCTTGCATTTTCGCCCAAAAAGTAGTATAATATGAACAAAGCGAAGGTCTTTATTCGTTTTTAGAATAGGACGTGAAATTATGTTTAAGATAAATGATTATGTGGTATATAAAAAAGAGGTTTGTATAATAAAGGATATTAGGACACATAACACTACTAATACCGAATGCTATACTCTAATGCCTATTGATGATGATTCATTGACAATCGATGTTCCAGTGGATAACCAATTAGGAAATATCAGACCAATAATTAGCAAAAAAGAAGTTAATGAAATAATTAATCAAATACCTGATATTCCAACAATAATAGATATAAACGATAAAATGATTGAAGGAGAGTACAAAAAATTATTAGTATCAGGAACACATCAAGATTTGATTAAGATTATTAAAACTACCTATTTAAGAAATGACATTAGATTGCAGAATAAAAAGAAACCCGGAGAAAAAGATAATGCTTATTTTAAAAAAGCTGAAAAATTATTATACAATGAATTTGCTATTGCTATGAATCTTAGTATTGATGATACAAGGCAATATGTAATCGATAAAGTAAAAGCAATAACTGAATAGTTGTTGCTTTTTTCTTTGTAATTATGATAGTCTTGTTTTAGGGTGGTTAAGTTGATTATAAAAAATAATATAGAAGATACAAAAGATTTAATTATATTTGATATTGATGGCACGTTGCTTTATTATGATACATTAGATGATTTAATTAAAGAAGCATTAATTAGTTTTGAATTTGAGCCTCTAGATGAATATGTTAAAAGACAAAACTTAGGTGTCGTTAAATCACTATTATCTTCAACGAATAATAATGATTTCTCCTATCAACAATTGTTTGATTGCTGGAATGAATCCTTAGTTTTTCTACAAGGTACTAACATTACGGCGCAAATGATAGGACAAAAAATGATTGATTTAGAACCTAAGTATACAAGAATAATGCCCGAAGTAAAAGAAACACTTAATTTACTAGATGGTCGTTTAATTTGTTCAACTAATTGGTTTAAAAAATCACAAATATTAAAACTAAATAAAACTGGTTTAGGTAGTTACTTTAGTGAGATATATACTTGTGAAGAGATAAATGCCAAACCATCTAGGAAGCATTTTGAATATATTCTAACAAAAGAAAAAATCTTACCAAGTAAGACAGTTATGATTGGTGACTCCAGTAGTGATTTAAGTTGTAGTCAATTGGGTATTGATTCAATATTAATAGATTTTGATAACAGCAAACAAAGACTTTATGATCAAGCAACTTGTGTTGTAACAAATTTTAGTGATATAGAAAAAGTTTTAAAGAAGGTTAACTAACCTTCTTTATTTTTTATTTTTTATTATTTATTGGGTTTTTATTTAGCGTCAATTTTTAGTATGCTTAGGTTAAATACTAATAATTATTACTAAAAATTATTGTGTTATAATATATTTGGAGGAAAAGTAATGATAAAAAGTAGTTATAAAAAAGAGGATATAGAAAAATTCGTTAGCGAAAAGTTTGATTCGAGCATTACACTCACACCTGTAATTGAAGGAATGGAATCTCAAGTATATAGCTATACTTTAAACAACTATGAGTACATTATTAGAATAAGCAAAAACTTAGAAGGATTTAAAAAAGATAAATATGCATATGAGAATTTTAATAGTGCAAATATTCCTATCCCAAAAGTTTTTTATTTAGGTAGTTTTAGCGAAACACATTACTATTGTATAAGTGAAAAAATACATGGGATTACATTTGAAGACTCAAAAGAAGAAGTGGTAGAAGAATTATTGCCTGACATTACGAAAATTATGAACTGTATTAACGAAATAGATATATCAGGTACAAAAGGATATGGAGTTTTTTTAAGTGATACAGGAAATGCTCCATTTAGTAGTTGGAGAGATTATTTATTAGATATAATCAATAATACAAAATATAACTGGGAAGAAATTAAAAAGATAAACTGTATTGATAATGCTTTAATAGATAATATGATTGAAAGTTTTAAATGCCTATTGCCTTATTGTAACGAAGTTAGAAAGCTAAGACATGGTGATTATGGTTCTAATAATATGATAGTAAGTGATATATCAAAGTTTAACGGTGTTATTGACTGGGATTGTGCTGGTTATGGTGATCCTTTATATGAAGTTTCAAGTTCATTTTTTTGGAGCACATGGCTTATGTGTATGAATAAAGTTTATAATTATTGGAAAAAAATATACAAAAATACACCTAATTTTGATGCAATTATTAAGTGTTATGCGATTCATATTGGATTAGTAGAGATATATGAAAATTCAATAGATAAAGATTTTGAATCTTTATGTTGGATTCAAAATAGATGCAAAGAAATTTTATATCAATAATTAGATTATCAATTCATAAGAATCTTTAACTTCTATGGTATAATTAAATTGGAAGTGATAAAATGAAAATAATATATATTCACCATGCTGATAGATGTAGAAATAAGAGTATTCCAAGACAAGAGCAAGATATAACTGAAGATGGAATAATAGAAGCAAAATTGATTACAAAGAAACTAAGTCAATTGAAGATTAAAAAAATTTATACATCTTCTTATCTAAGATGTATTCATACTGCAAATATTATTAATGAAAGTATAAATGCTCCAATTGTCGAAAGAGATTTCCTAAACGAAATGAAAAATGGTGAAACTTGGAAAGAATTACAACTACGAACTATAAAAGGATTAGATGATATCATAAAAGAAAATAATGATGAAGATATTATTATATGTGTAACAAGTGGAGTTAATTTATCTGGCTTTGTTTATTATTTTACAAAATCAGAACCAAGTAATAGTAATCCTATGATTCAAGCAATTATGTGCTCGCCAATCTTATTTTCTACTGATAATTCTTGTTTTTAGAATAATAAAAACTCAAGATAATTAATCTTGAGTTTTAAAATACAAAAATTGGAGCGAGTAATGAGTGTATTTACAACTCTCATAGTGAATTGATAAGATAT
>CAZNQV010000057.1:0-4148 GCA_964575655.1 uncultured Muribaculaceae bacterium | reverse complement strand
TCCATCAGTTGTTAAAACATCATCAGATACAATATTGAAATATTTTGTTGATATAACTTGATAGAAATTAACAGGTTGTTTTATTATTTCTATTTTAGTTACTTTAACACTATATAATTTATTGTTTTTATCAACTTTTAATACTGAGGTTCCTACTTTAAATTGATCTTGTTTATCAACTGTTACAAATAGATTAATATCTGGATTAAATACTCCATGATAACCCACTGTTTTTAAAGTTGTACCATCTGAGAAAGTAGTTATTTGATAATATGATGATACTTTTGTTTTTTCAATCCAAATTGGATAAACATAATCAAATTGACCATTCTCATAATTCCATACTAATAGTAAATCATCATACTTAACATCTTCTATTTTCTTGATTGTTCCATCGGCTAATCTAACTTTAGTTCCTTTTACTAAACAAGTTGAACTAGTACCACTAGCTGTTATGGTAATATCTCCTGAAACATTAGGTATTGATACTGCTCCACTACTACTTGTGTAAGTGTATCCTGTACCACTAGTTAAGGTTGTACCATTCATTACAACTGTGATTGAATTAGGCAAAGTATAATTAGATGCTGCCGTTATCGTAAATGATAAAGTTGCGCCTAAATTTACGGTTGCTGGTCCATTATGGGTTAAATTAGTTAAACTATAGGTAACATTTTTAGTCCAGGTAATATTGGTGTTTGCTGATTTACGACAATCAGTTGTACTAGTGGTTGCCGATGAGCAATAAGCCTCACCGCTATTCTCCGCTTCATCAATGCCATATACAATCGCATAATAAGTTCCTGCATCTCGTCCACTATAACGATATGTTGTTATATCTCCTGGGACTGTTGTTTCAACAATCATTTGATTTGACGAATCATATAATCTTACAAAATAATTAACAATTGGTGATCCACCGGTATCAGTTCTACTCCAATTAACATCGAATGTTCCTATAGTAGTTGTTGGTACTAGTGTAACTGTCCCTATTTGCGGAATAGTATCATCTTGATATCCCGGTGTAATATCAGTAGTGATATTGATATCGGTAAAATATATAGTTTCTGAATTATAAGTTAAATTAATACCTGTTGTATAACTAGTTCCATAATATATAGCATTATCTATCTGACGTAAATAAACAATTACTTCATTATCACTTTTTCCGGCTGCTGTCAAAGTTCCTAAGGCATTACCATTAATATCAGTTAATCTAAATTTATCGTTCGTTAAATTTAAACTATAATGAATAGAATTATTGTTGTTATTGGCTACTTGAATACTAATAGCGGCATAAGTATTATTTCCAGTTAAGTTAGCGTTTGCCGTATTACTATATGCGTAAAAATTACCTAAATCGTCAAAGTTAAATATCATTTCTAAATTATAATCCCCAGCAACTGCAGTACCTTTGTATTGATAAGTCAATTCAAAAGTTGTTGATTGCCCGGGTAATAAATACTGACCTTCTACTAAACCTCCAGTTAATTCATAATCAATTACATTTTTGATAGTTGTATCGACATTGAAAGTTTCACCAGTATATTTTTTTATTGTTTCTCCTCCATTTGCTATAGTAACAGAATACGTAATAAAACTATAGTTGTTGGTTGAGAATGCTAAACTAGTAGTTAAAGTTGGATCTTCATAAATTGGTAATAATGCTTCAGTTACACCATTAGAATCAACTGTTTCTACTGTTTCAATGAATAAATTACCATAATTTAAAGAAGTAGTACTACCTAAAATATTTACTGATGATGTTACGGCAGCATAACCAATTCCTAAACAACAAATTAAAGCACAAATAATCATTGCGCTTTTTTTAATATAACTATTTTTTTTATATGATTGTTTCTTCATCTTCTGTTTCCTTTTTTGGCTTTTTTGCAAATAAATAATAAATGTATACTAATCCAGTATTAGTTGGAACAATGAAGACACTACGTAATTTCTTTTCATCTGAAGTATATAGAATTGGTGACTGACTACAGTTTCTAACTTCGAATAAGTCTTCAAATTCTTCAACCGGTACTATTTGAAACTTTTTATAATTTAGTTCACCTTTTACTCTCGTAATAAATCTACCATAGTTTTTAAAAATACTACGTAATTTATAATTATACATTGTTTTAGCATCCCTAGTTCGAACAAGATATCTAATGCAGAATACTAGTCCTACAATTGCAAGTGATCCAATAACAATACTAAAAGCAAGTAATCTTTTTCCTAACGTTGTATCATTAGTACATTCTAATATTTTATTTTCACCAGTTGATAGTTCATAATTCATATCAATATTAACTGTATGCGTCGTTAATGGAATACCCATACTGATAACTGCATCATTCACTAATGAAGTTGAGAAAGTTTCACATTCTCCTTCAATACCAACATACATCTTTAATTCTACTTTACTAGTAGTATAATTTAATTTATATTTTTTTATAAAATTATTAACTATATCATTATAATGATTATAATCTAAAATAACATCTTCATTAATGGTAAAACTATTTCCTTCAACTTTATTAAAATGTTTTTTAGGTACAATCATATCTGTTTTACTATATAAATCTTTACCATTTACATCTAAAACTGTTACGTCTGCTTGGATATAGTAATAGTATTTGAAATTCATGTTTTCTTCTACTTCTAAGTCGTAACTAAAATCTGTTTTAATATAATCAATTAAACTAGCGATATACTGATGATCTTTTTCTAAATATTCGCCAAAGTAATCATTTTTTTTCAAATAAACTTTATAATCTAGATTACTTTTTTCATCATAATAAATATAATAACTTTTTTGATATTTGATGGCCATTGCTAAACCAACAATTGAAGAAGTAAATAAAATTATTAACGCAAAAATCATAAGAACAATCATTCTTACTCTTTTTCGAAGACTACCAATAATTTTATTTAATCGATTCCTCTTCATTATTTCTCCTTAATATTGGAAAGCTTTTTTTAACCAAATTGATGGATACCCTATATATTTGATTCTTGTAATTACAATTCCAACAATATCTTTACGATAAACATAACCTTTATCAATCGTGTCGTTATTATCACCTTTTGTTCGATATACATTTTCACCATTAAACACATTTATTTCAACGACACGGTGAATAATGTTTCGATTATCACGATTATAAATTATGATATCACCTTTATCGATGGTTTGTTTTTTATACTTTTCAAATAGAATAGTATCACCAATTGTTAAATATTTTTGCATTGAATTACTCCCAATTGCAATTAATCCATACCTAAATTGGCATGATATTAAGCAGGCAAATAAAGTCGCGAGAATAAAGAATATTGCAACTCCTGATTTTTCTCTAAAATCCTTTTTTACAACCTCTTCAAACGATGTCCTATCATACATATAATTAATTTGAAAATATATTAATATTGGTACTACGATTCTAGCAACTGACCTGATTAATACATTAAAATTAGGAACGATAGGAACTGCATAATAACTAATAATTGTTATTAAACGGTAGAGTATTATTGACTTATATCCATAGTTTAATGTAATTTTATTGAAAACCACATTACTTGCAATACTAGGGAATAGTGTTAAGCCACAGAACTCTAATAGTTTAGATAGATCTCTAAATGTGTTGCTACTAAAGCCACCGTATAAGTTAACATCAATTAAGATTAATATGATGACAACCAAATAATTTACTAGTTTATTATCTTTGTTTTCACGCAACATTGTATATCTTATTAATTCGGATATGCAAATGCTTATGGCAAATGGTAATAAAATGTTGATAAAATTAGACCAATTCAATTCGACGATATTTTTGGAAAAACCATCAAACAATCCCATAAGATAGTAAAAAACTACTTGTAGGATACCGATGATAATAAACACAAATTTAACACCGCGTTGTTCTAAATAATATCCTTGTCTGTATTTAAATATCATTAATGTAACCAGTCCAATGATGACTAGTCCTGCTAAAATGAATAACTTAGATGTAATATTTAATACAAGAAGATTAAGGAGAAGTAAAATAATCGTTGCAATTAAAAATAGATTAACTTTTAAATTATACTTTTTCATTTTATACTCCTTAACTATTTTCTATTAAATACTATTCTGCTGCTGTACCTGTTATTGC
>CAZNQV010000056.1:0-4233 GCA_964575655.1 uncultured Muribaculaceae bacterium | reverse complement strand
CTACTGGTTTAGTTAATGCTGTTTTAGCATACATCTTAGATGAATAGCTACTATAGTATGTTGTTCTACCTACTTTACGATATGCTCTTACTTTATAATAGTATCCTTTATTAAATGATAACTTTATATTATCAAAATCAGTTGCAGAGGTCGTCTTAATTAATCTATAATATCCATTCTTACTTGTTGCTCGATATATTTTATAACCAGTTGCTCCTGACACACTAGGATATGTAATATTAATTGTATTATAACTTTTACTAGTTACTACAGGTTTAGGTGTTACTAAATATGATTTAGCAGATTTATAACTAGAATAATTACTATAAACATCACCAAAACCTCCAGCTGCAACAACTGCTCTTACTTTATAATAATACGTTTTATTGTGTGCTCTACCAGTATCTAAATAAGATAATTCACTAGTTGTTCCAATTAAACTATATTTACCAGTTTTACTTGTTGCTCGATATACTTTATAACTGGTTGCATCTTCTACTTCATCCCAACTTACTCTAATATTGCCATAACTTTCTAATCTTGCAGTAATAACTGGGGTATTAGGTATTGCTTTAATTATTACTTCATAAGGTATAGATTCAGCAGATCTACTCTCTCCTCCAACTGCGAATACATAAATTCTATATGTTTCTCCAGTTTCCAAACCAGTTAATGTACATACTGATTCTTCCAAATCATTGTATTCCCAAAAACCATTGGGATCCATATCAGCTGGTTGATAATCGCAATAATACATTGCTGCCCCTGTTACTTCTGACCAAGTTAATTTTATTGATGTTGCACTTTCATTAGTTGCAGTTACCTTAGGCATTGCTGGAGATACTTGTTCAGATTTTATATTTTCTTCGTCAAGTACACCACAAGTAGTTTTTCCTTTATAAGTTCTACATGCTGTAACATTAAATAAATACCAGTTTTCTAATTCTAATCCTGAAACTACATAACTAGTTGATTTAGTAGTTTTAAATTTATCACAAAACACTGAATCATTAATATTGCTATGTACACATTTATATATTTGATAATAAGTCGTTCCACTTACTTTACCCCAAGTTAGTTTTAATGAATTATATGTATTTCTATTAACTTTAAAATTAACTGGTGCGGGCATTGTCTTTTGATTAACTATATTTGAATATAATGAGTATATTTTACTGCGTCCAACAGTCTTATATGCTCTTACTTTATAATAATAAGTTTTGCCTAGACTTAAACTACTATTAGTATAACTAATTGTACTGCCTTTAGTTATCGTTTTAATTGCACTATATTTGCCATTTAAACTAGTTGCACGATAGATTACATAACCTGATGCTCCATCAACTTTAGTCCAACCAATTTTAACAGAATTATAACCATAACCTTTAACACTTGTTTCAGTTGTATCAGGTCTTGCGTAAACACTTACAACTGATGAATAACTACCCTCAGCGATTGCATTATAAGCTTTTACTTTATAGTAATAAGTTTTGCCATAAGTTAATCCACTATTGGTGTATTCATTATCATCTGCATCAAGAACCGCAACTTGTGTATATTTACCAGTCTTACTAGTTGCACGATATACTTTATAACCATCAGCACCAGTAACATTATCCCAACTTAAGTGAATACTATTTTGAGTTCCTTTAGTTGCTAACAAACCACTTGGTGTTGCTAACTGAGTTAAATAAAACTCTCCTAATAACACTACATCATAACCAGGCATAACAAATGTATTATTACTTAGTGGTGTTTCAAGTTCTTCATCAGAATCAGTTACTTTTAAAGTACCATCTTTTAATTCATAATTTTCGGCTATATCAGTTACTTCGATAGTAACAGTATCACCTTGTTCAAATCTAGTAACATCACCAACAACTGAAACATTACCCAATGAACTTTCATATTCACGAACACTAAATGTTGGTTTTATTTCTAAATCATCTTGAGAATATGAGCTAGTAATTGTTGTATCACTATGACTTTTTAATACTCCATTAGCATAAATATTTGAATACTGTGAAATCAAAGTAGCAACTGACATATTGGTAGCTGTAATTGAGTAATAAGAATCACTTGATAAACGCTCATCAACAACAAATTTACCACCATAGATTCTATGATTATTATTAGTAGTGTTGATTGAAAATACTGATCGATGAGCAGTAGTTCCTAATACTTTATATAGTCCCCCATTAATTGTATAAGTAGCACCACCTGAAAAAATAACATTTGAACCATTAGAAGTGTAGGTACCACCATTTAATTCTATTTCACCCTTACTACCACTAATAACATTTGATGAGTTATTAGCAGTGATTGATGTATAAGTACCACCATTAATAGTCAATTTAGGATTATCAAGTGATGATGAAACAGATAAAGTTAAGATTTTTTTACTATAGAAACTACTACCTTCATACGCTAGACTAATTCCCCCAGTTCCATTAATAGTCAAACTGGCATTATTTTTGATAGTAATTGCATCAACTCCAGCATCTAAAGACTGAAGAATTGTATAACTAATCGTATAATTTTTTAAATCTAATGTATGATTTCCTGCAGTAATAACAATTCTATCAGTTTGATAGTCTTCATATGTTTTAGTTATATTTCCTCCTAACTCTACTAAATTTGATTCTGTTGACTCCAATGCTGCTTTCAATTCGTCAAAATCATTAACTACTGTAGCGGCATTAACTTTAGTTATGCCTAACATAAAAGTAATTAAAAATAATGACATAATAACTAATATTCTTTTCATAATTCCTCCTTTATTTATAAAAATATTATAACTATTAAAAAAGATTTAGTAAATAACTAAAACCTCTTTTTTGATTCTTCGACAAAACTTTTCATTAAATCAAATTGTTCAGTACAATCTAATAAGTTTTCAGGATGCCATTGTACACCAATTGCAAATCTTAAATTTGGAAATTCTAATGATTCATTAACTCCATCAGGTGATTTAGAAGTTATTACTGCCTGATTAGTAAAATCAACTCCATAATTATGTCTACTATTAACTACTAAATTTTCTTTTCCTAAAATATCATATAATTTAGTTCCTTTTAGTACCCTAACATTATGTACATCATTAGTATCTAAAACAAAGTGACTAATATCAGTTTCAATTTTTTTGTTAGTTTTAGAATAAGCTCCAACTTCAATATTATCAGTTGCTGCCATAATTTGCATACCACGACATATTCCTAATAAAGGCATATTACGATTTAATGCATAACGACACATAAATATGTCTTGTTCATACCATTTTACACCACCAGGAATTAACATTCCATCACAAATATTAAGTTGTGTTATTAAATCTTTTTTATCCAAATCAGTAAGTTTTGGAATATCTTTTGTTGGCGTAGTTGTATAATCAACATCCAAATTAGGTGCAATCATTAATGGAATTCCACCTGCTTTTACAATTGCTCGTCTAACACTTTCTAAAATATACTGACTATTAGTTTGTTGTACAATCTTCGAATTAATAGTCACGGTACCCGATGTACCAGGTACTGCAATAATTGGTTTTTTCATAAATCACCTCCTAACTTATTTTATAATCATCTTCTAATGAAAACTCTACATTTTCATTAATCCATTCTTTTCTTGGCTCAACTTTATCTCCCATCAACACCCCAACTCTTTTTTCCGCTAGTGATGCATCATCGATATTAACTTTGATTAAAGTTCTTGTCATCGGATTCATTGTTGTTTCCCATAATTGATCAGCATTCATTTCTCCAAGTCCTTTATATCTTTGTAAAGTTGTATTCTTACCAATTGTTAATTCTTTCATCTCTTCAATCGTATAAGCATATGTTGAATCTTTACCACTAGTTACTTTAAATAATGGTGGTAACGCAATATAAAGTTTACCTAGTTCAATTAAAGGTCGCATGTAACGATAAAAGAAAGTTAATAACAAGCATTGAATATGTGCTCCATCATCATCAGCATCGGTCATATTCGATATCTTTAGGTTCAAAGTTACTACCAACTCCTGCTCCAATTGTGTGAATCATTGTATTGATTTCTTCATTTTTAAATATATCTTCTAAACTAGATTTTTCGGTATTAATTACTTTACCACGTAAAGGTAAGATAGCTTGAAACTTACGATCTCGCCCTTGTTTTGCTGATCCTCCAGCTGAATCACCTTCGACTAAGAATAATTCATTTCTTTCTTTATTACGACTTTGAGCTGGGGTTAATTTT
>CAZNQV010000055.1:0-4452 GCA_964575655.1 uncultured Muribaculaceae bacterium | reverse complement strand
AAATCAAGGATTTTGCTGTTATAATTGTGATTATGATGTGGCAAAAATAACAAATGTAGAAGGGGAAAATACTAGTGGCCGTCCTTTTGATAGCAACCAAAGAATAACAGCAGAGATAGATGATTTTGATTTTATAGGAACATATAGATGCGAAGCAATAAAAGGAGTAATAACTGGTTATAGTAATACATCAGTTGAATACTATACCAACATTAGTAAAACGACGGGCGGAGAAATAAAGATAGATAGGATCGTTTGTGAAGATTTATTAGGCAATATATTTCAAAAAGAAATAAATGTAAATGTAAAAATACCTGCACAAATTAGTTACAAATGTACATGTAGCAAAATAACTACAATAAAGTTTACCACCCCACATGAATGTACGAGTATATGTGATACAGCATGTAGAGGCAAAACATGTGAAACAAAAGAGTCAAAAGCATTTACCAATAATTGTGGAAATTATGCTACATGTAGTAATTTTTGTAAGAACAAGGGATATAGTAGTGGAGCAGGAACATGTCCACCTAAAAGCAGTGTTGGAGGTAATCAAGGAACAATTATCTTGCCAAATTAAGAAAATTATGGTACAATATGCGCGTAGTAAAAAAATGGGGGAAATATGAAAAAGATTGATAATTTAAAAGTACGAAAAGAAGTATATAAGATAGGATCAACAATCTTAACAACAATGATATTAAGCGGGTTATTTGGATGTAGTAAACCTAATGTAGAAGTAGAACCAACAAGTCTTGTAGCGTCTACTGATATAGAGTTAACACCTGAAATAACATCAGAACCAACAATAGCAGCAACACCAGAGATAACACCAACACCAGAGCCAACAGCGACACCATATGATCCATATAATATGACATATGATGATGCGATCATGATGGGAAATAAGATATATAATGATTGGATAATTAGATTTCAACAATCAGAGAGTTATCTTAGTAATGATGTGTCTGATTGGACTGCTGAAGATATGATTAATTTTGTTTGTTTATATGGAGGAATAGAACCATTATATCCTGATTTACGTAGCGCGTGCGCTGACGATGATGTGGGAGAATTAATGTCTTTTTCAGCAATGTGTGAAAGTTTTGCAACATATGGAATGTTCCTGAGTGGCCGAGAATTAATCATGTTACCACAAAGTTTATTATTTAAAGAGGGAACAAAAGAACAGATATTCTTAAAAGAGATAGAAGATAGTTTTGATTATATAATAAATAATGAAGTAAGTGATGAAGTTATATATGAACATTGGGGAAAGATTATTAGGTTTGTAATTGATAGACCATTAGAAGGGGAACTATCGATGAGTGAACTAGATGAATTCAATTGGTATCCATTATATAGTACATTTGAAATACAAGCAGAGTATATGAAAAGTGAACCATATGGATATCAAGTAAATAATATTAGTGAAATACCATTAAGATATATATATCCAGAACGATATGAAGATAGTAATGCATCATTATCACTAAAATCAATGTTTTATAGTAGAGAATGGGCAGATCAGTATTCACATAAAGGAATTAAAGAAGAAGATTATGATGAATTAGCAGCATGTTTTTGGAACTTTGCAGATTATTATTTTGAGAATCTTTATGTTGGTGAAGGGTATCAACTAGCGAAACAAAGATAATATATATTAATAAATCGATTATTATTTTAATCGATTTTTATTTTTTAAAAAATTAGCACTCATATATTGACAATGCTAAAACATATGCTTATAATGATAATTAGCACTTATTTGTTTTTAGTGCTAATGGGGTGATAAAATGTTAACTTCAAGGCAAGAGAAGATATTAGAATTAATTGTCTATCATTATGTACAAGATGTAAAACCAGTTAGTTCAAAAGAAATCTGTAACGAATTGAAATGTTCTAGTGCAACAGTTCGTAATGAGATGGCTACATTAGAAGAATTAGGTTATCTTGAAAAAAATCATATTTCATCTGGTAGAATACCTAGTGAAATAGGTTATCGTTATTATGTCGATAATTTAATGAAATTGAAAGAAGTTAGTGGTGAAGAGTTATTAAAGTTTCAAATTATCTTTAATAACCAAGCAATTGCAATGAATGATTGTATTAAAAAAAGCCTAGAAATAATTGCTGAAATGACTAATTATACATCAGTAGTGTTAGGAAAAAACTCTAGTGATAATAAGTTGAAACAAGTAGAAGTAATACCAATTGATGAAGATAAAATTATAGCAATTGTTATTACTGATAAAGGGCATGTTGAAAACAAAGCAATGACAATTAAAGATGTTTCGTTGGATGAAATTAAGAAAACAGTGGAGTTGATTAATCGATTGTTAATTGGTACTCCAATTGACGAAATTAGTAGTAAATTGGAATTTGAGGTTAAACCAATTATTTCAAAATATGTAAAACAACACGAAGTTTTATATAATGCTTTTTATGAAGCTTTTAATGATTTTTCGAATAAAAATGTTTCATTCATTGGTAAAGGAAATATATTGAAACAACCAGAATTTAATAATGTCGATAAAATAAAAAATATTATTGATAAACTAGAAGATAATAAAATTGTAGATTATATAGAAGAAGATAAAAATGATATTAATATTTATATAGGTAAAGAGAATAATATAGATGATGATGTAACCGTAATTAAGACAACTTATCATGTAAATGGTGAGGAAGGAACAATTGCAGTAATTGGGCCTAAACGAATGGAATATGATCGAGTTGTTAGCTTATTAGATTATATCAAGAAACATATTGAATAGGAGATTTGTAATGGAAGATATGAATATAGTAGCAGATGAAATATTAGCAGATGATACTGTTGATGTGATCACTAGATTGACTAATTTAAGAAACTATTATTCTGAATTATCAGAAATTAATGATAATGAGTATTTAAGGGACGCATTAAATAGTATCAATGATATTTTATTAGATGATAATTATTTGAGTCATTTAAGAAGCAATTCAAAAAACAGGAGTAAATAGTAGGAGGAACTATGAAAGAAGAAAAAACAGATAAGAAAAAAAAGGTTACTAAGGAATTAGAAGATAGAATAAATGAATTAGAACAAGAAGTATTAAGAGCTAAAGCAGATTTAATAAATTATCGCAAAAGAAAAGACGATGAAGTTAGTGAGTTTTATAAATATGCTAATAGTGATTTAATATATGAATTATTACCAGTTTTAGATAATTTTGAAAGAGCTATCAAAATTGATGATAATGATTTAAATGACGAATTATCACAGTTTTTATCAGGATTTAAAATGATTTATGCAGCGTTAAAAGAATTGCTGGAACAGCAAGGATTAAAAGAGATTAATGCATTGGGAGAAAAATTTGATTCTAAATATCATGATTGTTTATTTACTGATAAAGATACAAATTATGATGATGAGGTTATTTTAGATGTATTACTGAAAGGTTACATGTATAAAGATAAGTTATTAAGATGTGCTAGTGTTAAAGTTAATAAACTAGAAGGTGATGCTGTTGACAAAACTGAATGATTTGTATGATGTTAGATGATGATAGCGAATTGCAGGATGAAATGTTCAATGAATTTAGCACTAGATATCATAATTTAAATGAATCGCAACAGGATTATGTAAAAAAAGATTTTATTAGTATTATTAATACTCAAGATAAAAATAAAGAATTAGTAAGAAAGAAAGGAAATGATAAATATGAGTAAAATAATAGGAATTGACTTAGGAACAACTAATAGTTGTGTAGCAGTACTTGAAGCTGGAGAGGCTAAAGTTATTGCAAATCCTGAAGGAAATAGAACAACTCCTTCAGTAGTATCTTTTAAAAATGGAGAAAGGTTAGTTGGTGATGTTGCAAAACGTCAGGCTGTAACTAATATTAATACCATTTCTTCTATTAAAAGATTAATGGGAACAAAAGAAAAAGTAGAAGCAGGAGGGAAGAAATATACACCTGAAGAAATATCAGCAATCATACTTGGTAATTTAAAAGCAACCGCTGAAGCTTATTTAGGAGAAACTGTTAATAGAGCAGTTATTACAGTACCAGCATACTTTAATGATGCACAAAGACAAGCTACTAAAAATGCCGGTAAGATTGCAGGATTAGAAGTAGAAAGAATTATTAATGAACCAACTGCAGCAGCGTTAGCATATGGTCTTGATAAACAAGATAAGACTCAAAATATCTTAGTTTATGACTTAGGTGGAGGAACATTCGATGTATCAATTCTAGAAATTGGAGATGGTGTATTCGAAGTTAAATCAACTAATGGTAATAATAAACTAGGTGGTGATGATTTCGATCAAAGAATTATTGATTACCTAGTTCAAACATTTGGTAAAGAAAATGGTATTGATTTATCTAAAGATAAAATGGCAATGCAAAGATTAAAAGATGCAGCTGAAAAAGCTAAAAAAGATTTGTCTGGAGTTAATTCAA
>CAZNQV010000054.1:0-4602 GCA_964575655.1 uncultured Muribaculaceae bacterium | reverse complement strand
AATTGTTCATATCCTTCAGTGGTATTGGCATATCCTGGGGTTGGTTTAGTTTGAACGACCCAATTACCATCTAAATTACGAGCCATAACGGTATTTTTGGTTGTTGATACAGTTGTTATAGCATCAATTATTTTACCATTAGGATTTCTTAATGCAATATTTTCACCACCGGCATTCTTTAACTTGAAGTTGGCATATAAACCTTGATCATTAGTACCGCTTAAAAATACTATAATATATCCTTTAGCTTTAATAGTAGTATTAGGAAAAACCCATTTAACACTATTAGCGACATCAGATAATCCATATTCTTTCAAATTAACATCATGATCATTACCATTATATAATTCAACATAATCATAGAGTTTACCATTACCATCTGGATATGCTCCTTTATTGGAAGTCATTATTTCATTAATAACTAATTTGCCTACTTTGGTTTCACCACTTGCTAAATCTTCTTCATCTAGGTATGATTTGTCATTAGTTTTGTTGATAAAAATAGATAACACTAAAAACAATACAACTAAAATAGGTGCAATAATAAAAAACAATTTATTCTCTTTTAAAGTTTTTGATTCCATTTTCATGTTACTACCTCATTGATTAGTATATCAAAATATTATTCTAATTTAAATAGTTATAATCATTTTATGTCAAATATTTAATTACTTTTGACACTTTGGACAATAATAGGCGCTTCTGCCATTTATTTTTTCTCTAACAATTATGTTATCACAATTAGGACATTTTTCTTTTTCTTTTGCATGAACTAATAAATCATTTTGAAATAGTCCAGTTACTCCTTCTTCTGATGTATAACTTCTAATAGTGGTTCCACCTTTTTTGATAGCTTCTTCTAATATCTTTCTTGTATATTTAATAATATTCTTTAGTTCATTATCATTTAATTCTTTAGCCTTTTTATGCGGATTAATTCTTGATAAAAACAATATTTCATCAGCATAAATATTACCAATACCAGTTATTATTTCTTGATCTAATAAGACTGTTTTAATAGGTAATGATTTATTATGATATTTTTCTTTTAAATACTTAAAATCTAATTTATCATCCCAAGGTTCAAGACCTAATTTGGATAATGGGGTATTTTTAAATAACTCATCTTTTTTGACAAAATACATTCTACCAAATTTTCTAGTATCACGATATCTTAAATCTAATCCATCTTCAAAAATAATTGATACGTGTTCATGTTTTTCAATAGGATCATTTATATTTTTATAAAAGTATTTACCTTCCATCCTAAGATGACTTAATAAATAATAATCTTCTAAATTAAAGATAATCCATTTACCTAAACGATCAATATCTATTATTTTTTTACCGACTATTTCTTTTTTTAAAATATCTATATCAGGATATTCAATTATTTTAGGATAAAATACTCTTATTTCTTTGATCTTTTTATTTAATACTTTTCTTTTTAAAGTATTTTTTACGGTTTCTACTTCTGGTAATTCAGGCATATTATCACTCTTTTCTAATTATTTGGCATCATACCAATCTTTACCATATTCTGTTTCAACTTTTAATGGAACATTTAGTTTATAAACATTTTCCATTTTATCAATAACAATTTGTTTTACTTGTTCTAATTCATTTTCATATACTTCAAACACTAATTCATCATGAACTTGAATAATCATTTTTGATTTGATATTTTGTTTTTTAAACTCATCATATATTTCGATCATAGCTTTCTTTAAAATATCAGCGGCTGTACCTTGAATTGGGGTATTAAGGGCCATTCTCTCTCCTTGTGAACGAATCATATAATTAGTATTTTTTAATTCTTCAATAATTCTTTTACGTTTAAATAGAGTTTCAGAATATCCTTTATCATACGCTTCTTTAATTTCATTATTCATGTAATCTTTAATGCCAGGATAAGTTTCTAGATAATTATCAATAAACTTTTTAGCCTCTTTGGCACTGATACCTAAATCTTCACCTAAACCGAAACTACTAATACCATACAAAATACCAAAATTAACAGCCTTAGCGGTTCTTCTCATATCTTTGGTAACGGCAATTTCATCTACTTTGAAGATATCCATCGCTGTTTTAGTATGAATGTCCATGCCTTGTTTAAATGCTTCAATTAAGTTAGTAGCCTCTGACATATGAGCGAATATTCTTAACTCAATTTGTGAGTAATCGCTAGATAATAACACACAATTATCATCAGCGATAAATGCTTTTCTAATTAACCTACCATATTCTGTTCTAATTGGAATATTTTGTAGATTAGGACTAACTGATGATAATCGACCAGTTCTAGTTAAAGTTTGATTAAAAATAGTATGTATTTTACCATCTTTTTTAATAACATCTATTATCCCTACTATATAGTTACCATATAATTTAGATAACATGCGATATTCTAAAACCTTTTGGACTATTGGATAATCAATAATTTTTTCTAAAATATCAGCGCTAGTTGAATATGTATTATTTTTAACTTTACTAGGATATGTAATTTGTAATTTATTAAACAAAATATCGCCTAATTGTTTGGGTGATAATATATTAAATTCTACACCTGCTAAATTATAAATATCGGTTGATACTAAATCCATTTTTACTTTTATTTCTTCTTTCATATCATTAAGAATTCTTTTTGATACATTAACTCCCGTTACCTCCATATCGGCTAATACATATGTTAACGGTAATTCAATATTCTTATATAAATCAGAACAATCATTTTTAATCATTTCATCTTGATGATTATCTTTATTATCAAAAATATACTTAGCTTTCTTAACTGTTTCTTTGACTGCTAATTCAAAATCATATTCATCTTTCTTAAATAAAACTTCATTGAATACAATATCAATGTTGTTATTATTCATTAAGTATGCCAAATCATCTTTGATATTATAATTTAATAAGTATGATGATAACATCATATCAAATTCACAATTATTAATGTCATAACCTAGGTATTTAAAGGATACTAAACTCTTTTTCAAATCATAAGTATATTTTAAATTATTAATAAGACTAGAATTATTAATAATACCTTCTTTTGTTAAAAAGCAACTGTAACTAGGATTATATAATCCTAAACCAATTATATTTTGATCATGATAATTTCCTTTTATTTCAAGATAGAACGCATAATCTAGATTAGGTATATCATCTTTATTAGTAATAACTTTGATATCTTCAGTTGTTTCTATTTCTTCTTTTTTGGGTTCTAATTTTTTTAAAAATGAATAAAACTCTAGGTTTTCTAATATTTTATTATAATCTTCCGTTATACCTTTATATTCAATATGATCAAGATTAACATCGATTGGAACATCTTTATAGATTGTTGCAATTTCTTTACTAAAGAAGGCACTTTCTCTGTCAGCAATCAACTTATCATGAACTGCTCCTTTTACTTCATCAATATGATCATATAAATTTTCAATAGTATCATACTCTTGTAATAGTTTTAAAGCAGTCTTTTCACCAATTCCTTTTACTCCTGGAATATGATCAGATGGATCACCCATTAAACCTTTCAAATCAATCATTCTAATTGGTTTAATACCATAAGTATCAATAAACACTTGTTCATCCATTCGAATATAATCTTTTGATTTTAATAATTTAACATCAATATCATTAGATATCAATTGTAATAAATCTTTATCACTAGATACAACAGTTCCAATGTAATTATCATTTATATCTATTTCTTTGGCAAAAGTACCAATAATATCATCAGCTTCATAATTATCTATTTCAAAGTATTTAATACCCATTGCTAAGCATAATTCTTTTGCTACTGGAAATTGTTCTTTTAATTCTTCCGGAGTTTCAATTCGTCCTGTTTTGTAATCTTTATATTTTTCATGGCGAAAAGTTTTACCTTTATCAAAGGCAACCATAATATATGATGGATTTTCTTCATTAATAATCTTATTTATCATATTAATAAAACCATATAATGCATTAGTTGGAAATCCTTTAGAATTACGCATAATATTACCACTATATGCAGTGGCATAATAACTTCTAAATAATAGATTATTACCATCTACTAAGATTACTTTTTTCATTGTTATCACCTATTAAAATTATAACATAAATTTCAATTTACTCATCAAAATTTTACCATCTATTATTGCATACAATATTTAAATGCCATAAAAAAAGAATTATTCTTAAAAATAATTCTTTCATATGTTATTATTTTTCTTTTAATTTAGCAATTTCACCTGCTTCAATATTATTTTTAACAATTCTGATATATCCTTCCATTTCCGTTTCATTTATTAGTATATCTTCTTCGGGATTAACTATATCTAAAACTGTTTTAAAAAGATGCTCTTTAGGTGTTACAAAGGAAGTAAAATCAGCCATATTAATATCTTTATTTAAATCATAATAATAAATTATTTCATTAGCAATACTGCGATATACATCTTTGGGCATGAAACCTAAACGTTTTTCGTACATCTTGATATAAACAGGATTATTCATCATAAAATAAATTATCTTTTCGCTTGCTTGGTCGCATTTAGTTTTTCGATTAACCACTTTAATAACCGATTTTAAAACACGTGGCGCCAAATCATTTTT
>CAZNQV010000053.1:0-4619 GCA_964575655.1 uncultured Muribaculaceae bacterium | reverse complement strand
CCTCTTCTTCCTAATTATAAACTAAAATCTCTTATATTTCAACAAAAAACAAGTTACAATAATAACTTGCCAGAAGCATTGATACTGAGAGCTTGATCACCATAGATAATTTTACTAAATTCAGATAAGTTAATTCTTTCTAATCCTGTTAAGTCACTAATATTAATATAGAAACTATCATTATAATATTTTTTCTTTTTATCATTGATTAAAAAATAATCTTCTATTTTTAAATACATTAAACTATCATCATAAATCAGTATTTTTAAATCAATCATATCTTTAAATAATTCTAATTCTTCAATATTTTCTAATTCAATAATTAATCCATAATTATTATTTTGATAAATTTTTGCAATATAAAGGCCTGATTTAATATCATATTTTTTCTTTTTTAAAAGGACTATTAATCTTTTTAAATAAGTTTCTAGTCCTTTACGATCTTTTAAATCAAAATTATCTTTTTTTAATATATAAATTGTTATGATATCTTCATTATAAACAAATCTCATATAAACACCTAATGTATTATATGAGATTAATCTTTAAATGTATTAAATAATTTCTTCTTCTTTAGTATCAAAATTATCAATTGTTTTTAAAATATTGTCTCTTCCTTCTTTAGTTACATTAGAGAAGAAAACAATATCATCGCCTACCTCTAAATCAAGAGTACTTAATATTACTTTAGAATTCTTTGCTCTTTTTGATTGATTTACTTTATCTACTTTAGTTGCCACAATAGTAACTGGTATCTTATAATATTTTAAAAACTTATACATTAATAAATCATCATTTGTTGGTTTAATTCTAAAATCAACTAACATAAATACTCTCTTTAAGTTTTCTCTATTTTCTAAATAGTCTTCTATCATTAAACCAAATTTCTTTTTATTTTCTTGTGAAACATTGGCATAACCATACCCTGGTACATCAACGAAATAAAAATTATCATTGAATAAATAAAAATTTAATGTTTGGGTTTTACCAGGAGTACTTGATATATATGCTAAATTCTTTCGATTGGCAATTGTGTTAATAAAACTACTTTTGCCAACGTTTGATCTACCTACTAACAAATATTCTGGAAAATTATCCGTTGGATATTGACTGCGTCTAACTGCACTAATAATTAGTTCAACTTTATCAATTCTCATTTATTTCACCACATTTCATTTTATACTGTAAACATAAATCATCCAATTCTTTCAATAATTGGTCGGCTTCTTCAAATGTTTTTACACGAGCACCAGAAGCTTTTTGATGACCGCCACCGCTGTATTTTTCGGCTATTTTATTAATGATTGGTCCACGCGATCTAATTGATAGTCTAATACAATTATTTCTAACATCTTCTGATACTGTTACCCAAACTAATACTTCATCAATAAAGTTAAATTGATTAATCATGTTCCCCGCTGAGGCTGAATCAATCTTATATTCATTAATCACTTCTTTAGTTATTTTAACATAGGCCAACCCATTATTTGATACTTGCATATTTAAAGCCATATATCCTTGAAATTTAGCTTCATTAAAAGGTCTTAAATAAATTTTATCATAGATATCTTTAATATTTAAATTATAGTCTTTAATTAAATTCCCTATTGTAATAAATGTTTCTGGTTTCGCATTATCAAACATAAAACGTTCAGTATCGGCAACAATACCAACAAATAACATTTCAGCGATGGAACTATTTATTTTTAATTTAGTATTATTAACTAAATCAGCAACCATTTCAGAGGCTGATGATTTTGAATCATCAATCATTTCTATATCACAAAAATTTTCAACGAAAGGATGATGATCAATTTTAATTAAGTATTTATAACCATCAATTGTATCTAAATCAACTCTTCTCTTATCAGGTGTATCCACTATTATTAATAATGTATCTTCCGTGATTGGTTCATTTTTTCTATCTAATTGACCAATATAATTAAATTTAATGCTTCCAGCTCCTAATGCTAGTACCTTTTTATTAGGAAAATTATATTCAATAATTTCCTTCAACGCCATTTGGCTAGCCATTGCATCAGGATCAACGCCTATATGTCTAGCAATAACAATATAAGTTCTAAGGTATCTCTTGCAATCATTAATTCTTCATTAGTTGGTATTAAGTATACTTTTACTTTTGAATCATCAGTGCTTATTTCAGTTGTTTTTCCACGAACATTGTTCTTTTCTTCATCTAGATAAACACCTAAGCATGCTAATTTATCAACTATTTGTTTTCTGACACCAATCCCATTTTCACCAATGCCGGCCGTAAAGCATATAACATCACAACCACCAAGTTCTACATAGTACTGAGCAATATATTTAACAACTGAATTAACAAATAATTCATGTGCTAGCATACATCTTTCATTACCTTCATTGATACCCTTTTCAATATCTCTTGAGTCACTGCTTACACCACTAACTCCAAGTAAGCCAGATTTTTTATTTAAAATATTCCACATTTCATCAATAGTTAAATTTTCTTCTTGCATTACATATGGAATGATTGAAGCATCAATGTCTCCCGATCTAGTTCCCATAACAATACCGGCTAGTGGAGTTAAGCCCATTGATGTATTAATACATTTACCATCTTTAATAGCTGCTAGACTGCCACCATTTCCTAAATGACAACTAATAACTTTTAAATCTTTTCGCTGTAATATTTCATTAATAGTATCTGAAATAAAACGATGACTTGTTCCGTGAAATCCATAACGTCTAACACTATGTTTAAGATACCATTCATAAGGTACTGGATAAATATAATTTTCTTTTTCAATTGTTTGATGAAACGCTGTATCAAAAACAACAGTCATTGGTACATTGGGTAATACACTCTTGAAAGCATTTATTCCTAATATATGAGCTGGATTATGCAATGGTGCTAAAGGACATAATTTCTCTAGATTAGTCATTACTTCGTCAGTAATAAATTCGGTTTTACTATAATATGAACCACCTTGAGCTACACGATGTCCAATTCCTTCTATTTCATCTAGTGTTTTAACTACACCTAATTCTAATAATTTTTTTACTAAAAGATTAACGGCAACAGTATGGTCATTCATATCGACATCATCTTCAATTTTTACTCCTTGATACTTTATAACATAATGGCCACCTGTAATTCCAATACGTTCAAATAAACCAGATATTAATACTTCTTCATTATTCATTTCAAACAATGTAAATTTTAATGAACTACTACCTGCGTTTACTGATAAAATTTTCATAAATATTCCTTCTTTCTACAAGTCTTATTATATATTAAAATAAGATAAAAATCAAAAAACTTTTATCTTATAATAAATATTTAGAAAACTATTAAGATTGTTATTTATCTGTTTTCTTTTTTTTAACATTTTTTTCTTGATACATTTTAGCGTCTACTTCTTTAATAAACTGCTCAATTGGCATATCATTTTTATAAATTGCCGTTCCAATGCTTAAAGATAATTGTATCTTATTTTTTTCATTATAATCTTTTATTTTTTGATTAATATTGTTTTTAATAATATTGACATCTTGTTCTTTATTTACATTGGCAAGGATGACAAATTCATCACCACCATAGCGAATCACATAATCAGTAGTTCTAACACAACCATACAAAATGTTTGCCACGGTTCTTAATGTTTTATCTCCTTCGCTATGACCATATGTATCATTAATTAGTTTAAACTTATCGATATCGATATAGTAAATTGCAATCAGATTTTTATTACTAAACATATTTGTTTGCGATATAGCTCGGCGATTATATACGCCTGTTAAATGATCAACATTAAGAGTTCTATTATATTTACCAATGTATAAAATCAGTATTGATAAAACATAAGAAATTGTTAAAAATGCAAAAGATTCATTTAATAAGTCAATTGTAATACCACCAATACATAATATGGTGGTTAGTATTAAACGCCAAATTTTTTGAAGATGAAATTTATGTTTGATTGTCAATGCTATTGTAATATAAAAAGTTGGAACTAGTGTTAAAAATAATAAATAGTTGTATTTGGTTAAATATGTTATGTGATTGATAATATAAGGTACATCTGTTTTATTAATTAAAAATGTGTATAATACTATGCCAAAATACATAAGTGTATATCCTATCACAATAATTCGAAAGGTTTTCCCTGTTTTTGGTGGCTCAATATAATTAATTTGGATATACCACATTAAAAGTATTGGTGATAATATCGCGATCATATAACCAATAGTGACAATAGTAAATTGTGATTCAAATGGTATATGTCCTGATGATAAAACAATATTAAAAATTGATAATATTGCTGTGAAAAATATCATAGATAACCATATGTATGAACTGCTAGTAAATGTTTTTCTAAATTGAATACAATAATCAAGAACAACTATCAATAAAATTATTAAAGAATATATTTCAATATTAGTTATAGTCATGACTAACACCATCCTTTCTATTCTCATTATATATAATAAAAAGAGAATATGCAACAAATCTCCTATTTAACATTATTTATTCTAATCAATACCAAAATTATCTATCATATGATTAGTAAATTTTGTCGAAAAAATACTTTATCGATTAAATCATACAAAAACTTGCGCAAAATGCACAAGTA
>CAZNQV010000052.1:278-4721 GCA_964575655.1 uncultured Muribaculaceae bacterium | reverse complement strand
GCCAATATGTCACATGTATCATCAGGAGCCGGAGGTTCATCATATATAAGTGGATATGCCGGTGTTAATTCTATATATGAGTACAAACAAAATGTAACTCCTCAAACAATAAATAGCGGAGTTACTAGAGAACATACAAATGATACTCTTCATTATAGCGGTAAGTATTTTATAGATACACAAATGCAAACAGGAGCTAGAACAGGTAATGGCAGTGTTACAATAAAGTACGTTAGTGCTACCCAACCAACAAGAGTCAATGCTGCATTAAATGATGTAAGATATATCAAAGATTGCATGAATGGCAATACAACGGGAGGCGAAAATCATTGGGTAGAAATTCAAGCAATAAGTGGAGGTGCTAATTTAGCATTACAAGGTACTATTACTGCTCCGGGGACTGCAAGTTCTACTTCTGGAACTGGTGATTGGGATGATTTAATTGATAGTGATATAACAAGTGCTAAATATGTTAGAAGTGTTACCTCATCTGGTAATCAATGTGTACTTGTTGACTTGGGCGCTCAATATGATTTGGATGAGATAGCAATATGGCATTATTGGCTTGATGGAAGAACTTATCATAATAATGTGACTTCAGTATCTGAAGACAATATAACTTATAAAACTGTAATTAGTACCGAAGAACCTGAAACAATTTATGGTAAAAGAGTTAAGGCGTATGACTCAGGAATTAGGTATACGATATCTAATATTATTTTAAATGGTAATTTTGCTAATGGAACTACTAGTTGGGATAGTTCTACGAATACATCTTCTGTTTCAAATGGCGTTGCAACTAGTACGGCACTCGGACAATATGGAGGAATTAGACAATATACTTCAAATTATAGTGACATGGCAGGCCATTTAACATATTCTAGTGCTATGGTGAAATCAGATAGTAGGTATGTCTTTTGGATTTATGGTAATGATGGCAGAGCACAAGGTGAGACGGGTATTACCGAAGTAAATGTGTGGCAAAAATTAAGTGGTATGAGAAAAATAAATAGTGATCCTCTTCACTTATATAATAGGATTCAAGATGCCCGAACATCAGGTTGGACACCAGTTTATCTAAAAGAAGCGTTATTTGTAGATTTAACTAAAACTTTTGGTGCTGGAAATGAGCCGAGTAAAGGGTGGTGCGATGCTAATTTAACATATTTTGATGGCACGATAATTCAGGAAATCCCTTATAAAAATCGCTTATATATTAATCCGAATGGTGGTACTTACAATGGTACTACTGCAACAACTATCATTGAATTGGATGAAGGAGAGAGTATTTCTGTTGGTTTTGCTGTAAATGGGGCAACAACTTCTGGAGGATGGAGTCTAACTGGTACGGGTGCTAGTTTATCCGACACAACATTTACGATGGGAAGTAGTAATGCATATTTAACAGCAAGCTGGGACAGCGTATTAAGCAATATTTCGGTTGCTAACCCACCAACTACAACTGTTTATGCTGAAGGGACTACTTTTAATAGTGCAGGCTTGGTAATAAATGCAAATTATTCTAATGGTATTAGTATTCCTGTTACAAATTATACTCTTAGTAATACATCAATGACTTGGGATAATCATTCTGTTACTGTTAGTTATACTGAAGGTAATATAGTTAAAACAGCAACGATACCGATAGAAGTTACAAGGTCAGCAACATTGGCATATACTTCGCGTAATGCATGTAGTAGATATAATCATACAACAGCTAATAATAATAAGGCATATGTAGGAATCTATAATAATCCAGGTTATCCTATGGTAACAATCTATCGATTTGATTTTTCACCATATCAAGGTTACACAATAAAAAATGCTACTTATTCGGGGACGGCAACTGTTTATAATGCTAACCAAGTTAATGCTACAGAAGTTGCCTTTGGCTGGGGACTTTATCCTAGTACTACTACGACTTATTGGGCGATTAGACCTGATACATTGATAAATGGGGATCCTAGCACAACAATTGATGGAGCGGGGACATATAGCATTGATGCAACAAAATCAACTCAAGTGTTAGTTGATCGTGGTGACACAAATCATGGATTAATTCTTTATCCAACTAAAGCTAAAACAGAATGGACTTCAACAGATCTTTATTCAGCATATATATTTAATAGTGAAACACTAACTATTACCTATTCGAATAAAACAAGACCTACATATAGTAGACGACCTGTTACTGCCCATAATAATGATACTTACTCGACTGGTTCTTCTAGATATAGTACAACTTATACTTTTTATAAGGCATTTGATTTGTCCTTTAATCAATATCGTAGTTCAAGCAACCAAACAGCTCCTGCATGGCTTCAATATGATATGCAAGGAGCGTATAAGGATATTCATATTGAAATGATGAATCAAAATGTTACTAGTAATGTCAATGGACCAAAATCATATTATGTGGTTTTAAGTAATGATGCATTAACGTGGTATAATCCGGATGGAACATTGGAATCGGTTACTGCTAATAGAACAGAAGTGACTGGATTAGATGGTACAATAAGTACTGGTGATCATGCATATGGCGGTGCGCATTGGATTAGATTAAATAATACGACGGCATACCAGTATGTTAGAATATATTTTACTGATTGGGAAGGATTGGGAACTTCGGTTAATTATCTGGGCCTTGGTGAGATTGGCTTTTGGAAACTTGATGAATAATATTGACAAAACACTTTATGTATGATAGATTTATATCAGCACATGAAAGTGTTTTTTATTTGAAAAAAACATTTGGGAGGTAGAAATGAAAAAAATTGGTAATTTTTTCAAAGAAGTATTTGTTGAATTAAAGAAAGTAAAGTGGCCTGACAGAAAGTTAATGGTAAAATATACGACTGCTACAATTGTTTTTGTAGTATTGTTATCGTTATTTTTCTTTGGAATAACTGCTGGTATGTCTTTTATTAAAACGTTGGTGTAATTATGGATAAGAGATGGTATGTAGCAAATACTTATTCCGGTCATGAGAATAAGGTAAAAGAAAAATTAGAAAACAGAGCACAATCTATGGATATGCAAGATTATATTTTTAGAGTAATTGTTCCAGAGGAAAAAGTTGTTGAAGTTAAAGATGGCGTTACTAAGGAAAAAATTAAAAAAATATTTCCTGGTTATATTCTTGTTGAAATGGTTATGACTGATGAATCTTGGTTAGTGGTTCGTAATACTCCTGGTGTTACCGGATTTATTGGATCATCTGGTAAGGGAGCTAAACCTACGCCATTACAACCACATGAAGTAGATCGTATTTTAAATAGTATGGGTATGAGTCGTTTAGAAATTGGTAATGACTTAAAAGAAGGTACTAAAGTTAAAATTATATCTGGGCCATTCTCAGGAATGGAAGGGCTTGTTGATACAATTGATATGGAACATCAAATTGTGAATATCAATGTTGATTTATTTGGTCAAATAACTTCGGTTGAAGTTGAAATGAATCAAATTGAACAAGTTGCATAAAAAATTATTGCAAATAATATAATTTAATGTTATTATTTAGGAGCTATATATTTTATATATATAAGAAGTGGGAAGCGCGGATGCTATTATTACCACAACGCGAAAACGTTAAAAAAAATTAAAATGGAGGTGTTTTTCGTGGCAGAGATTGTTAAGAAAATCAAATTACAAATACCTGCTGGCAAAGCTACACCAGCTCCACCAGTTGGAACTGTGTTAGGGCCTGCAGGAATTAATCTAGGAGAATTTTGTACAAAGTATAATGAAGCTACCAGAGAACATATGGGTGATATATTACCTGTTGAAATTAGTATTTACGATGATAGATCATTTACTTTTGTTATTAAGACTCCACCAGCAGCTTTCTTAATTAAGAAGTATGCTAAGATTAATAAAGGTTCAACTAAAGGTGCTAACCAAGTTATTGCAACATTAACAAAAGATCAAATAAGAGAAATAGCAGAAATTAAATTACCTGATTTAAATGCTTATGATGTTGAATCAGCAATGGAAATTATTGCTGGTACTGCTCGTAATATGGGTGTTGCTATTAAAGGTGTTAATGACAAAGAACTTGCAGAACAAGGAGCAGAAGCTCTAGAAGCTGAAAAAGAAATGTTAGCTAGAGAAGCTGAACTTAAAGCTATGGAAGAAAGTGTATTAGAAGCTAAAGAGGCAGAAGATGCTGAAGAAGAAATA
Organism: uncultured Muribaculaceae bacterium; assembly: GCA_964575655.1. GTDB lineage: Bacteria > Bacillota_I > Bacilli_A > RF39 > UBA660 > DAOPMC01. Next base: position 542 of record CAZNQV010000052.1, on the reverse strand, counting down.
AAAGAAGATACTACTGAAACTAGCGAAGAAGAAACAAAAGAAGAAGAATAAAATATTATTATACATAGGGTTACCTATGTGGAAGGAATATCCGCTATACCACATAAGGAGGTTAATATGAAAAAAAGAGGAAAGACTTATAATTTAGCAAAAGAAAAAGTTGAAAAAGGTAAGGCTTATTCAATTGAAGAAGCTGTTAAGTTAATTAAAGAAGTATCAACTACTAAGTTCGATGGAACTGTTGAAGTTGCTATGAATTTAAAC
>CAZNQV010000052.1:0-268 GCA_964575655.1 uncultured Muribaculaceae bacterium | reverse complement strand
TTACGTGGAGCTTTAGTATTGCCTAATGGAACTGGTAAAACTAAAAAAGTTTTAGTTATTGCTAAAGGAGATCAAGCTAAAGAGGCTGAACAAGCTGGAGCTGATTATGTTGGAGATTTAGATTTAATCACTAAGATTGAAAAAGAGAGTTGGTTTGACTTTGATGTGATGATTGCTACTCCAGAAATGATGCCAGCACTTGGTAAAATTGGTAAAGTTTTAGGACCTAAAGGATTAATGCCAAATCCTAAAACTGGAACAGTTACGA
>CAZNQV010000051.1:0-5105 GCA_964575655.1 uncultured Muribaculaceae bacterium | reverse complement strand
TTATTTATGATATTACTAATAATTCACAAATTTATTCAGTTGATATTACTAATGCAAAAGTTTTAGAATTAAGTGGTAATTGTGAAGCGGTATATGAAAATGAAAGTTTATTGTTCAAAAACAGCATAACTACAAATACCGAAGTAAAATATTATATATATAAATCCGGAACAAAGAAATCATCGGGTGTTAAGGACAAAGAGTATTTGTTAGCTACAGATATCAAACATGCCACAATTGAAGTCCATGATATTTATGGTTCAAAGAAAGATATGGCATGTCTTGTTTCTGAACGATATAATCACTATATAATTACAGGTGATTCTAGAGCAGTAGGGATGGAAAGAGCTCTTGTAAATATAGCAGTCAACACTGAATTTGTTGCATTAGGAGCAACATCGTACAAATGGTTTCATAATACGGCCATTAATGATATAACAAATATACTAAATAAAAGTGAACACAAGATGTATATCTATATTATGTTTGGCGTTAATGATGTGGCTAGTTGTGAACGTTATGGTTGTGGCGATTATGAAAAAGGTCAAGAATATGTTAATAAAAATGTTAATTTGTATGTAACTGAAATTAATGAATTAGCAGCAAATCAGTGGCAAGGACATAAAGTAGTTTTTGTATCAATTAATCCAGTTGAAGAAAAACTAACAAAATATACTACCAATAAAACTATCGAAAGATATAATCTAATGATAAAAAATGGTTTATCAGACAAAGTATATTATTGTGATACATATAATGCTATTGGTGAAGAACTCAAAAAAACAACTGGTGACGGGGTACATTATTCAAAGGTAGGATCAACCTTAGTTTATAATTATTTAATTAAGAAATGTCGTTTTTAATTAAAATCTTCGAAAAACATAAATAACGATTGACAAATAAAGGTTTTATGCATATAATTAAACATGTAAAAAAGGAAAGAGATGTATTAAATCCACCTGATTGCATATCGCTTTGGGTAAACAGCCATTAAAAACATTAGTTTTTTATGTGTGGATTAAGAGTACATTTCGTACTCTTTTTATAATTTTATGGAGGTGTTTTATATAGCAAAAAGTAATGATCTTTTACGTAATGAACAAATAAGATGTCCAAGGGTAATGCTAATTGGTCCAAATGGTGAACAATTAGGAGTTAAAGATACAAAAGATGCTTTAACTATTGCCAATTATGCTGGCTTGGATTTAGTTTTGATTAGCAATGGGGAAACTCCCGTTTGTAAAATTATGGACTATAACAAGTTTAAGTATGAGAAAGAAAAAAAACAAAAAGAAGCTAATAAGAAGCAAAGAGCGGCTAATATGGATATTAAAGAATATCGTATGACCCCTGTAACTGATATTGGTGATTTTGAGACCAAGCTAAGGAATGCTAGTGAATATTTGAAAAAAGGACATAAAGTTAAAGTAGTTGTTCGTTTCAAAGGTAGACAACTTGCTCATCCAGAACTTGGAAGAGAAAAACTTGATAAGTTTGTTGAACGCGTGAGTGATATTGCTGTAGTTGAGCAAAAGGCAAAGTTTGAAGGAAGAAATATGTTCTTAATGCTTGCACCAAAAAACGATAAATAAGAAAGGTGGTATTTATGCCAAAAATTAAACCTCATAGAGGAACCAAAAAAGTATTTAACAAAAGAAAAAGTGGTACTATTACTATCGGTCATCCTGGTAGTCGCCATAATTTAGGTAAAAAATCTAGTAGCACAAATCGTAAAAAAAGAACTCAAGTTGCTCTTAGCCGTGGAGATAGAAGAAGACTAAAGCAAGTAATGTAATTAACAAAAAAAAAGAAGGAGGAATTTATTATGCCAAGAGTAAAAAACGGTGTAGTAACCAAGAAAAATCATAAAGAAGTATTAAAAGAAGCAAAAGGTTACTTTGGAAGTAAACATAGATTATATAAATCAGCCAAAGAGCAATTAATGCATTCAAAAAAATATGCTTATCGTGATCGTAAGCAAAAGAAAAGAGACTTTAGAAAGTTATGGATAATCAGAATTAATGCTGAATGCCGTGAAAATGGTATTAGCTATTCTAGATTTATTGAAGGACTTACTAAAGCTGGCGTTGTTATTAACAGAAAGATGTTATCAGAATTAGCAATTAATGATAAACAAGCGTTTGCTAACTTAGTAGAAATTGCTAAAAAAGGTGAAGCATCTAAAGTTGTAGCAAAACCTGCAAAAGTAGAAAAAGAAGTAACAACTAAAGTAACAAAAGAAGATAAAAAGGATATCGCTAGTTTAACAGTAGCAGAATTAAAACAATTAGCGAAAGAAAAAGCTATTGAAGGATACACAACTATGAAAAAAACTGAATTATTAGAAGCTTTAAAATAAAAAAATAAACATACTAATGGATTTTAATATCTAGTGCCATCATGGTGATATTATTTAAATTAGTAGAAGAAAAACGAAAGGAAGAGAAAGATATGACAGTAGTGTCAATGAATTATTTATTAGAAGCCGGTGTTCACTTTGGACATCAAAAGAGAAGATGGAATCCAAAAATGAAGGAGTACATCTATACATCGAGAGATGATATTTATATTATCGATTTACAGAAAACTCAAAAATTAATTGAGGAATCATATAATGTTATTAAAGAAATAGCACAAAATGAAGGGACATTCCTATTTGTTGGAACTAAGAAACAAGCTCAAGAAGCTATGGTTGAAAGTGCAGTTAGAACTAATCAATTCTATGTAACAGAAAGATGGTTTGGTGGTACTTTAACTAATTTTAAAACAATTAAATCAAGAATTAGACGTCTTGAAGAAATAGAACAAATGGAACAAAATGGAACTTTTGAATTATTACCTAAAAAAGAAGTTATCGGGATAAAAAAAGAATATGCTAAACTTAATAAATCATTAGGTGGAATTAGAGAAATGAAAAAGATTCCAAGTGCTATGATTATTGTTGATCCAAAAACTGAAGAAACAGCAATCAAAGAAGCAAGAAAACTAAACATTCCAGTATTCGGTATTGTAGATACAAACTGCGATCCAGACATGGTTGATTATGTTATTCCAGCTAATGATGATGCTGTAAGAGCAGTAAAACTAGTAATCGGAGTTTTAGCAAACGCAATCGCTGAAGTTAAAGGTTGTGAAATGATAAATTATGTGTCAGAAGAAGATAAACATGATACTAAGAAAGAAAGAGTAACTAAAGCGGTAGATGACATAAAAGCAGTAGTATCAGAAGAAATTAAGGAGAAAACTCCTAAAGTAAAAAAAGCAGTTAAAGATGCAACTAAAGAAGTAAAAAAGACAGTAAAAAAAGCTACAAAAGAGATTAAAGAAGTAATTCAAGATGAAGATTATTCAAAAATGACTTTAGTTGAACTTAAAAAGGTTGCTAAAGAAAAGAAAATTGAAGGATATTCAACAATGAAAAAATCTGAACTTGTTGATGCTTTGAAATAAGGGGGTATTATGTTTAATTTAGAAGATGTAAAAACCCTAAGAGAACAAACTGGAGCCGGTATGCTAGATTGCAAAAAAGCTTTAGAAGAAAACAAAGGTAATTTGGAAGAAGCTGTTGTTTGGTTAAGAGAAAAAGGAATTCTAAAAGCAGCTAAAAAACAAGAAAGAATTGCCGCTGAAGGATTATGTAATATCGTTGTCGAAGGCAATAAAGCAGTTATGTTAGAAGTAAATTCTGAAACTGATTTTGTTGCGAAAAACGATAAATTCAAAAACTTTGTTACTGAGTTATCAAATATCTTGCTTAATTCTGATGCAACTACCATGGAAGAAGCATTGGCAATTAAAACCAATGATGGAACTGTTAATGATATGGTTGTTAGTATTACCGCTCAAATCGGTGAAAAAATTAGTTTTAGAAGATTTATAAGTGTAACAAAAAATGATAATGAAGTATTCGGAACATATTTGCATATGGGTGGAAAAATTGGAGTTATTGTTGTACTAGATGAATGTGATTTAGAAGTTGCCAAAGATGTAGCAATGCATGCTTGTGCAATGAATCCAAAATATATTGATGGTTCTCAAGTTAGTGAAGAGGAATTAGATCGAGAAAGACATATCGCTAAAGAACAAGCAATTAATGAAGGAAAACCTGAAGCAATTGCCGAAAAAATGGTTGAAGGTCGTGTAAACAAATATATTAAAGAAATATCTTTAATAGAACAACCATTTGTCAAAGATCCAGCTATGACAATTGCCACTTATGTTAAAAATAATAATTCTAAAGTTAATCAAATGATCAGATATGAAGTTGGCGAAGGTATTCAAAAACGTCAAGATAATTTTGAAGAAGAAGTGAAAAAACAATTAGGAGAATAAGACTAGTAATAGTCTTTTTTTCTTGATATAATAATAAACAGAATAAAGAAATAACAAAATGATTGTTTATTTTAAATAAAAAATATAGTAGAATATAATTAATAAAGGAGAAAGAATATGAATGAAGATTTTTTAAAACAAGCTCGTGAAAAACTTGATAAATCAATTCAATCGTTGAATGATAAATTTACATCAGTTAGAGCCGGTAGAGCTAATCCTAGAATGTTAGATGATATAATGGTTCCATACTATGGAACACCAACGGAATTAAAATCACTTGCAACCATTGCCATTCCTGAAGCTAGACAATTAAATATTAAACCGTTTGATAGAAGTATTCTTGGTGATATCGAAAAAGCTATCTTTGAAGCTAATTTGGGAGTAACTCCTAACAATAATGGTGAAATGATATTTATTACCATTCCTCCACTAACTGAAGATAGAAGAAAAGAACTTGTTAAGCAAGTAAAAGAGTATTCTGAAGAATGCCGTATATCAATTAGAAACATTCGAAGAGATATAATTGACAGCATTAAAAACAGTGAAGATTCTGAAGATAACGAAAAATCATTAATTGATAGATTACAAATCATTATCGATGATTACAATAAAAAAGTTGATTTATTATTAAAAGAAAAAGAACAAGAATTAATGAGTATATAGTAATATATACTTTTTTTGTCTATTCATTATTTAAATTATTATATTTTTAAATGCTATTATGATATAATAAAATAGGTAGATAATATGGAAAATGAATTAGAAGTAATAAG
>CAZNQV010000050.1:0-5111 GCA_964575655.1 uncultured Muribaculaceae bacterium | reverse complement strand
ATAGATGGCTAATAATAGGTACCATTTTCCATCTTGGGGATTACTTATAATGATGTGATCCCTTCCAGCTTGTTCTAAAACTCCAGTAAAGATGCGATCACGCCATTCTACTGAATCGGGAAAAGACATGTAAAATTTACCAATTTTGCCTTTATTTAGACGCAAAATATTTTCAACATAAGATTGTTCAGGTTCAGGTTCTTGCAAGTAATTTTGTGGATTTGGGATATAATTATTATTTGGCATAGATGGATTATAATTATTATTCATTTTATCTTCCTTTCTTATCATTTCATTATATGTTTAAAAATACTTGTTTATAACTTTAGTTAATGTGTATAATGATAATAGGTGAAGAATATGAAAGTAAGGGTTAAAGTGTCTGCGAGACATGTTCATTTAAATCAAAAAGATTTCTATTATTTGTTTCCTGACAAGCAATTAGAAATAGATTTTGATTTAAGTCAAAAAGGGCAATTTGCATCTACTTTATATGTAGATTTAGAAGCTAATGGTGAAAAAATTGAACATGTACGAATTCTTGGACCAATTAGAGAGTATACTCAAGTTGAAATATCTTGTACTGATGCCTATAAATTGAAATTGAATCCTCCAGTAAGGGATTCTGGCGCTTTAAATAATGCAGCAATTATAACCATTTGTAATGAAGAACGTAAAATTACACGTGATTGTTGTATAATCGCTAATCGTCATATTCATATTGATCAAAAAACACGCCATGAGTTAGGATTGGAAGAAATTAACAAAGTAAAATTGATGGTTCCCGGAATAAAAGGCGGTATACTAGATAATGTTTTCATAAAAGAAAGAGATGACTTTGTATATGAAGCGCATCTTGATGTTGATGATGCTAACAGTCATCTCATAAAGAATAATAGTGAATTAGAAATTATTCTTGATTAATTTTTTCGTCAAAAACACTGATAATTTCTGAGGGTTCTGTACCTTTTATATAGTACATAACTCTTTTATTTTTGCTTTCTTTAGTGGCAATTGTGCCGTTGATTGGATCCACTAAAACACCAACTACATTTTCGGGTATTTCATACCAATTATTTTTTTTCTCTTGACTATTCAGATAGGCCTCGATAGTATCGGCAAAAATATTTTTGTTTTGCGTTCCAAAAGAGTTAGCTACATATTGGTTATTATCATAACCAATCCAACTTGAAACTATAATGTTGGGATTATAACCAACAATCCAAACATCGTTATCTGTAGTTCCACTTTTCATCGCATATTTGCGCGATAATTTAGCAGAAATATTAATGCATGTTGGGTAACTATAGTCAATTAAGTTGCGATCATAGGTTGTTGCCAACAGATCGTTTAATATGAAAGTTAGGCTTTTGTTGAGAACTAATTCTGATTCTTTTTTATTCTGATATAAGATATTTCCGTTTATATCTTCAATTTTTACGATAAAATGAGGTTCTATTTTATAACCAAGATTTGCTAAAGTAGCATATCCACTTGTAAGATCAAGGATATTTATTTCATTACTACCTAATGGTGCTGAAGGAATAGCATCAATATTAGTGCTAATACCAACCCGCTTGGTAATATCATTTAACGATTCTTGTCCTAGAAAAAGATGAGTTTTAATAGCATATATATTATCAGAATATGCGATAGCTGTTGCTAATGAAATTGGTTTATTTCCATATAATCCTCCTGAATTTTGTGGAGTATATGTTTGATTGTTCGATAAATTAAAGGTGGTTGGTTGGCTCAAAAAAGTAGTACTAGAAGTAAAACCATTTTCTAGTGCAACATAATAAAGAAAAGGCTTGATGGCTGAACCTGGCTGTCGTTTAGAACTTAGTGCTCGATTATATTGTGATTTGCTATAATCTTTGCCACCTACTAGCGCAATAACAGCACCATCTTCGGGATTCATCATTACACTGGCAGTTTGAATGTCACTATTTTTAATGTTTTTATAAATACTGTTTTCTAATATTGTTTGAGCGTTTAAATCCAAGGTTGTGTATATCTTCAAACCGCCTGTTTCTAAGTAGCTAGCTGGAATTTTGTCAATGCTTTCTAATTCATTCATAACAGCATCTTGAAAATACATCAAAGTACGCAAATTTAGTGAATCTACTTTACCATATAAAGCTAATTTAGTATTTATCGCATCGTGTGATTGTTGTTCGGATATATATTTGTTATCAATCATACGCTCTAAAACTATTTTTTGCCTTTTTCTTGCTAATTCATAATTATTAATAGGGGAATAGTTGTTTGGTGAATTAGGGATTCCGGCAAGAATGGATGCTTCGGCTAAGTTTAAATCACTTGCACTTTTATTAAAGTAAAATTTTGAAGCGTTTTCAATTCCATACATTCCATGTCCGTAGTTGATTGTATTCAAATAACCTTCTAGTATTTCATCTTTGTTATAATGCGTTTCTATTTCAAAGGTTAACCACATTTCTTTCCATTTTCTTTCCCACGATTGCTCAAATGTTAAGAATAGATTTTTTGCATATTGTTGACTAATAGTGGAAGCTCCTTGAACAATACTTCGTGATTTAGCATTTTCGTACAAGGCCTTACCAATGCGTAAAAAATCGAATCCTTTGTGATTATAAAAGTTTTTATCTTCAACGGCAATTGTTGCATTTACTAAGTAAGGTGATATTTTTTCTAAATTAATCCATTCTTTTGAACCACTACCTTGGAATACTAATTGTTCTTGATTATCATACAAGAAGAAACTATTAGCATTTTTAACTTGTATTTTAGGTGTTATTAATGCATAACCATAACAGAAAAAATTACCAAAAATGAATATAAAGCTACTAATAAAAATAATTTTCACTAGAATTTTTAGTATTTTCATATATCCTCCAGTATCTTAAAATTAGTATGAAAAAAAAACTAAAAAATATGTGTACTATCTTAAAATATAATGCTATAATCTCTATTAGAAATTTGAGAGGTTTTATGAATAGTGTAAGAATTAATTGTCAAATTAATGATTATTTGATAGAATGTAACGGGACTAAGAAAAATAACCTAATTATTTTTGAAGATAATGAGTATAATATTTTGTCTTTTGATTACAATACAATAGAACTAAAAAAAGATAAATTATATACAATTAATTTTAAAGAACATTGGTGTATGTTTGAAAATGGTCTAAAAATTAGTATTGAAGTTACAAAAATTACATGTAATAATAATGACATTATAATTAAATATCAAGTTGGTGATCAAAAGTTTGATTTTTCATTGAAATACACTGATATGAAAGGATGATTAAAGTGAGTATTAAAAAAATGAAAAAAGAAGAATTAGAACTTATGTCATATAAAGACATAACATATTTATTAATTGAAGAGGATGGGAAGCAGACAACAGTAGATTTGTTTAGTGCCATTGTTAAGATGTTAGAGTTATCACAAAGCGAATTTGAGACAAAAATAGGTGATTATTACACATCATTAACAACGGATAAAAGATTTATTTTATTAGATGATGGAATGTGGGATTTAAGAACAAAGCATCCTAAAAAGAATATTGTAATTGATGATGAGTTGGATGAATTAGATGAAATAGAATTAGAAGATGTAACTGATGACAACGAAGAAGAAGCAACAAGTGATAATTATGATGAAGATGATGAAGTTGTTGAGGATGATGAAGAATACAAAGATTTAATTATTGTTGATGAAGAAGAATTGGGCTTAGAAGAATAAGCCTTTTTGTGTTATTATATATTTAATGAGGTGTTTATATGATAGATAGATTAGAAGGTATTTTAACAAAATATGATAGTTTAACAGCAGAATTAATTAAACCAGAAGTTATATCTAATGTTTCTTTAATGACGAAACTTGCTAAAGAGCAATCAGCGCTAGAAGAAGTTGTTAACAAGTATCGAGAATATAAAAAAGTATTAAATGATATAGATGGTTCTAGTCAATTGTTAGAAGATCCAGATTTAAAAGATATGGCAAAAACTGAGTTAGATGAGTTAACTATAAAAAAAGAGCAACTTGAAACTGAATTAGAAGTGTTATTGTTACCAAAAGATCCAGATGATGACAAAAATATTATTATGGAAATTAGAGGTGCTGCTGGAGGCGATGAAGCCAATATATTTGCTGGGGATTTGTTTCATATGTATCAAAAATATTGTGAACGACAAGGCTGGAAACTAGAAATATTAAATGCTGATCATCGTGAATCGGGTGGCTTTTCACAGATAGAGTTAATGATTAAAGGTGATAAAATATATTCAAAGTTAAAATATGAAAGTGGTGCACATCGTGTTCAACGAGTTCCAGATACGGAATCACAGGGTAGAATTCATACATCAACCGCAACTGTTTTAGTTATGCCAGAGCGTGAAGAGGTTGATATTGAAATAAACGCAAATGATCTAAGAATTGATGTTTTTCATAGTGGCGGTGCTGGTGGGCAATCAGTTAACACAACTGATAGTGCAGTAAGAATCACCCACTTACCGACAAATACAGTTGTTAGTTGCCAAAACGAAAGAAGTCAGTTACAAAACAAAGAGAAAGCAATGCAAATTTTAAGAGCAAAATTATACGATGTTAAATTACAAGAAGAGAATTCAAAGATAGAATCGGAAAGAAAAAGTAAAATAGGTAGTGGCGATCGTTCAGAAAAGATTAGGACATACAATTATCCACAAAATAGAGTAACAGATCATCGTATCGGATTTACTATTAATAAGTTAGATCGCGTTATGGAAGGTGAATTAGAAGAAGTTATTGATGCATTAATTAATGAAGATCAAAAAAGGAAATTAGCGGCAGAAGTATGACAATTGAAGAATTAATTATTTATGGTAAAAAGCATATCCATAAAGATCAAGCAATTTTACTTCTTTCAACTCTCTTAGAGATTAATTATTTTGATATTTACTTACACTTAAACGATAGAGTTGATGAAGAAATTGTTAATCGATATAAGATTATGATTTCTTCGATAAAAAACGACATGCCTATTCAATATTTATTGGGTAAAACTAATTTTTATGGATATAATTTTTTTGTAAATAAAAATGTACTTATTCCTAGATTTGAAACCGAGGGATTGGTTGATAGATT
>CAZNQV010000049.1:0-5489 GCA_964575655.1 uncultured Muribaculaceae bacterium | reverse complement strand
TTTTCTTTGGAAAACCGAATCGTCCAAATGCCATCGCCAATGTATTTGAGCGGCAATGTTCGTTCCCAATTACCTAACACATCTACACTACCCGTAATAGCCACCTGTTGTGTAGGTAAAACTGTGGGCGCAAGTACTTCAAACACCCATTGCCCTGATTTTATTTTGTCAGCAAGTTCTATAGGATGTGCAAAAATGGCTTCCGTAAACGGTGTTGTCTGAAAAATTGTAGTCAAGTTCGACTTATCAAGTTCGTCAGTTATCAGCAAATCCGTCACATCAGTCGAAACAGCAACAACACGTCGTTGTCTATCTTCAAAAATAGTCGTTCCCGCTTCGTTTATTAACTTATAATGGTAGCTCAAAAGTGTTTTTTTGAACGTAATATCGCCCTTCCACACAAAATCGGCATCGTAAGTCATTTGCAACGGGGGTTCGCCATTGACCAAAAGATAGAGCATTTCACCGAATAGGGTACGACAAGTAGTTTGAAAAGAGATTAACATATTATAAATCAGAAAATTAAATTCAATAAAAACAACTTAAATTATTCCGTTCATTTAACTTTGGATACTCTGTAACCTTTTTGACGCAGCAGATTGATAAGACCATTTTCGCCCACTAAATGAAGTGCTCCGACAGCTACAAAACAACTGTTTTTGTGAAGCAAATCAGGCAACTTTTTTGTCCATTCCAAATTGCGTGCATCCAACATCAGAAATTTTTCTTGCGCCGTAGGAGCAAATTCCGATGAATCGTTAAGATAAGTTTGCAATAACGGTATCAAATTTCCTTTTTTGTAATAAGCATTAAGTTCGTGCAATTCTTCAGTTATTCGGTCTTTTCCTCTCAATGTGCCAACCAACAGGAATGCTTGACGTTCAATGGATTGCGACTCATAAATCAATTTTATCTGGTCTTCGACGGTTTCTAAGCCAACCACTTTTTTACCCTGCCTATCAGCCACTTGTTGAAAAAAGGAATCCAACTGCCAATCATCGTCATTCGGGAATAGTTGCTGATAGTAAGCCACTATGTAAATATTGGCTATCATGGAGGGTTTAAGGCGTGCCACATCGTTGAGCGAAAGCTTGGTAACTGCTTTGAGTTCGCTATCTACAAAATGATAGTCCGAATCAGACAAAAGTTCCGTATAGACGTAATTTGGTGGCAACATGGCAGCTTCTCTAACTTTATCTTCCATATTGGCAGCACTCATTACAAATTCGCTTACAACCACTTCCGAGCGATTGAAACATTTATAGACTTTAGGTATAGAATCCAAAAAACTGATGGGCACTAAATGGTGAGTTCCAAACAAATAAGAACTCTTTTTGAGACCGTTACCCGAAATTTTCCAAAGTAGCTGAGCGTTGGTAGGCAAAAACGATAATGCACAAATAATCAGGAACAATAGCTTGTTCATATAACACTTCGTAAAAAATTGTTAATACCTATCTCCACAAATGATACATTTGCGACGGGGTTTGATGTTGTGTACAAATGTCACTTTTATACCGCAATATAGATTAGACAAAATTGATTTTGCCCCATAATAAAGATAATTGTTGATTTGCGGTAAGTATTCGCCTGTTGTTGCATTGTTGATAATAAGGTCTTAATCGGTTTCAGCCCTTCCTACAGGTATAATACCATAGTCGCAAAACAGTGCCACGCGAAAACTTTTTGGGTCTCTCCTATTCTTCTTATTAATGAAAATATAACCACACTCTACCGAACCTGTAAAACTCGGCAATACGCTCAATGGTTTCTTTTGCGACCGTGTGGTAGTAAAAAGGTAATGGTTAGGCATTTCGCCAAACAGTCCGTGTCCGTCTTCTCCAATCAAACCTTTGTAGCGAGCTTCGCTCACCACTTCAGATAAGGCGACACTACTACCCGAAAGATTAAAGCCTATTTTAACACCTCCCAAAAAGTAAAAACCCTTGCGTGATTTGTAACCGGGAGTAAATGTAAGAGCTGCGTTCCAAAGCGATTGCCGATCGTTTATTTTGTTGAATGAGAAAATACCGTCGAACTCATCGCCTTCAGTATCCACCATGTCAACAATATGCACAGTATCGGTACGCCCCAAATTGGAAATACCACACGAAAACTCTACGCCTGAATTTAAAATGAATCCAAATTTTTCCCAATATTCATAGCCGACACCCACAGCAAAACCACCGCCACCATAGGCACGTGTATCCGTTGCAAAGTTATTCAGACGGCTATAGCCACCCGACACCCAAGTAGCACACGAATGTTTACCGCTTGCATTATGGAACTGCGCAACAGCCGATTGTCCCAACAACGCCAACAGGAAAAATAGTATGTGTTTCGATCGCAATACCATTATTGCACCACAATTCTGTAAGTCCGTAAATAATCACTTTCATTACGCAATCGCAGCACGTATGCACCACATATCCAAGGAGCTGTAAGTACATTACTTCCCTGTCTCAACTGTTGCTGTGCAATGCGACGACCATACATATCGTAGAATTCAACATAGCTGGCTTCGGGAGCGGTCACTTCAAAAATTTGCCCCTGCCCAAGCAACGTGGGGAATGGTGCCACGTCAGTACGCCTTTCGGGAATTACCGGACAAGTACACACTTCATATTCTTCGCCAACACGTTTCATTCCAGCCGTATATTCGGCATTTATATCAAGATTTTGAGACGGTCCAAGGTAGATGAACGATTTTGTAGCATTGTATATCTTGACATCGTTTTTGTACCATTGATACACCCAAAAATAATAGCCGCCATTTCTTGTGTGGTCACGCAAAGCCAACACGTCATTCCATTTTTGAGCAATAACGGCAGATGGATAACGAACCATGAATTCAAAATCAACACTGCGTGTGAAATATTTATTTTTCAGCACTATAGTAGCATGATAAAGGTCAGGGCGAACATTTGTCGGCAGACTTATAACACGGAAACCTTCCGCTTTTTCTTCCTTTATATCACGGAAACCCACACGTTTTGCATCGGCTGCAAACTTAATGGACATAGAAGTTGGTATATCCGAAATTTCCGTCCATCGATAAGTGATGGTAAAACGGTTGCTATCGGCACAAATAACCGGCATCGGATCAACGAAAAGTTCAAACGGTGGCGGTACAACGGTCAAATAAAGTTTTACAATACTATCACAGCCTTCGATGTTAATTAAATTGTGTTCATACAGTGTTGAACCTAATTGATTTTGTACCGGCAAATCAAATCCATAAGCATTGCGGTAAACACTGTCGAGTAATACAGTATCGTACACTACCAACAAATCAGAACGTCGAATGGTAAGATTGAGTGTGACTGTACTATCGCAACCTAACGAAGTTGTGCGATGAAAAACAAATGATTTGCTTTTAGAACCAATTTCAAACACTGTGTCGCGCCAAACATAAGGTAGTTCGTTCGAACAGAGTGTCAGCGATTCCGTCTGTTTGTATGACGGATTAACTATCAGATTCAAAGTTACAATGCTGTCACAGCCCATATTCGTTTGACGATGGAAAACGAATGTTCCACTTTGGCTTCCTGTCAAGAATGTAGTATCACGCCATGTACGACTTTCGTTGGCGCACAACGTTAAATATTCCGTTTTGGCATCAGTGGCGTTCACTGTTAAATTCAGCGTTACAATACTATCGCAACCGGCAGCCGTTTTGCCGTTGTAAGTAAACGCCGTGCTTGTAGTACCGACATTAAATATTTTTCCGCCCCATATAAACGGTAATTGATTGGAACAGATAGTAGAATCCAAGGTAATATTGTAGGTCGGATTCACTGTCAGACAATAAGTTACGATGCTATCACAACCTGTTATGACACTAGAAAGTTTGTCGGTGTAATTGGTGCTTACCGACCCCACGGTAAAATAGCGACTTCCGAACCAAAACGGCAATTCACTATCGCACACAACAGTATCAACCGTGGTGTATAACGTCGGATTAACAGTAAGATTCAAAGTCGTAATGCTGTCGCAAGCATAGACGGTTTGTTTGTTAAAAACAAATGTTTTGCTTGTCGTACCGACATCAAAAATAGTGTCACGCCATGCGTAAGGCAGTTGAGTAGCACAAATGTTCTGAGACACTGTTTGGGTATAAGTTGGATTCACCGTTACTTTCAAACGAATGATGCTATCACAACCAAAATGTGTTATTATTTTGTATTCCAATGTTTTAACAGTTGTCCCAACCGGCAATGTGTGACCATTCCAATTGAAAGCATCACGTTCATTTTCACAAATAGCCACGTCCGGTAAATTGTAATTATACGCTCTATTAATAACAATGCTATAATGGACGATGCTGTCGCGTTGACTCAACGGATTGATAAGTGTGTCGCGCCAAGCCGTACTTGTCATTTCAGGTGTAAACCATCTGCCACCCCATTGTTTGGGCAAACCATCGGAACAAGCTGTAGTATCTCTATAAACCTCTACTTTCGGCAACACATTCAAATTGACAATAATTGTGCTGTCGCAACCATGAACCGTTTGTCGGTGAAATGTGTACGGGCCAGAAACCGTGCCGACAGGAAACACTTCATCGCGCCATGTATAAGGCAGCTGTAACTCCCTGATTGTTAAATATTGTATATTGGTAATTTGCGGATTGACTGTCAGTCGTAGCGTAATAATGCTGTCACAGCCATTTATTGTTTTTTTGTGAATTTGGTAGGTATTGGTAGTTGTTCCAACTAAAAAGTTAGAATCGCAGATGGTAAGCGGTAAATCATTTTCACAAATAGTTTGCTCTACTGTATAAGCATAAGTCGGATTTACTTTCAAGTTTACTGTAGTAACGCTATCACAGCCGAGTATCGTTTTTCGACGCATGACATAAGTCTTCGTTTCCGCCGTTTTAAAAATCGTATCACCCAATATGTAAGGCAGTTGGCTTTGGCAAATAGTCAAATTCAGAGTGTTATGATACGACGGATTAACAATAAGCCGTGCATTAATCACACTGTCACAACCGTGGATGTTTTTGTACATTTTTTTGAATGATTGCGTCATTTCGCCAACGGGAAACGTTTCGCCATGCCAAGTTATGGGTAATTCATCCGAGCACACCGTAAGTGTATCGTAATAATTCCGCTTTATGGTAATTTGCTTACTCCATTCGTCATAACAACGCCCCATTATATATGAACGCAACGTTACCACATATTTCCCATCCTCAACATAATTATGCGCCGGACTGGGAGCTGTCGATGTTGAGCCGTCGCCAAAATCCCAAACGTAGCAAGTGTCACACATGTTATCCACCAAACCGACAGTATCGGGAATAGCTTGATTGCCACTCTCCAGCACTGTGCAACTTCTATTAGTGAAGTTAGCTACTGCACCGCACACATTCACCGAAGCATTGGCTACTGTGCGATAGCGTTGCGCATAAGTGGTTAGCACTATCGAACATGCGGGATTCTCTTTGTAAATAAGTCTGCACGAATATTGTCTGGGGTCACTGA
>CAZNQV010000048.1:4956-5619 GCA_964575655.1 uncultured Muribaculaceae bacterium | reverse complement strand
TTGCTCAAGGCTTTCTTTAGAAGAGTTCTGCAATTGTATTTTTTGAAACATATAATCCAAACATGCTTGCTTATTAAATAAAATTGTAATATCACAATTTAATCGATTGTTATTTGAATTAATCAATTGAATATATTCTACAACATAGCACATTAGCTCATATATTTTAGGAAAATCGTATGTTTTTCCTTGAGGATTATTTTCTAAATATCTTAATGTTGTAAATGCATCTCCAGATTCTTCTATTATTTTTCTAGATTCTGCCTCGTACAAAACTCTTTTTTCTGGAGGAATGTTGTTTTCACCTAACAAATCTTTTTGAGGAAAACAAGAAAATTCTCTTTTTAATGAAGACCAAATATTAGAATCTTGAATTAAATTACTTCTTATTCTTAAATTCATTAAAGTATATAAATTTGTCACGTCATCCTGAAAAAAAGATTCCATAATTTTAAACAAATAATCATAATTATGTAATGGTTGATTATTATCATCACGAAAAGAAGATAATAAATCTATTTTTGTTTTATCTAAATGATACTGATGTTTATAAGTATTTGCCACGCCTCTTTTATTGAGCATGTATAAAGCTTTATCTTGAAATTCATCAAAAGTTTGATTTGGAAATTGATTCAATTGTTCCAATAGAATTATATATTTAAG
>CAZNQV010000048.1:4596-4908 GCA_964575655.1 uncultured Muribaculaceae bacterium | reverse complement strand
CAGTTAATAGTTGCCTACGCCTCTCATTTAATTTATCTTCTAAATCAAATGAAAACAATTTATCCGTTGCTAAATCTGTTTTTCCATTTAATAAATCAATACCATATTTGTTTTTAGATGATTCGATAATTTCTTTTACCATTTCTAATCGTTCAATGGATTGATTGCAGAAATCTTTAATCCATTCTATTTTTTTGTCATAATCAATTGGCACAATAATCACCTCATTTATTTTATTATAACATAATAATGTAATTTTTTTATATTCATGTTATAATCATCTTATGAAAAGGTTGTTACCAAAAGCACACA
>CAZNQV010000048.1:0-4586 GCA_964575655.1 uncultured Muribaculaceae bacterium | reverse complement strand
CTCCAAATTTTTGTAAATAAAAACTCAAGATTAATTTCTTGAGTTTTTTCTTTGCATTAAAATTTCCGTTTTTAATAGATTATTTTATTCATTTAGATTCGGCAGATTTTTTTACATAAGTTATTTTAAGATTATTTTTGGTAATTGTAAAAGATACATTTTCTTTATCAAATGTAATTGGATAATCGTCAGTTATGTCATATAACCACTTTGTAATTGTTACAATATGACCATCTTGTACCATCCAACTCCAATTGAAATACTCTTTACCATCAGTTGTGATTTTTCCTGTGCCGTCTTCATTAAATACCCACACGTTATTAGGTGATCCTTCTTTTTCCCACTCACCAATAGTGTATAAGAATTCTTCGTCAGATAATTTTGAATAGTCATCTTTTTTCTCACCACATCCTGTTAATCCAATAGCTATAACAAATATGAATGTTGCTATAAGTAGATTTTTTAAAAATTTTTTCATTTTCTTTTCCTCCTTAAAAATACTAATAATAGTGAAAATAGTTGTGAAATTTTTATTAATAAAATTTCCTTTTTCAAATAGAGTATACACCATTTTTTTATAAAATAATACGTCGGCAGTCCGCCAATTTTAATGAATTAAAAAAGTTGCAATATAGCAACTAAATATCATAAAACATATTATATAATTCACTTCTGGATTTTACTCCAGTTTTCTCATAAATACTTGTTAGATGTCTTTCAACACTTCTCTCGGATATTTTATAATAATTGGCAATGTCTTTGGTTTTCATATTGTCTTTTAATATGAATGTGCATATTTCTTTTTCTTTATTTGTAAACGTATATTTAGTTAAAAAATTATCAACGTTTTTAATTGCTTTAATTTGAAATGTTTTGTTCATATCTATATAAAACATAACCAATAATATAACAGCAAGTAAAACACTTATAATAATCATTAAATTATAATTATTACTTTTAAATAACATTTCTGATGGAACAACGATTAAAGCAGTTGTCATAGATCTAATAATTCTACCCATACCTGAAGTTAATCTTGGATTTTTAGTATCAGGTGCTAAATTAATAAAAGTAATAGTTAAATACATAACATAGAAACTTCCCATTAAGAAAACAGTTATAACATTTAATATATACTGATTGGGATCTTGCAAAAATATAATTCCTGCAATAGAAATAAGAGTAGTACATAGTGTACCTATTAATAGGATGTTTTTTGATTTTGTATCAGCAATAAATCCTGCAACGATAATTCCAATAATATAAGCGAATCTACCAATACCATAGACATTCATATATCCTTTTGCATCTAATGATGTTATAACTCCATCTTGTAAACCACATATAATTGAAATAATAGCCACTATTACGATAGGTAGAAGTAAACTTAACATTGATACTTTTTTCTTCTTATTATCTTTAACAATATAATTGGTATCTGATTTTTTAAATAAAAAAGTAAACAATATTATGCTGGCTATAAAAATTACTCCTAACAGCAAATAATTATTTTTTATATAATTATAGGAGAAGTATTGTAATATCAAAGAAGTAGCCAAACTAAAGCCAATAATCTTTCCGGCATTATTTTGATTACTTAGTTTTTGAGATAATTGAAAATGGACATTACCACCAATATATCCAAAAGATAATGTTGATAAAGCAGAAAATACTATATTTAATAATCCATTTTGAAATATAACATTTGCACTCATACATATAATGAATACTATTTCACTGATAATCAAAAAAAGTTTTCTAGCTTTTAATAATCCAAAAAGTAGATATCCTATGGCAGTAAACAATATACAAATTGCATAAATATGAACAACATAATTATCGCCTAATATAGTATAAATATTTTTATTTATCACCTGTTCTGTTAATAAAAATGAAAACATATAAGTAAGAAATACTATCATTATATTTTTATTATTGTTGAATAAACTTCTCATTTTTATCACCACCTAATATGTAAAAATCTTAAATTATATAAACATTTATGTCAAATATTATATCATTTATTTATTATTTTATATATAACTCTCCATAAAATAAATCTGATTGTAAAAATAAAATTTAAAAATAGTGTTCCGCTTTTTTCTTTATCATTTTATTATCCTGATAAAAACAGTTGTGCTAGGGTGGACCCTAAATTACAGAAAATTGTTATATTTTTGAACATAAAAATAGCACAAGTTTGTGCTATAAAGATGTATAAAACTATTTTTTTCCACTCTTTTTAAATAAAGTTAAAGTTTTTGTTTTCTTTTTACCAATAATGGGAGTAGTTTCAATTAAACTATCTTCTTCATTTACATGATTAAGATTTTGTTCTAAAGTGTTTAAATAATTAGAAACTTGATTAGATGCTTCAAAATATATTCCTTGATAAAGATTATTTAAAGTTTCTTGATGATCTTTGGCATCAATACCATCTTGCGAGAATAAAAAATAATACATTTGTTTAAATATTTCTTTATCTATACTATCTACATCTAAACTATAAATATACTCTAAATCAAAACCACGATTCTGACTTTTCAAACTATATTCATCAGTAGCTTTTTGTAAAAGCAATTCTCTAATTTTTGCGTCACTAGTTTTACTTAATAATTCGATATCTGATTCATGAAATGGATTTTTTAGTGATGTTTCGTCAGTAATAAATCTATATAAATCCATAAAAACTGACACATCAGTGATGCTTTTTAATAGTTTTAAATCATAATCCATAAATTCACTATTAATTAAACTTGGATTCATTAATAGTGATACATAATGCATAACAAATCTATCTGATATTTGGTTTATTGTAGCTAAGTTTTGTAGATAATTTGGAGTTTTGCTTCCTACAACACTATTTTTGCTAACAATGTAAGCATCCTCAATGTAATCAATTTTGCAATCATTGGGAAAATTCATATCTTGTTTAAATTTTCTATCTGGATTAACAATATAATAATATATTGCTCTAGCTGTATTTGTGCTTTTAGCATTTACTAGTGCTTCTACTTCTTTTCGGTAGTTTTTACTTTTTATAATATTTGGATCTGTCATGATTATATATAAAAAATCCTTTGCAACAGGATTAGTTGCTAATATTCTCATATTTTCTAAATGATATTTATCATTTAAGGAAACTTTATTTGTTGCTAAACTATTTAAACTGTTTTTTGGATAAGTATTACTTGCTTGTAAACAATCACTGCCAGATGTTGCTATTAAATTCATATCAGCTTGATGATAAGGACTTTTAATAGAATTTACATCATTAGCAACTGTAGCAAGCGCGTCAGATACAATAAAATCTTTTGGATTTTCTTTTTTAATATCGTGTGTTTCAATAATTAACTTTAAATCTTCTGTATGATATGGGCTATTTATAAAATTTTCTTCTCCAATAATCCATAATGCATAGCGTGCAGTATCGGCGTTACTTAACATTTCAATATCTTGATAATAATTATCACTTTGTAAAAATTTTGGTTCTAACAATCTATCAAATAAATGCCAGCATCCATCACCGTTTTTTAATGTTGATAAAGCTTTAATCCTTTTTTCATAATCAGTACAATTCAACATATTTAAGTCTGTTAATATGAATAAGGGAAAATCAATTTCATCAGTATTAATACTTAAAGAGATAAAATTATCAATTTGTTTTTTATTTAAACTAGATAACCATGATTTCAATTCTTCATCATTTTTAAATGACTCTATTAAACCATAATGTCTAATTTGGTTTATCACTTTTTTTAATTCCTCATTTTTCATTACAAAACCTCCCACTATTTGTGAAATTTATCTTAACATTAAATTATATTATTTGCAACTTATTTTTGGTTTTCTACAGTTTGTTTCATAATTAATTGAAAGATGGCATATAAAAAAGCATATCTAAAAAAATTTTAATCAAATAGTGTAATTATGTATTAAAGAATAAAAAAGTTATGCTATAATATTATAACAAAGGAGGAAGAAAATATGAAAAAGAAACTTTTATTTGGTTTATTAGCAGTAGTTATGTGTTTTGTTTTAACTGGTTGTGGTGAAAAAGAAAATACAGGAAATGGTGAAAATAATAATCCAGGTGGAAATCAACAACAAGGAGAACAAGCTGTAGCTTGGCCTTCAAATGAATATACTAATTTAATTCCAAAACCAGATGGTGCTACTATTTATGATGAATCTAAAATAAACAATGCTTATTATGTTGGACATAATATAGATTTAGAAGATTGGACTATTGAAGAATGTAAAGCATATGCTGAAAAACTAAAAGAGGCTGGATTTACTACACCAGGTTCAGGAATGAGCAGTGTTGTTGTAACTGATACAGAAAGCACTTATTCATTTGGTGCTGAAAACAGTGATGGTGTTTATGTTACTGTTGGTTCAAGTTATAATACTGGTCGTATTTCAATTCAACAAAATAAAAATGAATAAAAAATTTAATTAGTGAAAGCAATATCTTATGGTATTGCTTTTTTGTTTTTAAGAACTTTGTTATCTTTTTGTTTGAAATCACTAAAAAGTTGAAAAAAAGTCCAAAATATGGTATAATATGCAACTATTGATGGGGT
>CAZNQV010000047.1:0-5785 GCA_964575655.1 uncultured Muribaculaceae bacterium | reverse complement strand
AATCTCGGGGATTATTTAGTGACATATCTCTAATTGCTTGGGGGATACTTTTAGCTTTGCCTGTATAAACATTAGGTTTTTCTTCTATTTGTTCAGAACCTTGTTTTTTAACATCTAATACTTGGGCCGTTACAATAAAAGTATCATCTTCATAATCAATACCAATTGCATCAACAATCGCTAAATCATTTAATTCTCGATAATCATAACAACCAGTTAATAAAAATAACATTAAGACTAATAGTATTAATTTTTTAATCATTTTGCACCTCATCTTTTACTAATAATGGATTTTTTACATCTTGTTTGGATTTAACTTTTATAAAGGAATCTTTTAATAATTTAAAATTAATAGGAGCCATTGGATATAAATAAGGTTTACCAAAAGATTTATAACCTGCTAATATTGTTACAAATAGGAAAAGACACATATAAATACCAATTAAACCAAAAATCGCTGCAAAAAGCATAAAAATAATTCTCCACAGTCTAATAGCATTAACCATATCTAAATGAGAAAAGATTAAGGAAGCAATCGCGGTTAAGGCAATAACAATAACCATAATTGGTGAAACAATTCCCGCCGCTACTGCAGCATCACCTAAAATAATACCACCCAAAATACTGATAGCACTTCCCATTTGACTTGGTAATCTGATATCGCTTTCTCTTAATATTTCAAAAGTAATTATCATTAATATCGCTTCAAAAAAAGCAGGAAAGGGAACACCCGACCGTTGAGCTGCTAAATTTAATAATAATTCACTAGGAATAGTTTCATGATTATAAGTAGTAATAGCGATATAGAAAGCTGGAGTTAAAATTGAAATAAAAAATGATATTAGTCTAATGATTCTAGTTAGACTAATATTTTTAGATTTTTGATAATAATCTTCTGGTGAATGAAAAAAATCTACGAAAAAGACCGGTATTAATAGAACAAAAGGGGAAGTATCAACCACAATTGCAATTTTCCCTTCTAATAAATACATACAAGTTAAATCAGGTCTTTCGGTCATCTCACTCATTGGGAAAGCAGAATTGTTTTTAGATAAAAAAGTTCTTAAATAACTACTATCTAATAAATCATCTGTTTCAATTTTATTAATTCTATCTAATACTAAATTTAATAACTTTGGTTCAACTAAATCATCCATATATAAAACACCAACTTTAGTTTTGGTGTATTTACCAATAATCATTTCTTTAACAACTAATTCATTAGATTTGATCCTTCTCCTAATTAATCCAACATTTTTAACATAATTCTCAACAAAAGCATCTTTGGGTCCATTAATTGTTTTTTCAACTTGGGACTCCGCAATATCTCGGGTCAAATCTTCTTTTGTTTCAATTGATAAACAAGTAGTTTCTCCATCAATCAAAATAATTGAAAAACCATTTTGTAACTCAGTATATAGATTATCAAAAGTATCGATTTTTTTAATATTACTAGAAGGAATAAAGTTATATAAAAAATTAATCAAATCATTTTTTATTTTTGTATGAGTTAATATTGAAATATTTTTTAAAATAAAATTATCAATTTTATCACTGCTAGTTAATGGTTCATTATATATTAAACATATCTTATGATTTAATAACTTAATTTCTTTATACTTATAATCAGGATTATTTTTAGTATTATTTTTAATAGTTTTAATATTTTGTTTAATATTTTTATCTAACATAGAAATCACCTTTTTCTATGCTTATTATTGCCTAAAAACTATTTTTATATACTAAACAGCATATGACTAAAATACATAAATATTAAACCAATTATGAAAAACAATAAACAAATTTTTTTATTTTTATATTTTAAAGATGTTGGTAATAATTCATAAATAGATATATGAATCATAATCCCGGCAATTATGGCAAATAAACAACCCATAATAGTATCATTAATAATTGATCTTAAAAATAAATAGGCAAGTAGGGAGCCAAATGGTTCTGACAATCCAGATATAAGAGTATATAAAAAAGCTTTCTTTTTATTACCAGTCGCATAATAAATTGGTACTGATATACTTATTCCTTCTGGGATATTATGTAAACTAATCGCAATCGCTAATGATAAACCTAAACTAACTTTAGAATCGGTTGCTAAAAAAGTGGCGATTCCTTCCGGTACATTATGCATAATAATTGCAATCATCGAAATGATACCAATACGATATAATTTGCCATTCTTTTTACCAACTTGTTCACTGGGGAAAAAGCGATCGATTAAACATGATATAAAAATACCAATCATAATAAAAATTAATAATAATAAAATAGTACCAAATGAATTAAAAGTAGTTTTTAATAAGTTAATACTTTCTGGTATTAAATCAATTAATGAAACACAAATCATTACTCCAGCAGCAAATGCTAAAGAAGTACAAACAACTAAATTAGATTGTTTTTTAAATATAAAAATAATTAAGGTTCCTAGTAAAGTAGTAAGTCCAGCAATGGTTGTTAAAATAAATGCTAATAAAACTGTATTCAAAAGTATCACCTAATTAATTTATATGAAACTAGATGACAAGTAGCATTAAAAATGTTTAATTAAGTAATTAAATGTGATAGAATAAAAAATGAATTGAGGGATGTTATGTTAAAAATTATTGAATTATTAAAAGTTATTTTTTTAGGAATTGTTGAAGGTATTACTGAATGGTTACCAATTAGTAGTACTGGTCATATGATATTAGTTGATGAATTTATTAAATTAAAGGTTACTCCAGAATTCATGGAAATGTTTTTAGTGGTTATTCAACTAGGAGCAATTATGGCGGTTGTTATTCTTTATTTTAATAAGTTAAATCCATTTTCTAAGAAAAAGAATTCTCAAGAAAAGAAGGATACTTGGAGTTTATGGAGTAAAGTAGTAGTTGCATCTATTCCCATTGGTATTATAGGATTCTTATTTGATGATAAGATAGATAGTTTATTTTATAACTATCAAACAGTTGCCATCGCTTTAATTGTTTATGGTATATTATTTATTATCATTGAACGAATTAATAAAAAGAAAACATTTAAAGTAACTAGTTTTAAAGACTTAACTTATAAAAAATCATTAGGAATAGGTTTATTTCAAGCATTATCAGTTATTCCAGGAACATCAAGAAGTGGCGCAACTATCTTAGGCTCATCAATGCTAGGAACTTCAAGAGACATAGCCGCAGAATTCTCATTTTTCTTAGCAATACCAGCCATGTTTGGAGCTAGTTTATTAAAATTATTAAAATTTGGTTTTAATTTCACTAGTAGTGAACTGATTTTATTAATTGTTGGTATGATTGTTGCCTTTGTTGTATCGATTTTAGCAATTAGATTCTTAATGAATTATATTAAAAAGAAAGATTTTACAGCCTTTGGTTGGTATCGTATTGTATTAGGTATTTTAGTATTACTATATTTTATAGTAATTAGATAGGAGTAGTTATGGATATAGAAATAAAAGAAGCGTTAGATAAAGAATTAATAAGACAAAATGATAACATCGAATTAATTGCATCAGAAAACTACGTATCACAAGCTATATTAGAATTACAAGGTAGTATTTTTACAAACAAGTATGCCGAAGGATACCCTGGCAAAAGGTATTATGGTGGTTGTATCAATGTCGATGCAATTGAAAATTTAGCAATTACGTACGCTTGTCAATTGTTTGACTGTCAATTTGCAAATGTTCAACCACATTCAGGTAGCAGTGCTAATATGGCAGTGTACAAAGCATTATTAAATCCAGGCGACAAAGTAATGGGTATGAGTCTAACTGATGGTGGTCATTTGACCCATGGGCATCCAATTAATTTTAGTGGGATGGATTATCAATTTGTATCATATGGTGTTGATTCTCAAACTGAAATGTTAGATTATGACAAAATATTAGAATTAGCTTTAACTGAAAAGCCTAGGATGATTGTTGCTGGTGCAAGTGCATATTCAAGAACAATCGATTTTGCAAAATTAAGATCAATCGCTGATCAAGTAGGAGCTTATTTGATGGTAGATATGGCGCATATTGCCGGATTAGTTGCAACAAAACTACACCCGAGTCCTCTTCCATACGCTGATGTAGTTACATCAACAACGCATAAAACATTAAGGGGACCAAGGGGAGGATTAATCTTAACTAATAATGAAGAAATAATAAAAAAAATAAATAAAACTATTTTTCCAGGTATTCAAGGTGGGCCTTTAATGCATGTTATTGCAGCCAAAGCTCAATGCTTTTATGAAGCAAAACAAGATAGTTTTAAAACATATCAGCAACAAGTATTATTAAATATCAAATCATTAATGAAGGCATTAACTGAAGAAAATATAAGAATTGTATCTAATGGTACTGATAATCATCTAATATTAGTTGATGTTAAACAAAACCTAAATTTAACAGGAAAAGAAGCTGAAACAATATTAGATAGCATTAATATTACTTGTAATAAAAATACTATTCCCAATGAAACTTTAAAACCAACAATAACATCAGGAATTAGAATAGGTAGTCCAGCCATGACTACAAGAGGATTAAAAGAAGAAGAGTTTTATCACATAGGACAAATAATTGCAAAAGCTCTAAAAAACAAAGACAATTTAGAGATATTAAATAATTTAAAAAAAGAAGTGGTAGCAATCACTTCAAAATTTCCAATATATAAAGACTGATTACTCAGTCTTTTCTTGTGCATCAATATTCTGTTCTGTTTTCGCTTTCTCAGCTTCTATTTCTTTATTTTGTTTATCAATACCATTTTTTAATTTCTTATAATAATTAGTTTCCAATATCAATCTAGAATACTTATATTTATCATAGATAATTGAGTTAACTTCACTAACATATGTATTTTTATCAAAATCTTCTTCTAAATTTTCAACTGGAACAAATTTCTTATTTGAACTATTGTATCTACCTTTATCGGTTATAAAACTACGATTAGAATAAATAACTAATGGATCGCTATTAGATAAAATATCTCTTCCTATTAATAATCTTGAATCATAATCAAAACCAAATAGATTTAACATTGTTGGCAGAATATCCAAACTACTACCTAATTTTTCAATTTTAATAGGCTCACTCATTGTACTATTCCAAACTAAGAATGCTGAGTGATGAGCCTCAAAGTTTTTATCACGTTTATAGGTCGATAACTCATTTATTTCACTTAAATTTAATCCATATGGATAATGATCGCCACTAATCATAATAACAGTATCATCTAGTTTGCCAGCTGCTTCTAATCTTTTTATTAATTCACCAATTGCTTTATCAAACTCTCTATTAGCTGCCAGATATCCTTTAGCTTTATGTGAATAAGGTAAATTTTTAACAGCATTCCAATTACGATAAACCATTGTATTACCTGTTTTGGTATAATTCAAGTGACCACTAACTGTCATATAATATGTTACAAAATGATCATCATTAATATATTCATTTGTAGTGGCCTTAATCATTTCTAAATCACTTTCTGGCCAAATGTTACAATTAATTTTTAAATTCTTTTTACAGCCCTTATAAACATCATATCCCATTGTTTTTATATATTTATCGCGATCATAATAATTATAAGTATGATCATGATAAGCTTGTGACGTATAACCTAAACCTTCAAATAAATTAGCATATGAATAGGGCATATAGTTACCATTAACCGCTTTAATACTCCAAACACCTTCTTTTGGTATTAATGAAGTATCAGTTAAGTATTCACCATCAGCAGTTGAAACAGGGAAGACTGGTGTATAAAAATTATCAAATTGAAATCCTTCATTATATAAT
>CAZNQV010000046.1:0-5848 GCA_964575655.1 uncultured Muribaculaceae bacterium | reverse complement strand
TATAGTAGCTATTCATCTAAGATGTATGCTAAAACAGCATTAACTAAACCAGTAGTAACGGGATTTGAGTTTCTAACAGGTATCCAAGTAAACTATACTAAAGTATCAGGAGCAACCAAATATGAAATATATCGTAGTAGCGATAATGTTAATTTTGAAAAAATATTAACTACCACAGCTTTATCAAAAATGGAAGAAAACTTAGAATACGGAACATATTATTATAAAGTACGTGCTATAAGAGTAGTAAGTAGAAAGAATTATTACGGACCATATTCTGAAGTATTCCAAGAATCGTATGTGGATTACAGCGGTAGTGGTGGTGGAATTGAATAAGATATCATTTGATATCTTTTTTTTTACACATATGATATATTTAATAATAGGAAGGAATGATTTATTTGAGAAAAGACATTAAAATACTATTAATAGTGTTAATAGCACTAGTAGTTTGGACTTGCTTTTTTGTTACAGACTTAGTTTTAGTTAATAATAATAAGAGACCAGCATTTGTGATAAAGACATCAAGTTCATATGATGGGGGAAGTTCCATTTATTATGGTATTGGTTACAAAGTGATTGATTATAATATCATAGATGGCTACCAAGGAATTCATCTTGGAACCTGGTTTATGAAATTTAATCCTGATAAATACTATACACCTCCGATAGAGGTAACAACAGATTTTACAATCATTGATAATACTGAAGTTTGTGCCCAAGCATTAGAAAAGTTTTATGAAGATGATAAATATGAATATTATTTTCCTTGTATCAAAAGCGGTAATGTCTTAATTCATTTTGGCAAGTATCTTTCTGGCGAAGAAATGCAAATGCCAGTAAAAGAAGCGTTAACAAAAAAAAATGTAACAATTGAACAATTACAAGAAAAAGGATTAAGTTTTTATATTCAGGATAAAGAAACTAAAGAATATATAAAATAATAAATATTGACAATTAAAAAAAATGTGTGCTATAATTCTATTGCTATGAAAGAGATGCTTTCTTTTCATAGCTTTGTGGGGAATTAGCTCAGCTGGCTAGAGCATCTGCCTTGCACGCAGAGGGTCAGGAGTTCGAATCTCCTATTCTCCACCATTGAATATTGAACTTGTACATAAGTACAAGTTTTTTTGTAGTATAATACATATAGATGGAGGTATACAGATGAATCAAAAGAATCCAACAATAATTTTTTTAGATATAGATGGTGTTCTAAATTCAAAAAGCCATTTGATTGAAATTTACAATAAATATAAAAGGCCATTTTCGGGATATGATTATCCATTTGATGAAGTTTGTATAAATTATTTAAAAAGAATAATTGAATTAACAGATTCTCAAATTGTTATTACATCTTCATGGCGCAAAGATGTAGAAGGTAGAAACAAGATAGAAAGCATATTAAAAGAATATAATTTAGATGGATACTTATTAGGATATACTCCGGTATTAAATCAAAAGCGAGGAATTGAAATAGAAACTTTTTTGAATTCACTAGATTATAATCCAAATTTTATTATACTTGATGATGATTCAGATATGGGAAATTTGATTGAACATCTTATAAAAATTGACTCTAATGTAGGATTAAATGAAGATGACCTTAATAAAGGAGTCAAAAAATTATTACGTGCCAATAATGATACAAATGAGACATCTTTTTTTTAATATTTAAAGCAAATTATATTTTGATAGTCATATTATCTTTTCGTTATCGTAATCACCTCATACTATATATTAAAGTAATGAGGTGATTATTATTATAAACAAACAAATAACAATAAAGTGTAGAATTAGTAATAACTTATGTATCCATAAATATAAAATACAAATTTATAATCAGTATAATAATTTAATTGAAAGTGGTTTTACCAACAAATTAGGTAATTTTTGTTTTTGGGCAAAATATGGAGAAATATATAAAATAGTTATTACTAATTATCAATTATTACCCCAAAGAAAATGCATTGTATTAATGGTAAATTCTAATTGTCCTACCGAAATTATTGTATATTTTAATATGTTTACCAAAGAAATTAATCATCCAATTACTATTAGGCTAACAGATCATAATTATCCAGGTCTGTTAATAAATAAAGGGAGGATGATATTTTGGAAAATCAAAAAACAGTAGAGATAACAAATGGTATTGGTAGTTTAGCGTTAGTTAATGGAACTTATGCGGTTACATCTTCGACTGTTGGATATGATAATGCTACTATATTACCAGCAGAACAAGAAATAACTGAAGGTGTTAATGATTATAGTTTTACAATCGCTGCTACCGGATCATTAACATTGCATGTTTCAGATGATGGTACCGATATAGGTATTCCAATAGTTGGTGCAAAATTTGCAAGATGTGATGCAGAAGGAACTACCTATGGTAATGAAATAACTTCAGATGATGATGGTAATGCTGTCTTTAATGCAGTTCCGTTTGCTGAAGAAGGTGCACCAGTAGTTTATTATAAGCAAACAGGATCAGACGGTAGTCATGATTTCGATAATACCCTACAAAACACAACACTAACTGCCGAAACTACGACAGTTGAAGTAATGAATGCAGAAGCCGCAACTAGAAATTTTAATTTCACTGATGCAACCTACAGTGGATTACCAATCGCTGATGGACAAATAATTCTATCATAAGATAACAACCTATATACATAGTTAACACCTAAAATCTTAATTGTTTCAATTAAGATTTTTATTTACATATTTTCTACTAAAAATGTGTAAATATATTGAAATGTATTAATTTGAATGATATAATTAATCTAAATATAATAAAGATAAGAGATAAATATGAAAAAACTTATATTTACAATACTATTATTCGTTTGCATTGCATTACCATCAAGTGTACTAGCAGCGAATGTAGTAGAAATTGGGACTGAAGGTTATGAAACATTACCAGCAGCGATTGCAGATGCTGAAGAAGGAGCTATAATCAAACTTTTGGATAATGTTACTGTTCCTAATGCAACAAGAATTGAAAAGGACTTAACAATCAATTTAAACGGATTTAACATCAGTGCAACCGAAAAAACATTTGAAATACAAGGTGCAACAGTTAATTTTACTGGGGAAGGAATGATATATGAATCAACCCCAAATTATTCACCAATTCGTGTGTATGGAGCTAATACAAGTCAAACTGATTACACAGTGATAACAATTGGTGAAGATGTTACACTTAAAGGATTTTATGGAATTCAAATAATTCCATATGAATCAATGGTGCAAAAATTTGCATATGGCGTTGTTATCAATATGAATGGTAAAACTATAACAGCTAGTGATCCGACTGGAGCTAATGGTAGTGGTATTTATGTTAATGGTCAAATGACTCACAAAGAGAATTGCCCAATTATTAATGTAAGCAGTACTGCTGAAATTAAATCAACTGGAGCTGCAATTTATGCAGCTGGATATGCTAAATGGAATCTAACTGGCGGAACCTATGAAGGTGTTGATTCTGCTTTTGGAATCAAAGCTGGTGTATTTAATATCGGTAGTGTTACTGCTAAAGTGACTGGACCTAAAGTTGTTCCAACAGTTAATAATAATGGTATTGAAGCAAGTGGTTCGACTATCCAAATCGAATCAAATCCAAATGGTGGATATGCTGGTGATATTGAATTAAATATTACTGGTGGTAAATATTCAAGTGCTAATGGTCATATTATATATGAATATATTCCAGGAACTAATACTGAAACAGAAGTAAATGTTCTTAATATTACAGGTGGAACTTTTGGTTCATTAGCTAATGAAGAAGAAACAATTGTATTATCAAGTAAATTACAAGACAAAATTAAAGGTTTTGTTAAAGGTGGAACTTATAATACAAATCCGGCTGTTTATATGGCAACAGGATATCAAGTAAAACTAGACACTACTAAAGGTTACGAGGTATCTCGTGTTACTATTCCAGTAGGTACTAAAACAGTTAGTGGTACTATTACTAACGGTAATAATGCGACAGTACAATTAATTCAAGGTGGATTAGTAGTAAAATCAACAAATGCTAGTGATACTGGAGTATATGAATTTACAAATGTAGCAAATGGTGTTTACAATGTTTTAGCAACAAGTGGTAGTAATTCAGTAACAGCTTTAATTACTGTAAAAGATGCTGATGTTACTAAAAATCTTACAATTGGTAGTGGTGCATTTACTACAATAGCAGTTGGTGATACAGCACCAAATGTTATGGTAGGTGGATTACAAGAACAATATGATGATGATAATGTTCAATTAACTGTTGTTGGTAGTAATCGCGACCAAGAATCAGAGCCACAAAATCAGATTTTAGAAGAAGCTACTACTTCAAATGTTCAATTTATCAATTTAGTTGTATCAGTAAATTATAATCCAATGGATGAATTAGGTGAAGTAATTGAATTAGTATTACCATTTGATTTAAGTTCAAAAACAGATATTGAGATATTCCGTTATCATGGTGAAGCAGTAGATAAATTTACTAAATTAAGCACCAAACCAACTGAAAACTTTCAAGATAAAACATTCTATTTAGATACAGAAAACAATTTAATCTACATTTATTCAAATAAGTTCTCAGTTTATGGTTTCGGTTATAATACAGTTGCTAACCCACAAACTAGTGATAATATTGCATTATATATAAGTATTGCAGTTATTAGTTTATTAGGATTAGGAACAGCAATCTATTTCAATCGTAAAAAAGCATATAATTAAAAATCTAAGACCTTCGGGTCTTTTTTTTATGATATAATAAATAGAGTAAAAGCATATATTAATGGGAGTGATTAATATGAATAAACCAATAGTCGGTATTATTGGAAGACCAGAACAAATAATGAGTGGTTATTCAGTAATTAGTGTTAATGAATTAACAAGACAAGCTGTTATTAGAGCAGGTGGGAATCCTATCTTAATATTACCTCCGCAAGATGTAGATTATGAAAAATCATCACCTAAGGACATGGCAAGATTAACAGACAATGAAAAAAAAGACTTAATAGGCAAATTAAAACTCTGCGATGCAATTGTTATGCCAGGAGGATTTAAATGGTATGAATATGACTTATTTATAACAGAATATGTTATAGAAAATGACATCCCAACTTTAGGACTATGTATGGGGATGCAATTACTAGCCTATGTTGATAATATTGGTAATAATCCAGACAAAAATAATTTAAAGAAGATTGAAACAAATATCAGTCATTTTCAAAAAGATGTTCCATATGTTCATGATGTTAATATTATTGATGGTACAATCTTAAAGGAAGTTTTCAATAAAGATAAATTAAAGGTAAATAGTCGTCACAATTATGGCATAATTAAACTAAATAATATGATAGCATCAGCAATTTCCCAAGATGGAATTATAGAAGGTATTGAATTTCCCAATAAAAAGTATATAATAGGGATTCAGTGGCATCCTGAAAGCATCATTGATATTGAAAAAGACAATCAAAAACTATTTGATAAATTAATAGAAAAA
The DNA here is from genome assembly GCA_964575655.1 of uncultured Muribaculaceae bacterium. Lineage (GTDB taxonomy): Bacteria > Bacillota_I > Bacilli_A > RF39 > UBA660 > DAOPMC01. The sequence goes on along the minus strand of CAZNQV010000046.1, from coordinate 348 downwards.
GCATTAAAATAAATATCTATTCTATTATTGACTTTTTAAAAAAGCCTATGTTATAATTAGTTTGCTACTTTTTAGGCAGTAATTGCCGATAAATAGCGCGCCTGGAGGAATACCCAAGTCTGGTTGAAGGGACCGGTCTTGAAAACCGGGAGGTCGGCGACGGCGCGGGGGTTCGAATCCCTCTTCCTCCGCCAAAAGTTTTATATCGCGGGATGGAGCAGTTTGGTAGCTCGTTGGGCTCATAACCCAAAGGTCGTTGGTTCAAATCCATCTCCCGCAACCATGGTTCCGTGGTGTAGTGGTTATCACGCCTGCCTGTCACGCAGGAGATCGCGGGTTCAAGTCCCG
>CAZNQV010000045.1:0-5867 GCA_964575655.1 uncultured Muribaculaceae bacterium | reverse complement strand
ATATGAAACTAAGAATTGCACATTACAAGTTGCAGGAAGTGATCAATGGGGTAATATAACCGCTGGAATTGAGCTAATTAGAAAGAGATTAAGTAAAGATGCCTATGGCTTCACAATGCCTTTAATTACCGATTCTAATGGCGTTAAATTTGGTAAAACTGAAGGTAATGCTTTATGGTTAGATAAGAATAAAACATCGTCATATGAACTATATCAATATTTAATTAATGTTGAAGATAGTGAAGTTATTAAATATTTAAAAACTTTGACATTCTTGTCTAAGGAAGAAATAGAAGAAATTGAAAAGGAACATCAACAAGAACCTGAAAAAAGAATGGCACAAAAGATACTGGCTCGTGAAGTTATAACATTTTTACATGGCAAAGAATGTTATGATAAAGCAGAAAATGTTTCTAAAATGTTATTTTCTGGACAAATTAGTAATTTAACAGATGATGAAATAGAACAAGTATTTAAAGATGCACCTCGATATGAAGTAAATAATAATTGTCTTGGTGATCTATTAATTACTAATGGTATTTGCAGTAGTAAAAGAGAATTAAGGGAATTATTGAATGCAAATGCAATTATTTTAAATGGTGAAATTGTTAATGATGAAACTCATTTGATTGATATTAATAGAAAATATAATGTTTTAAGAAAAGGTAAGAAAAAGTATTTTATATTTTTTCAAAAATAAAAAGCAGTTATCTGCTTTTTTATTTGTTTATTAGATTAGATATATAATTCTCAAAAGCTTGAGTAATTATTTTATGTTGTAAAATAAAGGTTATTTCAAAATTACCATCATTTCTGGTTACTAATGTACCATAATCTTCTTTAATTAGAATTCTGATGTTATTAAGTGGCTTTTTGTTAGTAAAATGAACATTATAAGTTTTATATTTATGAGCTAATGCTTTTATTTCATCAATATGCTCTTTATACTCTTCTTTAGTATAACGAATGTCAAAATTTAAAAACAATCCTGTTACATTTAAACTTGGTGGTTCATTAGCAACGTAAATATATTCGTTAATTGTTGTTTTATTGATGCTTTTCATTAAAGTTTCTCTTTTTAGTTTGTGGAAAGTCATGATAGTATCTTTTAGCTCTTGCTTGATGTTGTACCTTTTTAAAATTTTGTTTAATAAATTTGCACTCATCGTCCCTAAAAGGGGTGAACTTAAAAAAGTAATAACTGATCCAACACCAGCATGTAAATCTTTGTATTTTTCAATGTATTCTCCTTGACTGTGATAATCGTAAATACTCATTAAAGGATAAGTCATCTTTTTCAACTCTTCAAATTGTTTTGTGTATCTGTCTATTTTAATTTTATCGGTACTTAAAGTATGCTCTACATATTCATCTGCATTGATAACACCGTTGGAACTTAGGACTGCAGTATTTTCGGCTAGAAAAAATGATCTTTGGAATTTGCTATTTATTGCTTTTTTAATATATCTAGTTTCGCATTTTGCAGTAAAATAGATGAATAGCATTTTCTCAATATTTTCTATCATATCTTCAATACTATTGGTTGTATCATGATAAATAATTAATTTATTATCTTTGCTTAAAATTTGTTGGACTATACTAGACGATGTTTTTCCATATTGTTCATTATCAAAGTCTAAAATATTCTGATTATTCGTATAAAGATGAGTAATCGTTGGGTTAGCATTATTTACAATTGTGAGAAAGTCTAAAACGCAATCTTGTAAACCAATAGTTCCAATATATTCATCTTTTATATTCATTTTACGGTTAAGTGAGGTATTTATTTGGTTCTTAGTATAATCATATGTTGCAAGAGTTTTTAAAAAATGTTCAATTGTCAATTCTGATAAGGATTCTTGTTCATCGTTAAACCATGCAATTAGATTATTTAATAATTGCTGTTCGTTGTATTTATTATTGGTGTTCATTAAGCAGTGTAAATTATATGATAGTTTTTTTCTTTTAGCTTCTTCGACACAATAGTTACTAATTTTATTAATTATGATATTATTAGAATGAAGTAATCTTAGCTTATTACGATATCTACTAATTAATGATGCATCAACACCAATAGCATAAGCTAATTGGATGTTAGAGATATCTAGTAAGTCTACTACTAAATTTAGTTTTTCTCCAAAACGAATAAGAATTGTTTTATTTTTCTTTTTTATCTCGTTTTTTTTAACTTTTAAGTTCGTTTCGTTGAAAAAATGATGTAGATATTTTGATAATTCATTAATATTTTGACATTCAATTAATTTTGCTAAATCGTTTTCTTTGCCTTCAGCTAATATTAAAATAGCATTTACTAAAGAATTGATTTCACTGCTATCTTTGTAAGGCTTTCTTTTACCATTTTTATATCTACTAATTACGGAAGGATCAATTCCGCTTTTTTTTGATAAATCTCCATTCTTGATTCGAAGTGTGTTTAGCACTTGAGAAATATTTTTGTTAAAGTCCATATAACCACCAGTATTAGTTTATCAAAAAATGCTAAACAAGTAAAGGTGTCATTTCTTTCAATTGTTTTACAATTGTTAAATCGTAATAAAAAAAAGCAAATTAACTTTGCTTTTTAATATCTAATAGTAATGACAAAATAATTGGTTTTCTACCTGTTGTATCTTGAATATATGAACTAATAATTCTTGTTAACTCTAGTTTGATATCGTTAAATGTTACTTTCTGGTTTTCTAAACATTTGTTGATAGTTTTGCTAGCTAATTTTTCAATTTTAACAATTAATTCTTCATTTTCATTTATTTGAATAAAACCCCTAGTAGTAATATTAGGGGCAATCAATAATTTTTTATTCTGTATATCTATATTAGCAATTACTAATAGTATTCCGTCACTAGCCATAATCTTACGATCATGCATTACAGCACTGCTAATATCACCAATACGATTACCATCGACAAAAGTATCACTAATTTCAATTTCTTCTTCTCGGTGAACTTCGCCATTATCTAAACAAATAGTTTGTCCATTATCGAGAATAAAACAATTATCTTTTGGGATGCCACATTCATTTGCAATATCGGCATGGCGTTTCAACATACGATAATCTCCATGCATAGGCATAAAATATTTAGGATTAATTAATCGTAACATTAATTTTAATTCTTCTTCTTTGGCATGACCTGAAGTATGAATATCCCCTAATAAAGCATTAGTATAAACGGTAACTCCTTTTAAATATAAATTATTAATCGTATTAGCAATAGACATAGCATTTCCTGGAATTGCAGATGATGAGAAAACAACTACATCTCCTGGCATAATCGTGATTAATCGATGAGCTCCTTCGGCAATTCTTGATAAAGCTGCTAATGGTTCACCTTGACTACCAGTGCATAATAATACTAATTCACTAGGTTTTAGATTATTAGCAGTTTCCATTGGAATAATTGTGTCATCATTTTTAATATAACCACTTTCAATTGAAATTTGGATATTGTTTTCCATACTGCGTCCTAAAATACAAACCTTACGATTGTGTTTTTTGCAAGTTTCAATAATATGTTTTAAACGATATATATTTGAAGCAAAAGTTGCAATAATTAGTCTATTAGCATTATGTTTAGAAAATACTTCATGTAAAGCTTCATCAACCTTTGATTCTGATAATGAAAAACCATCATCTAAAGCATTCGTACTATCACTCATAAGAAGAGTGACACCATCTTTTGAAACCTCACTTATTTTAGCAAAATCTGTAACTGGTCCAATTGGAGTTAAATCCATTTTAAAATCTCCTGTTTGAACAATTGTTCCATTTGGAGTTTTAACTACTACTGCATAAGAATCTGGTACAGAATGGGTCGTTCTAATAAAAGAAATATCAAAGTTTTTAAATTTTAATTTATCTTCACCCTTATAAGAATTTAAGTTTTTATAATTTATATTTCTTTCCTCTAATTTTTTCTTGATTAAAGCGCAGGCTTGATTTGGGGCATAAATTGATGGAATGTTAACATTTTGAACTAAAAAAGGAATAGCTCCAATATGATCTTCATGTCCATGTGTAATAATTAAAGTTTTAATTTTCTTTTCATTTTTTTTAAGAAAATCAAAATCAGGTAAGACATAGTCAATACCACGTAATTCATCATCAGGGAAGATTACTCCACAGTCAATTATTACAATTTCATTATCATGCATTATACAATACATGTTTTTTCCAACTTCGCCTAAACCACCTAACGCAAAGACATAAGTCTTGTTTGGTTTAAACATTTATTTTCCTCCTTTGTTAATATTTATAAAAGAATCAACCGAGTTAAATTATACTACATTTTTAGCAATTTGTAAAATAAAACAAAGAGTTTACAAAAAAATATAAATAATCAACATAGAAGAATATAAAAAACACTTGATAAATACTAAAAAATATAGTATACTTTGAAAGTCGTTTAAAGAGGTGTAGTATGGAAAAAATAATAAATATAGCAGTAGTAGCACACGTTGATGTGGGTAAAAGTACTTTAGTAGATGCCTTATTAAGTCAAAGTGGTGTATTTAGAGTAGATGAAGTAGTTGGTCATCAAATAATGGATAGTAATGACTTAGAAAAAGAAAGAGGAATAACAATTTATTCAAAAAATTGTTCAATAAGATATAAAGACTATAAAATAAATATAGTAGATACTCCAGGACATGCTGATTTTTCTAGTGAAGTTGAAAGAATTATTAAAACAGTAGACACAGTAATTTTACTTGTTGATGCAAAAGAAGGGGTAATGCCACAAACTAGATTTGTTCTAGAACAAGCATTAAGACAAAATTTAAATCCTATTTTATTTATTAACAAGATAGATAAAAAAGATGCAAGAATTGATGAAGTAGTAAATATGACATTTGATTTATTTGTTGAATTAGGTGCAACAGATGCACAACTTGATTTTCCAATTGTATATGGTATAGCAAGAGAAGGAATAGCAAAATTAGAAATAGAAGATGAATCAAATAGCATTGAACCTTTATTAGAAACAATAGTAAAACATACAGAAGATTTTAAAGGAAACGAAAATGATCCATTACAATTACAAGTATCTTCATTAGATTATGATAATTTTTTAGGAAGATTAGGAGTAGGTAGAGTATCAAAAGGAATAATTAAAACAGGAGAAACTGTATCAATATCAGATAACAATGGAAACATTACAACTACAAGAGTAACAAAATTATTTGTAAATGAAGGTATTCATCGTGTTGAAGTAAAAGAAGCAAAATATGGTGATATAGTTATTGTAGCAACAAATACTAAACTTTCAATTGGAGATACTATTTGTGATGTAAATAATATAAATCCATTACCACCTATTATTATTGAAAGTCCAACAATGTCTATGAATTTTTTAGTAAATTCTTCTCCATTTGCAGGACAAAGTGGTAAATTCTTAACTAATAGACATATTAAAGAAAGATTAGATAAAGAATTAGAAACTAATGTAGGTTTACAAGTAGAAGCATTAAATGGAGCAGATGGATATAAAGTATCAGGAAGAGGAGAACTTCACTTATCAATTTTATTAGAAAAAATGAGAAGAGAAGGTTATGAACTTTCTGTATCAAAACCACAAGTTTTATATAAAGAAATAGATGGAAAAAGATGTGAACCATATGAAAATGTTTTAATTAATTGTCCAAGTGAATATGCAGGTACAATAATTAATGATTTAAATGAAAGAAAAGGTAATATTGTTTCAATTGAAAATGATGAAACATATACACATTTGACATTTTCAGTTCCCACAAGAGGACTTATAGGTTATAGAAGTAATTTTATCACTAATACTAAAGGTGAAGGAATAATGGTAAGAAGTTTTGATTCTTATATGCCGTATGCTGGAGTATTA
>CAZNQV010000044.1:0-6130 GCA_964575655.1 uncultured Muribaculaceae bacterium | reverse complement strand
TTTTTGAACAGTAATAATGAATTGATGAAAAAACTCCCTGATTTATGCAAGGGTAGATTGAATTTTGCAATATATAGACATCCAGAAATGATAGCAGATTGGAATGAAGATGATTTTAGAGAATTAATCAACGTAGGTAATTCTATAAAATATGCTAGATTAAAATGTTTGATTGATATATTTGTTGAACCCCAACAATTTGTTAATCCAGTATCAAAAAACAAATATATTGATGAAATAATGGGAATAAGCAGCAAAAGTATTAATGAGACGATGGACGAAATGAAAAAATGAGGTGATTATTATGGCAAAAAATATGTATCAAAAAAGACGAAAAAGAAAAGATGCTAAAGCTAATAATACTGAAGTAAATAATAATAAAACAAACATCAACTGGTATCCTGGTCATATGGCAAAAACCAAGCGTGAAATAAAAGAAATACTAGGTCAAATAGACATAGTATATGAAATAGTCGATTCGAGGATTCCTAAGTCTTCTAAAATAGTAGATATTGATGATTTGATTAAAGATAAATTAAGAGTTTTGATTTTTTCAAAATATGATTTGTGTGATCAAAGTGAGACTAATAAATTTATCGAGTATTATGAAAAATTAGGTTATGTGGTTATACCTTGTAATATTGTTAATGGTAATAATGTTGATAAAATTTTGGAAGTTACTAGAGAAAAAGGGAAACTAATTCAACAAAAAAGATTAAATAAAGGATTAAAAGAAAAAAAATTAAGAGCTTTGGTTGTTGGAATACCTAATGTTGGCAAATCAACTTTGATTAATAAACTAGTTGGTAAAAATGTGGTTGGAGTTGGTAATAAACCTGGAGTAACAAAACAGTTAACTTGGATTAGAGTATCAAATGATATAGAATTGTTGGATTCTCCTGGTATTTTATGGCCTAAATTTGATAATAAAGAAATTGCATATAATCTGGCATCAATGACCGCTATTAGGGAAGAAATATTACCTAAGGAAGAAGTTGTTGATTATATTTTAAAAATGTTATTGAGATATTATCCTAATATTTTAAAACAAGAATATAATTTAATGGAGTATAATACTGACATATTCTATGAATCTTTAGAAATCATTGGTAAAAAGCGAGGGTGTTTAAAAAAAGGTGGCTTGGTAGATGAAGAAAGAGTTATTGATTTGATAATTAATGATATAAAAAGTGAAAAAATTAAAGAGATTACATTTGATAGAATGTAATCTCTTTACAAAATAAAAAAAATATGCTATAATTATGACATTATTTGTCAAGGGGGAATTGAAAATGGTAGATAATAAATATCCTAATGCACAGCAGTATAGAAAACAAACTGTAGGGGTAAAGACATCACAAAGAAAAGCTAAAGAGTTAGGCGAAAAATTTGGATTAGTATTGAATACACAAAACGCAATAAGTAAAGTTTTAAGATATAGTGATTTCCTATATCCAGAAATTGATGGTGTTCTTGCAATTCTGATTGACCAATTATCAAAAAATGGAATTGATATCGAAGGAATCAATAAGTTTATTTCATCTAATCCTGATGTCTTAAGACAATCAGAATTTGGTTTAGCTAGTAAGCTGTCAGTTTTAAGTAAATATGGTTTAGATAAACATGCTATATTAAATAATCCTATGTTATTGACTGCTAATCGTAGAGTAAAAGAAACTACATTAGATTATGTTGTCGATTTATTACGTAAACCACGATATGGTTATAGTGATCAAGAAATAAAGAATTTTATTGATAATAAAAGTTATTTGTTAGGACAGGATGCAATAAACCTAAATCGTAATTTAGCATTTCTATGTGCTAATGGTTTATTAAACTCAGCTTTATTTGAAGATAGTTTAGTACTAAAGAGAAATTATAATTCTGAATTGTTATTTGCCGTTATTAGTGATTTAAAAAAAGAAGAAGAAGATTTAACGGTTGATAAAATAGTAGAATATGCTGATAATTTAGATGCACCACAAAGAACTGGTTTGTTGATGTTATATCCATTAAAACCAAGAAATATTGGACCGGCTTATTCAATATTAGATAAGTATATTAATACACAAGATAATAATCAAATTATTAGAACAAGAGAAGTTTAATTGTTAAATTTCTCTTTTTTTATGTTATAATTGTCATATGATTAAAATGTTAGAATATGAAACACAATTATATAAAAATGGGATTAATTTAATTGCTGGTGTTGATGAAGTGGGGCGTGGTCCTTTGGTTGGCCCTGTAGTAACGGCAGCAGTTATCTTACCAAAAGAATTTTTTCATCCTGATATCAAAGATTCTAAAAAATTAACTGAAAAGAAAAGGGAATATCTATATGATATTATTACTTCTAATGCAATTAGTATTGGAATTGGGATAGTTGATAATGTTAGAATTGATGAAATAAATATTTATGAAGCTACTAAAGAAGCTATGTATCAAGCTATTGAAAACTTACAAATAAAACCCGAATATATATTAATTGATGCAATGAAATTAGATATAAATATTCCATCTAATTCGATTATTAAAGGTGATGACAAAAGTGAAAGTATTGCTGCAGCATCAATTATAGCGAAAGTTACCAGAGATAGAATGATGGATGAATTAGATAAAGTTTATCCAATGTATGATTTTAAACATAATAAAGGTTATCCCACAAAAACTCATTTAAAAGCTTTGGAAGAGTATGGAATAACTAATTTACATCGTAAAAGCTATAAGCCAGTAAAGAAATGGATTGATAAAATTAACAATAAAGATTTACCTTAGTAGTTGTTAAGGTAGATTTTCTTTTATTGACATTTTTAGAAAATGATAGTATATATTTAGAAAGAGGAGGAGCTTATGAAAAATTTAGTGATAGTAGAGTCTCCAAGTAAAAGTAAAACAATCGAAAAATATTTAGGTAATGATTATAAAGTAGTGTCTTCTAAAGGCCATATTCGCGATTTAGCGATAAGTGGGAAATATGGGTTAGGAATAGACATTGAAAATGATTTTAAACCTAATTATGAAATTATTAAAGGTAAGAAAAAAGTAGTAACCGAATTAAAAAAACTTGCAAAAGATAGTGATAAAGTTTATTTAGCAAGTGATCCGGACCGTGAAGGGGAAGCTATTGCTTGGCATTTGAAAGATGCAATGGGGATTAAAGATAAGGATTATGAACGAGTTGTCTTTAACGAAATAACTAAAGATAAAGTTATAGAATCATTTAATAAACCACGTAAAATTGATGATGATTTAGTAAAAAGCCAGGAAACTAGGAGAATGTTAGATAGAATCATTGGATTTAGATTATCAAAATTAATGCAAAGTAAAACAGGTGGAAAATCAGCGGGACGAGTTCAAAGTGTAGCTTTAAAACTAATTGTTGATTTAGAAGAAGAAATTAAAAACTTTGTAGCAGAAGAGTACTATACAATTACTGCCCATTTTAATGATTTCGATTCTCTATTATTTAGGTATGGTAATAAAGATTTAGAAATAAAAACAAATAATGAAGCAGATGAAATTCTAAATAAGTTATCAAAAAGTTTTAAAATCGAATCAGTAGATAAAAAGGATAGAATAAAAAAATCACATGCAGTTTTTACTACCAGTACTTTACAACAAGAAGCATCTACTAAGCTAGGCTTTAATGCTAAAAAAACAATGTCTTTGGCTCAAAAATTATATGAAGGAATAAAACTAGAAAATGAGTATTCTGGACTTATCACTTATATGAGAACTGATTCTATTCGTTTAAGTGATGAATTTGTTGGTAAATGTTACAATTTTATTTCAAATAATTATGGCAAAGAATATATTGGTTATGTAAAAACAAGTAAAAAAACTGATAATATGCAAGATGCTCATGAAGGTATTAGACCCACTGATATTAAGAAAACTCCAGAATTAGTAAAAGAATACTTAACTAATGATGAATATAAGTTATATAGTTTGATTTATTATCGTGCATTATCATCATTGATGAAAGATGCAATGTTTAAAACTACTACTATTATTTTAGATAATAATAACTATAAATTTAAAACTACTGGCAGTATTTTAATATTTGATGGTTACTTAAAAGTATATTCAAAATATGAAGACAATACAGATACTGTATTACCACCATTAGATGAATATAAAAGTAGTGTCATAATTGCTAATCAAATTGATAAAGAACAACATTTTACTAAACCTAAAGCACGATATACAGAAGCAAAACTAATAAAAGAATTAGAAGAATTAGGAATAGGTAGACCTTCGACCTATGCTAAGATTATTGATACATTGAAAGAAAGAGATTATGTAGTTTTAGTTGATAAAAAATTTCAACCTACTGATATGGGGATATTAACAACTGTTAAATTACAAGAGTTTTTTAGTAACTTAATTAATGTAAAGTATACTGCTGAGATGGAAACTAATTTAGATCAAATTGCTGATGGAAAAGTTGATTATTTAGGAATATTGAAGGAATTCTATAAAGAATTTGATCCAATGATAAAATATGCTGACAGTACAATGGAAAAAAAAGTAGCTGAAAAAACAGGAGAACAATGTCCTAATTGTGGCAATGATTTAGTGATAAGAAATGGTAAATATGGGGAATTTACTGCGTGTAGTAATTATCCTAAATGTAAATATATTAAAAAAGATGAAACAAAAATTAATATAATAATGAAGTGTCCAAAATGTGATGTTGGGAATATTATTGAGAAAAAAACAAGAAAAGGTAAAACTTTTTATGGATGTGATAATTATCCTAAATGTAAATTTGCGACATGGGATAAACCAACTGAAGCAAAATGCCCTAAATGCGGGGAAATAATTGTTGAATCAAAAAATGGTAAGAAATGTATGATATGTGACTTTGTCGAATAGTTAAAAAAAGATTGATTTTTTTCAAGATAAATGATATTATCAAATTATAAAAGGAGAGTTTTATATGAAGAAAAAGAATGTTAAAACTAAAAATCCTAATAATAAGGTAGGTAAAGTAGTTGCTATTTTAGTAGTTGTTGCAGCAATTGGCGTTGGGTTTTATTTTGGTAACAAGTATTATGAACATCAAAAGAATTTGAAGAGTGGAATGTTTGATGCAATTGTTGATGCTATAGCGCCAACAGTAGTAGCAACAGTTGGTGAGAATAATGCTGAAAATACTGGAAAAGAAGTTTCATTCCAAATTAATGATAATGAAGGTGGTAGTGCTTTATATGGTTTTTGTATTAGTGAAGAACCAGATATTGATGCTGCGTTAGATAATGATATTGAATGTTTTGAAACATTCTTACTTGATTCAAACATTTCATACAATTTGACATTAGAGATTCCTTTTGGAGATACTCCAACAATGTATTACGCATATGCTAATGATAATTTTGGAAATGTTTCTGCACCAGTAGAATTTAGAATTCAAAAGTAAGTGATTAATTTCACTTTTTTTGTGGTCTAATTCTGGTTGATATTTAGATAATAAAATGTTAAAATTAACTATATAAGATAAAGAGGTGATTAATAGTGGATAATGAATATCAAGCAAAAGAATTCTATTCTAGTTTACTTAGCAAACTACTATTAGTTGCAATTGGGTTATTTATAGTATCAGTAGTAACTTTTATTATTACAAAAAACAATTATACTTTGTATTTCTCAAATAATGATTATCAATATAATACAACAATTGTAGATACACCACCATCAGGACAATATATTACAAGTATAAAGCATGATAATACTTATATTAATGATAATATTAAAACAGAAAATGATGCAATTAATTTAATTGTTAGCGATTCAGATTTACAAAAAATTAAATGTACTAATAAAGAGATAAGAGCGATTGAAAATAGAATTCAAGATAAATATAAGATTATTGCAGTTAATTTATGCGAACTTGAACCTGCATTTGCTTTAGAAATTGAAAATATTATAAAAACAATTTATAAGGAATTTCCTGCTGTTTCAGGATATATGTCAAATTTGACCTTGATGGGAACGGATAACATTAATGCTCCTTTAGCAACATTCTATTATGGCTTTTTATTTTCAACTTCATCAAAAAATAGAGGTTATCCTTGGGTTATTAAGAATCAAATATTATTAAATAGTAATTATTTTTTAGACGAACTTA
>CAZNQV010000043.1:0-6411 GCA_964575655.1 uncultured Muribaculaceae bacterium | reverse complement strand
TCTCAAACACCTTTGATGAAAGTCGTGTGGGTTCGATTCCCATCTCTTGCACCACGCAAAAAAGCCTTTAATTTATAAGGGTTTTAATATAAAAAAGATAATTACCTCGTAATTATCTCGTTTTTTTAAATTATTAAAAATATTATTTGAAAAGAAGGACTAGAATAATCAACATAGTTTTTTCTTTTTTTTTGTTGCAAATTCCTTGGCAAGGAATTTGCATTTTTTTTCTAAATGTGTTATACTCTCCTTGCCGATGGGGTTATTTTTTGTAAATTTTAATATTTATGGTAATTAGGATTAGTTTAAATAAAAATTTCAAAATAATACACCTCCCTCGGCTTCTTTTTTTAACATTTAGAAAAGTTTTAAAGAATAAGTGTATTATGTTTTACCTCGTTTTTTAATAGAATTATAGATTTTTAATAGTTTAAAAAATAATAAAATTATTTTCCATCTCTTGCCCCATTAGATATTAACTCGAACTTTTAGTAGTTTGAGTTTTTTTGTGGTATAATGAATGAAGAGGTGATGCTCGTGTCCAATATCAAAAGGAATCATCAAATTATATTTATTAATGGTTATAGTGGTGTAGGAAAAACAACACTTGCAAAAAAATTATATAATCATTATAAAAGCACTTATATTGAACAAAATATGATTCCAGAATTTATTTCTAAAGATGGTGGAGAAAACGTTGTTGGTATTGATGAAGAAAAAGTACTGTATGAATGTATGATTGCATTAATAAAAACATTTTGTAGTAATGGATTTATGAACATTTTAGCACTTGATTTTGATCAAATGAGATTTAGAGATATTCCAAATGATTTTAAAGGTTATGATTATATTATTTTAACTTTAATTTCTTCTAAACAACAAAATATAAGGCAAATGCAAAATAGAGAAAATGAAGGTTATGGTTTAATAGATTATAAAATGCTTGATAATGATTATGCCCGCGAAATAAATCATCCTAGAAATAAATTGCCAAACGAATTTATAATTGATGTTACCGGTAAAACTCCTGAAGAAGTGGAAAAAGAAGCAATTAATATATTGGATAATAACTCAGCTGTAATAGAGTATAATTATATTATGCCTCCAAAAGAATGCTTTGGGACATGGATAAAAAAGATTTCTTAAAAGTATTTTAAATAATAAAGAAGTTAGAATGTAGTTGACTAACGAGAAAACATTCTTATCAACAGTTCAAATAAGCAATCGTAAATGCCCCATTAGATATTAATTCGAACTACTTTTTATAAAATGTAAGCAATAGATAAATAGTACTTTGTTAATCAAATATGTATTAACAAATTAAAGAAATATGTTATAATACTTATAACGAAGGAGGAAGAAAATATGAAAAAGATACTTACAATAATTTTTGTAGGAATTATGTGTTTTGTATTAACTGGTTGTGGTGAAGAAAAATCTAATAATGGTGGAGGAAATAACGACGGAGGAAATCAACAACAAGAACAAGGAGGAAATCAAGAACAAAATAACGGTGTTGCTGATAACTTAGCGTGGCCAGATAATGAGTTTACAAAACAAGTAACTAAACCATCAGTATCATTTACTGAGGAAGCAATGACCGATGATGTAACTTGTTTCTTATATCCATCATGGACAGTAGAACAAGCTAAAAGTTATGCTCAAGTATTGGCAAGTAATGGTTATGTTTTATCAAGTTCATATGTTGATACTGCTGATGATTACATGGTAGTATATAAAAATGCAGACGGATCTTATCAAGTTACTTTAGCGGCTAGTCAAACAGAAACAGATGGCATGATAACGATTGCTATACCTTTGGACAGAAGATAAGAATAGGAAAAAGCTGTAGCTAATGTTAATAAATAACAAATTAAGATAGATTGATTCTATCTTTTTTTTGTACCAAAAATGGTAATTTATCAAAATATCTCTACGATTAGTAGATTGTTAATTTATTGATTAAAGTGTAAAATATATTGTGAAGGAAGTATTAATATGAATAATTATGTAACAGGAAAATTGATAAAAGAATTAAGAGAAAAAAATAACATGACGCAACTAGAATTAGGTAATTGGATAAATGTAAGTGATAAAACAATTAGTAAATGGGAAACTGGAAGGGGATTACCAGATATTTCATTAATAAATTCATTAGCAACCGCATTGAAAGTCTCAGTTATCGAATTGATAAGAGGAGAGTATATTACTAATAAAAATGTAACATGCAACATGCTCAAATCAAATTTTTATGTTTGTCCTATTTGTGGAAATATTATTCACTCAATGGGGGAAAGTATAGTTTCTTGTTGCGGTATTATTTTACCAAAACTAGAAACAGATATTGTCGATGAAGAAAATATAATATCTTGTGAAAAAATTGAAAATGAGTACTATATCAGTGTAGACCATCAAATGACAAAAGAACACTATATTTCTTTTATTGCATATGTCACATGTGATAAATGTATAATAAATAAAATATATCCAGAGCAAATGGCCGAAACTAGGTTTCCCATAAGTGGAAAAGGAAATATTTACATATATTGTAATAAAGATGGACTAATTTCAATTAAGATTTAGCAATTAGATTATCATACAATAATCTCTTTTGATATAATTAGTATTGATTTACATAGATTATTTTGAGTGATATAATACAAATTAGGAGGTTTTTAATGAAATTAAAATATGAAAATTTTGATAATGTTAATATTAACGATGAAATTAATAAAATTAAAAAAGCAAACTTGGTTGAATTAAATGTGAGTACAACTGATAAAGCAATACTATTCTTAATGGGAATTTTATTTGCAGCAGGGAAAAAAATAAAAATTATTAATTCAAACGAAATTGAGTTAAATTCTAGTAATAAAAATTTCTATAAAATGGCATATGTGTGGGAAAAACTTGGAGATAAAGATTTCTCAATTTCAATTAATAAAAGTGATAATAAAGAATTAGACATATTTATAGAAAATGTTAAAAGATTAGGTCTAAAAGTTAAAGCAATTAGTACAAATCCGCAAGATAATAAAATTTTCTTAATATGTCCAGTAAGAAATGCTACTAAAGAACAACTACATAATATGGAGAATTATATCTATGCTGTCAAAAATGCGGGATATCAAATTCATGCTCCACACCGTGATACAGTTCAACAAGATATATTTGGTGGTTATGCTATTTGTCGTCAAAATGCCTATGCCATTGCGACTTCAAAAGAAGTACATATATATTACGATAAAACTAGCAAAGGGAGTATGTTCGATCTAGGAGTAGCTTATTATTTGAATAAACCATTACAAGTTCTTAATAGTCAAAATATCAAATATAGCGAAGATGATTTTGGTGATAAACTTATTTTAAATTGGCAAACGAACTTAGATAGTTTGTCTACTCAATCAAATGAAATGGTTTTGCAAAAAAAATTAAAATGAAAATGAGTCTTCAAAGCTCATTTTATTATGAAATAATAAAATAAAATAAAATATTGCTATAATCACTAATTTATGGTATAATAGCGTCATATTTAAGAGGGGTGTTAATAATGAAAGATGAGAATTTAAAAACTAGGTTTAATGGACTATATAAAGAACTAGAAGGTAAAGGAATGACCTATGTTGATAAAGATGGTAAGGTAAAAAACATTAATATTGTTGCAAAAGGAAAAATGTACCGTGGTTTGTATGGTCGTAATCAGCAAAACATACTCGATGAATTATCCAAAAGAAAGAAACCAGTACGAGTCAAAAATGGGACGATTTCAAATCATTTTGATTTTATCCATCATGCTATTACAATTATGGTATTTCAAGAAGTTCTATTGGAATATGATAGACACTATGATATTGTTAGAGGTAATGTAAAAGGAACCTTTTATTGGACTGAACTAGCTCGTGATATAGCAGCTGGTTATAATGGATTATTTAGAAGTATAACTGGTAAAACTCCATATCAAGATTTATTAGTTTTGATTGCTGGCACTGAACAACAAAAAGAACAAAGAAAAGAATTCATAGGAAAATTTGAAGAAACACTTGTAAAATACTATCATCATAAATTTAAGAGAAGTCAGTATGAAGAACAATATCCATTTGGTATAGGGGAACCATCAATTGAAAATATTAAAATTAATTCAGAAAACATTCCAATAAAAACTGAAATCAATCAACAAGGATCACAAAAGATGGTTCAACTAAGATTTACCTTAGATGAAAACAATCCGTATGAAGAATGTGATATTAGAATAAATATAAAGCGTAAGAAAAAAAATGATAAATAAAATTTTATCATTTTTTTATTTTTAGGTTTAAAATAAAATAAAATATGATATAATGAACCTAGTATAATAAAATTGGGAGAATACTATGAAAAATAAATATCAAAAAATAAATCTAATATTAACAAGTTTTTCATTATTTATGCTTATTTGTTTGTTGTTAATTGGTTCATATGCTATTTTTTCTACAAGTATATCACCAAACAAAACTCATATAATAACAGTTGGTAACTTATATTCTGCAAAAGTAGATATTACCGATAATGGAGTAGTGAGTTTAACAAACGCAGTCCCATTATCTAATGATATAGGATTAAAACAGAATTATACAACAGTATCATTAACTAATATTGGTACTTTAACCGCATCATATAAAATTGTTTTAGTGGAAGACAAAGAAACTTATAATACACATAATGATACAACTTCAAATATTTTGCCAGCCAATGTTGTTAAATATGGTATTTCTAAAGAGCCATTACAAACAACTAATATAAATTTATTATCAACTGCTGAAACATATTGTAGTGATGAAACTTTGACCGAAAATGAGTGCGCTAGTTTATCATCAACTGCAGACTATGGTCATGTTATAATGACAGGGAAATTAGCAGTAGATGAAGAAGCAAGTTATAAATTGAGGTTATGGATAACTTATGAAGCGGGTAATGAATATCAAAATAGACATTATCATGGTCAATTAAAAGTAATAATTTCTAGCAGTGATGATATTGATATTAATCCCCCTACGATTGTAATGGCTGGGGCAAATGAGATAACTATAAATCGTGGTGATATATATAATGATCCGGGTATTCTAACAGCATTAGATTTAGAAGATGGCGATGTCCGTGACACATTAGAAGTAATTAGTAATGTTGATTCAACGACACCAGGAATTTATTATGTACAGTATACAGTTCATGATACTAGTAATTATTATGCTTATGCTACTAGAACAGTAATTGTAAAGGACTTAGGAACTGATTGTGGCATTACTTTTACATTAAATGGTAGCAATCCACATAATATGTATGCAGGATATACATATACTGATGCTGGAGCAACAGCAGTTAATAGTGGTGGAAGTAGTTTAACAGTTACAACTAATAGTATTGGCCTTGATACAGAAACACAGGGAAAATATCAAGTAATTTATTCGGCAACTGATGGTACTTGCACTGACTATGCATATCGAATTGTTAATATTTTAAGAGGAACTAGTAGTTATATAGTTTATGATCCCAATGGTACAAATGGTATTTGGGCTAGTGAAAACACAGTTACTAATTTCGAACTAGCGGATAATATTCCATATATCATACCAGATGTTTTAAAATATAAAATTGGGACTATTGGTAATGATAATCTAATTACTTATGGTTCCGAAGTAGTCGAAAATGATTTAACAGGTAGTTATACTTTTAGTGGTAGTGGAAAATACATAATATCTAGTTCTATTGAAGCAACTGATTCAACTGTACTAACCGATTTAAATAGTAAACAATTCTTAATAGATAAAACAGCACCAACTTGTGGAACAATAACAGGAGCATCAACAACTTGGACAAAAAATAATCGAACTATTTCAGTAGGATGTAGTGATGAACATAGTGGTTGTTATTCATCAAGTTTTTCTCAAAATTTTACAAGTACTGTCGATCCAAGCGGTGTAGAAACGATAACTATTCGAGATAAATCATCACCGACAGCAAATACAAAAGCATGTTCAGTTAATGCATATATTGACAAAGATTTGCCAACCTGTGGAACAATAACAGGAGCATCAACAACTTGGGCAACCGGAACAAGAACAATTAATGTTGGATGTAGTGATACTCATAGTGGATGTCCTAATGCCAATGTATCATATACATTTTCCGATACCTTTTCTGGAGCAACCGGCACCATAGAAATAATAGATAATGTTGAAAATAGTCGTAACTGCTCAGTTAATGTTTATTTAGATAATGGAACACCATCTACACCAACAATAACGGGAACAGTAGCAAGTGATACTTGGGCTACATCAAATACGATAACTATATCAGGTAGTTCGGCTTTATCAAGTATCGCATCATACAAGTATTGTGTAGCATCAAGTAATAGTTCATCAGGTTGTACATGGA
>CAZNQV010000042.1:0-6764 GCA_964575655.1 uncultured Muribaculaceae bacterium | reverse complement strand
ATTGTTCTCTTTCAGATGCTATTTTATCGCCACCAGCACACGGAATTAGTGTTATATCAATTTTTAAATATTCTTCTAATATTTTTTCTAA
This sequence comes from uncultured Muribaculaceae bacterium, assembly GCA_964575655.1. Taxonomy (GTDB): domain Bacteria; phylum Bacillota_I; class Bacilli_A; order RF39; family UBA660; genus DAOPMC01. The sequence goes on along the minus strand of CAZNQV010000042.1, from coordinate 6,673 downwards.
ACTGCCACTTTTCTTTTTAACAGTAATCTCTCCATGGTTATTACCTTTAGTTATCTCAAAAACTTCTAAAGTGTTCATAATTTCAGGATGATATGTAAATTTATCATAATCAATTTGTGTAAATACTGTATCTAAATGCATAAAAGCACGACATTCGGGAATTTTGAATGCTAAAATAGTATTTATTTCACAATTTTCATTTTGAAACATATTTTTGGCTAATAAATCAATTGCTTCAACACTTGTTCTCTGAGAAATACCAATTGCTAAAATATGTTTATTTAGATTAAGAACGTCTCCTCCCTCAATACTAAAATCATTATTGCGATCATAATATTTTTCAATCTTGCCTTCGTAGTCTGGATGATGATTAAAAATATATTCAGCATAAATTGTTTCTCTACTTCTTGTTACAGAATACATTTTATTCAATATTACTCCATCACCTACTGATGCAAAAGGATCTCTTGTAAAATATAAGTTAGGCATTGGTTCTGCTAAAAACTTGGTTTCTTCATTAACTAAATCAGCAAGAGAGTTTTCAATATCTTTTTTGCTACGCCAAACTTCACTTGCGTTTATGCCTTCCATTGTTTTTAGCACCAATTCTTTCATATCTGCTATCTTATTTAAATATTCAAATAATAAATCTTTGTACATTGGAGTTCTGACACCAGCTTCATAGATGAATTGTCTAATGAAACTTGCTTTTATTCCAGGATTTTTTTCTAATGTTTCTGCCATTAGATCTTCTAAATAAACAACTTCAATATTATTATCTCTCAATATTTGAACGAATTCATCATGTTCAGCTTGAGCATCTTTTAAGTATGGAATATCATCAAATAATAATCTACTTAATGTATCTGGAGTTAAATTTAATAATTCCTTTCCTGGCCTATGTACCAATACTTTTTTTAGTGGTTTGATTTCACTAGTTACGTGAATCATATAATCATCTCCTATTCTTTATCATAATAATTATAACATGCATAGAAACATTTTTACTTAATATTCGAAATAAATTTTTTTAATACTTCGTTTTCTTGATTATTAAATGTTTCTTTAGGACTTGCATCACTAATGATTTTGCCATTATTTAAAAATAAAACTCTAGTTGCTATTTCTTTCACAAAATTAATTTCATGACTAACAACTATGATTGTAATTCCAAGACTAGTTAGTTTATTAATTAATCCTAATACTTCGTTTGTCATTTGAGGATCTAAAGAACTAGTTGGTTCGTCAAATAAAATAATATCCGGATTCATGATTAGTGTTCTTAATATAGCCAAGCGTTGTTGTTCACCCCCACTTAGCTGATTAGGATAACTTTGTTCTTTATGTTGCAAATTAATCTCTCTTAATAATTTCTTAGCTTTTTTGGTTGCTGCTTCTTTCGTTAATATTTTCAATTTTACTGGAGCCAAAACGATATTATCTAAAACGGTTAAATGAGGAAATAAATTAAATTGTTGAAATACCATCCCTACTTTTTGATGATAATTATCTATCTGATTGATATTTTGATTGTTAAATAGAATTTCTCCACTCGTTATATTTTCTATTTTATTAATACACCTTAATAGCGTTGATTTTCCACTACCACTGCTGCCAATTAGAGCAACAACATCACCTTTATTTATTTCTAAGGAAATATTATCTAGAACTAATTTTTGGTCATACTTTTTACATAAATTATTAATTTTTAGCATCTGACAACTTCCTTTCCATCTTATTAACTAGTTTTGATAATCCATATGTCATTAATAGATATATTAAGGCGATAATAATTAATGGAAAAAAATAGTCATATGTTCTTGAGGCAATGATATCTGATGCTTTGGTTAAATCAATAATACCAATATATCCGGCAACTGAAGTTTCTTTTAATAAAGTAATAAATTCATTACCTAAAGCTGGCAAAATATTTCTAATAGCTTGTGGCAGAATAATATATTTCATTGTTTGATAATAATTAAAACCTAACGCTTTGCTAGCTTCAAATTGACCTTGATGAATTGATATAATACCTGATTTAATTATTTCTGAGACATATGCTGCTGAATTAATACCAAAAGCAATTATTCCTACTAAGACAATATTAATATCAACATTTTTAAACATTAAATAATAGATGATCATTAATTGTAGTAAAACCGGTGTTCCTCTAATTATTGTGACATAGCCCCGAAATATACTACTTAAAATACCTATTTTTTTTGTTTTTACATTATAGTCGATAACGATGGCAATTGTTATTCCTAAAATAACACCAATTATAGTTGCAAAAAATGCCATTAATAATGTATTGCCCAATCCTTCTAATATAAATTTATATCTATCTTGATAAATTAGAGAATTATATATATCATTATAAAAATTACTAAAAAAACTAATTAAGTATTTCATTTAGCACCTACTTTGTATATTTAATTATATATTCTTTTATTTTTCCTTCAATAATTAATCTGTTTAACACTATATTTATATTATTCAATAATTCTTGATTACCTTTCTTAACAGCAATACCATAACTATCCTCAAAAACGTAGCCATCTAATATTTTTAAATTTGTTGTTGTTTTTAATATTTGTTGAGCAGGCAATTCGTCCATAATAATTGAATCTACTTTAGATGCCTTCAAATCTTCAATCATTGTTAAGTATTTCTTTTGTCTAATAATTTTAGTATCAGGATAGTTTTCAGTTAAATAATAATCTGCTGCACATCCAAGTTGAACCGCAATATTTTTATCATAAATATTTTCTATGTTTTTAATATTGCTATCTTTTCTAACAATAACAATTTGTCTAGATTTAACATATTCAATACTAAAATCCACTTCTTTAAGTCTTTCCTCTGTTATGGTCATTCCAGCAAGTCCAATATCCGCTTTACCACTTTTCAATTCATTAATAATTGAATCAAAAAAAATATCTTTTATTATTAATTCTTTACCTAGATAATTAGCAATTTCTTTGGCTATTTCAACATCAACACCAATAATTTTGTTATTTTCATAATATTCATAGGGTGCAAAACCAGCTTCAGTTACCATTATTAATTGATTATCTTTCTTTTGACATCCTATTACTAAAAATGTTGTTATAAATATTAAAAAGAATATTTTTTTCATATTACTCTCCCTTATTATACTTTCATTATAACATATTTAGTGCTTTTACAACAAAAAAATGTCGCAATTTGTCATAAAATAATTGCTATAGAAAAAGAAAGCTAAACTTTCTTTCTATTTATTTTGTCTAAAGCGATCTTTTTCATCTAATATTTTTTTACGTAGTCTAATCGCATCTGGTGTTACTTCAACATATTCATCATCAGTGATAAACTCTAAAGCTTCTTCTAAAGAGAATTTTTTAGGTGTGATTAAAGTTAGCGCTTCATCGCTCCCTGATGCTCTAGTGTTAGTTAGGTGTTTATTTTTGCAAGGATTAACATTTAAATCATTATCACGATTACAAATACCAATAATCATTCCTTTATATACTTCCACAGAAGGTCCGACAATCATAATACCACGATCACTTAAATTAAATAATGAGTATGCCATGGTTGGGCCATCTTCCATTGAAATTAAAACACCATTTTTACGAGTATTAATATCGCCAGCATAAGATTCATATGATTTAAATGCACGGACCATAATACCTTCCCCCTTGGTATTAGTAATAAAGTTAGAACGATAACCAATTAGGGTTCTAGTTGGTGCATGAAACTTTAATTCAGTGTAGTTTTCATTATTTTCAATTGATACAAGAATTCCTTTACGTTCACTAATATCTTGAATAACAGTTCCCGAATACTCGTTAGGACATGATATAAATACATCTTCAAAAGGCTCTAATTTATGATCATTTTCATGTTTATATAAAACTTGAGGTTTGGATACCATCAATTCATATCCCTCACGACGCATTTTTTCAATTAAAATTGATAAATGTAACTCGCCACGACCTGATACTTTAAAGCCATCTGCAACATTCAATTCTTCTACTTCTAAACCAATGTTAGTTTCTAACTCTTTTAATAATCTTTCTTTTAAATGACGATTAGTTAAAAATTTACCACTTCTGCCAGCAAAAGGAGACGTATTGACTAAGAAATTCATTGACATAGTTGGTTTTTCAATTTCAATTGGTGGTAGTGGATCAATATGATTGATATCACAAATCGTGTCACCAATTGAGATATTGGGAATCGCTACCGTTACAATATCGCCATAATATGCTTCATTTGTTTCTTTTTTCTTAATACCTTCATTGACAAAAATTTTACCTACTCGAGCTTGATAGATACTACCATCATTACGCGAGATAGATACCATTTCATTACTTTTTATTTTTCCTTTAGTTATCCTACCAACACCCATTCTACCTAGATAATCATCATATTCTAGATTTGATATTTGTAATTGTAATGGATCATTAATATTTCCCTCATAAGGTTTAACTTTTTTAATAATAGTTTCAAATAGCGGAATAATGTCTTCATTAGTATCACTAGGATCATACTTAGCAATACCTTGTTTAGCAATGCCATAAAGAATCGGGAAGTCTAATTGTGTGTCAGTAGCATTCAATTCACAAAATAAATCAAAAGTCATATTAACAACTTCATTAATGCGTTCATCTTTTTTATCAATTTTATTAATAAATAAAATTGGATTAATATTTTGTTTTAATGCTTGCTCTAATACAAATCTAGTTTGAGGCATCGGTCCTTCTTTAGCATCAACCAACAAAATAACGGTATCAACAGTTTTAATGATACGTTCTACTTCACCACCAAAGTCGGCATGGCCTGGGGTATCAACAATATTAATCTTGTAATCTTGATAACGAACGGAACAATTTTTGGAATAAATAGTTATTCCACGTTCCTTCTCTAAATCATTAGAATCCATAACACAATCATTAACAATTTCATTTTCACGAAAAACACCACTTTGATTAAGTAGTGCATCAACTAAGGTAGATTTTCCTACATCGACATGAGCTACAACTGCTATATTTATAATTTTATCCATACTATCCCTCTTTTTTTAACTTACTAATAATACTACACTTTTAGATTAATTGCAATAAAAAAGACATTATTTGTATAATATCTTAATTAATTTTATCTTGAATTATATATTTTTAAACTTTCAGACATTGCACAAAGTCTATTTCTTGGTTAATCAAACCAATCTAAGCTTATTTAGCGATCATTTTGATGTAATATATAAACATTACTCATTAAATCAATAATTACATTAGCAGATAACTCAATTTCAGAATTTGTTCCTGTTTTTTATTCTTGCTCTTATCTTTTTATCTTTTTCATCTTGAATATTTTCCACCAAGCGATTGTGATAAATCTGTGTAATTATTAGTGTGCTCAAATAAGAAAACACCGTTGTAAATGCGGCGCCATATTTTAACGAGGGTTTGTCTCACGCTTTAGTTACTCCTGTTTTACTATATTCATTGATATAAACACTTCTTTTACTATTTGCTAGTTCCTCACTTGATAAATTATCGATGTAACCCGTATTTATATCCTGATCAAGCAAAAGAGCTAGTTTTTCTTGATCGGCGTTGATAAAGGCTTGCTTTTGTTCTTCTGTATAGTCTTCTGCATCAAAAATAGCGGTATCGCGATAATATTTGCCATCACATTTTTGCCATTGATCATAAATAACAATAGTTTCAGGTTGAAATTCTTTTGATGAATAAAATGTTTCTTCTTCTACTCCTGTAATTGATGTCGTTGTCTTAATGTATTCATATTCCGTTCTAGGACGCGAATCATGAATCCATCCAGTTACTGTTAGACCAGTTGCTAACACAAATGGTGCTGCTAATGCTAAAACATTCGCTGATATTTTTAAATTACTTCGTGTTTCTTCTATCATAATATACCCTCTTTCCTTATGAGTTATTATAATAGCAAAAAGAAAGCATAAAATCAAAATAATAATCTACACGTTGATATGCAAATTGATTTCTTCTTCAGTTGGCAAAAACTTGGTAATTTCATAAGAACTAACACCAATTGGTTTATTTATATTCCTTAATAATGATTAATTTAGTATATAAAATTATTGACAATAAAAAAAAGATGTTATTTGTGATAAATAATATTATCTATCAAAAAAATATCTTTGTTTTTCAAAATTATAAGTTTTTTATATCTTTATCCATTTTATCTTCTAATAATTCTGGATAATCAAATAAGTATTGTAATAATTGAACTGATTTGGCGAAATAATATCCATCAGCAATTCGCTCATCCAAATTGATACCAAATTCGCAAAGTTTTCTTATTTCTTTTTTACCATCTTCGTTAATTATTTCTTCAATTTTAATTTCTCCCATCGTGGCTAATGATGAACAACTACCAAAACTGGTTATATTATGATAGATTGCCCCACATTTGATTGATCCTAAGTTAGACACAATAATACTACTATAATACAAATTATCTTTTACTAATGATGGTGGAAGAATACCTTTTTTATCACACCATTTGATTAAACCAATAATTGGTATTCTAATAATATTAGGTAATTTCCCTAAAGTATCAATAGCATCATTAGCGCCTTCTTTTTTGACAGATGATTTTCTCATGGCATCTATTTTGTTTTTTATCTTTTTACTGATTGAAT
>CAZNQV010000041.1:0-6971 GCA_964575655.1 uncultured Muribaculaceae bacterium | reverse complement strand
AAAAATTTAAAAAACATCAAGATTTATCAAGAACAGCATCTGTAGGTAAATTTAAAGGTGGACTAGCTGGTCATGGTGAAATTGAAACTAAATATCATACAGCAACTCACTTATTAAATGCCGCTTTAAAAGAAGTATTGGGTCCTGATGTTCATCAAAAAGGAAGTAATATTACAGAAGAGAGAATGCGCTTTGATTTTTCTTGTAATCATAAATTAACTGATGAAGAATTAAAGAAAACTGAGGATTTAGTTAATAAATATATTGCTGATAGTATTCCAGTTGTTAAAGAAGAAATGAGTAAAAATGCTGCAGTTAATTGTGGAGCAGAAGCAATGTTTATTGAAAAGTATTCTGATATAGTTAATGTATATTCAATTGGCAATATTTCGAAAGAAATATGTGGTGGGCCGCATGTAGATAATACAAGCGAATTAGGCCATTTTAGAATAATTAAAGAAGAAGCATCATCTGCAGGTGTAAGAAGGATAAAAGCTGTTTTAGAATAATTTAAAAAGATTGTATACAATCTTTTTTTTCTTATGGTATAATTGATAATAGGAGATGATAGTTGTGGCTAAGAAAAAGAAATCATCTAAAGAGAAACCAAAGAAAAAATATATCGGAGAAATATATGCAATTATTTTAATACTAATTGCGATTCTTGGTTTTATTAATAATGCTGGTCCAGTTGGAAAATTTATTAAATCTTTTGCTGTATTTTTAGTTGGGTCAATATGGGGTGTTTTATTATTAGCATTATTTATCTTAGGTATTTATATATTTTTTAAAAATGAAGAAAAGCCTAGTTTTTTGGCATCAAGAATACTAGGATTGTTTTTAGTTTTAATTGGAATACTGGTTTTGTTGCATATGAGTTATATTAAGGTAAATAGTTTAGATGTTTCAAAAATATTTAGTGAGACATTTGACCGATTAATGAGTTCTATGGATATGATTATTCATTCTACTGGTGATGTTGATACCTCTGGACTGGGTGGTGGAATTATCGGAGGAGTATTTGCTACTCTCATTTATATGGCTTTTAAAGATGCAACTATAATTGTAACTTGGGTGATATTAATAATTGGAGTGATTGTCTTTACTGGTTTATCAGTGATGGATATACTAAATAAGGTCTATAATCGTGGTAAAGGAATATTACCAATTAAGAAGAATTTAGAGAATAAACCATTAATTGTAGACAATAATAATCATGAAGATAGTGATAAAAAAATTATTGTTCATGATCTTGATGAAATAACAAGAATAAAAGAAGAAAAAACAGAATTAGTAGAAAAACCTGTTGTACCAACAAATAAAGATTATCGTTTGCCTAGTTTGTCTTTATTAGATTATGCTCCCAAAAATAAAAATGTTGGAGCTGACAAAATCGCAATTGAAAAAAATATTGAGGTATTGGAGACTACATTACATGAATTTGGTATTGTTGGAAAAGTAGTTGAAGTAAATATTGGGCCTACTGTTACTCAATATGAAATGGAATTAAAAGCAGGGACTAAAGTTAGTCAATTATTAGGAATTAACCGCGAAATAGCCTTGGCATTAGCAAAAAAAGATGTGCGTATTCAAGCACCAATTCCTGGTAAAAAAACGGTAGGTATTGAAATGCCTAACGAGTCTAATCAAATGGTTAGTTTAAGAGAAGTACTGGAGGCAATGCCTAAACGTTATGATAATAGCAGATTAGCAGTTGCGTTTGGTAAGAATATAATGGGTCGTTGTGAATATGGTGAATTGGATAATATGCCACATTTATTGGTTGCAGGTGCTACCGGTAGTGGTAAATCAGTATGTATTAATTGTATGATTATATCTATATTGATGCGTACAAAACCAAATGAAGTTAAATTAGTATTGATTGATCCAAAAAAAGTAGAATTAGGTATCTATAATTGTATGCCACATTTATTAACACCGGTAGTAACTGATCCAAGAAGAGCATCGGAAGCTTTGAAAAAAATAGTTTTTGAAATGGAAAGACGTTATGAATTATTTAGTGAAACTGGGGCAAAAAACATTAATAGTTACAATGATATGATCGATAATAAAAATAAAAAATTATCAGAAGAAGAACAAATGAAAAAATTACCTTATATAGTCGCTATAATTGATGAATTGGCCGATTTAATGTTAGTTGCAAGAAAAGAAGTTGAAGATTCAATCATGCGTATTACACAGATGGCAAGAGCTGCTGGGATTCATTTGATAGTTGCAACTCAAAGACCATCAACTGATGTTGTTACTGGTTTAATTAAAGCAAATATACCATCTAGAATAGCATTTTCAGTATCATCTAGCATTGATTCAAGGACTATTTTAGATATGATGGGAGCCGAAAAACTATTAGGTAAAGGTGACATGTTATTCTTACCAATGGGTGAATCCACTCCATTACGAATTCAAGGTGCATTTGTATCAGAAAAAGAAATAAAAGCGGTTGTAGATCATACAATTAAGGAACAAATTGCTCAATATGATGAAAGTTTTTTAGATAATGGTCATGAGGAAACTAGTAGTGGGACTAAAGGGGCAGGTAGTTATAATGAAGAAGAATATGATGATCCATTATATAATGAAATAGTTGAATTTATAGTTACAACTGGTAAAGTAAGTGCATCATTATTACAAAGAAAGTATCGTTTAGGTTATAATCGAGCTGCTAGAATTGTTGATTTGTTAGAAGAACGTGGTATAATAGGTCCTGCTAATGGCTCTAAACCACGAGAAGTTTTAGTAAAATTAGAAGAAAAGGAGTAAAAGTTAGCTTGTAAAAGTTAAACTTTTTCTTTAGGTGAATAAAATGAAAATTAAAAAAGTTCATCAAAAATCATACGATTTGACGATGATTAAAACCGATGATTTTAAAAGTTTTGAAATTAGAGCTTTGATTAAAGTTCCTTTTAATAAAGAAACTATTACTTTAAATACTTTGTTGATTGATTATTTGACATATTCGACAAGCAAACATGATACAAGAATAAGTTTCATTAATTATTGTCGTGATTTATACGGATTATATGTCGATGGGTATAGTAGTAGAATCGGTAATTCATATATTTTTAATATTGTACTTTCATCAGTTCATCCTAAATATGTTGATGATGATTTGCTTGAAAAATCAATTGATTTAATTAGAGAAATCCTATTAGAGCCAAATGTTAAAAATGATAAATTTGATTCTAAAATATTTAAACTTTTAAAATCAAGATTAAAGGGAGTTATTGAAGGGGTTAAAGATGATCAAGCCCGTTATGCTGAATTGATGATGTTACAAACACTTGATAAAGACAAACCATATGCTTATAACATTGATGGTAATTTAAAAGATTTAAAAAAAATAAGTGAAGATGTTTTGTATCAATATTATAAAAAAATTATTAATAATTGTAGTGTTGATTTCTATATTGCAGGTGATATTAATTTTGATGAAGTGGAAAGTTTATTTGATAAAAAAATGGCTAGTTTAAATGGTTCGCACACTGTGAATAATATTTTCGTAGTTAATGAGAAAAATAAAAAGATAATTATGAAAATTGAAAATAGTTCGTTTAAACAATCAAAATTATCAATTGGTTGTAAGGTGCCTAATAACAATATTCCAATGTTTGCCCATAAAATGATAATTTATAACAATATTTTAGGTACTATACCATCATCAAAATTATTTTCAAATGTACGAGAAAAATTTTCTTATGCTTATTATATTAATTCATCTTATAACTTGGCAGATAATACGTTGACAATAAATTCAGGCATCAAAAAAGAAAATTTGATGAATGTTCTTAACCAAGTTAAAATTCAAATGAAAAATTTAAAAGATGGAGTAATTACCGATGATGAATTAGACGGTGCAAAGAATGCTACTATAGAATCTTTAAATAGTATTGATGATGATCTTTCTTTAATTATTCGTGATGCTGTTAACCAGAATTTATTAAAATATGAAACTAAAGATGAAAGGATTAACATTATTAATGAAATTACCAAAGATGATATTGTAGAAGTTGCCAAACTTATCGATATAGATGCAGTATTTTTATTAGAGGAAGGTGAACAAGATGCAAGAGATTAGAATCAATAAATTTGATGATGAATTATATTATCATCAATTAGATAATGGGTTAAAAGTTTATCTATTTTGTACCCCTAATAAAAATAGTAATTGTGCATATTTTGGAACTAAATTTGGTGGTAGTTATATTGATTGCGAGGTAAATAATAAGCAAAAGCATATTATCCCTGGGACAGCTCATTTTTTAGAACACAAACTTTTTGAACAAGAAAGTGGCGAATCAGCATTAGCATATTTTTCTAAAAACGGTGCCAGTTGCAATGCGTGGACGGCAAAGGATGTAACGTGTTACTTTTTTCAATCTTGTAATAGTTTTATTAAAAATTTAAAATATTTAATTAATTATGTTTCTAATCCTTATTTGACAGATGATAATGTAGAAAAAGAAAAAGAGATTATTAATGAAGAAATAAAAATGTATTTGGATGATCCTGATGATTCGATGTTTAATACATTAATGAGGAATATGTATTTTTTTGATACCACTAAAACTTCAATTGCTGGTACATATCAAGATATTCAAAAAATTACTAAAGATAGTTTGATGGAATGCTATAATATTTTTTATCATCCTTCTAACATGTTTATGGTAGTAGCAGGTAATTTTGATAAAGATGAAATTATTAAAATTATTGAAAAAGAGTGTATGAATAGGAAAAAGATTGAATTTGTTAAAACTAAACATGAAGAACCAAAAAATGTAGTTAAGGAATATGAACAAATATTTTATGAAACAAAAAATACAAAATTTACAATTGGTTTTAAAGTGGATAAAAAAGATTTACAAATGGATAAATATATGTACAATTATTATGGTAGGCTACTGTATGAAATGGGATTTGGCAGAGCATCGTTGTTTAGAGATAAAATGAACAAAAAAAATCTATTTAATTATTTTTATGGTTATTTTATTGATTGTGAAGAATATCTTTCAATTATCTTTGTTGGGGAATCAAAAAAACATCAACAGTTTATTAATGAACTTTTAAAATCAATAACGAAATTAAAATTTGATGAACAAGAATTTGAACGTATTAAAAAAGTTTGGATAGCAACAGAGATAAGAATGATTGAAGATAACGAAGTAACTGCTCGAAATATTATTAATGATATTGTTGCTTATGGCGAATACAAGAATAACCGAATTAATGATATTAAAAATTTAAAATTTAAGGAAATGATTGAGTTATATAAAAGAATTAATTGGGATAATAAATCTATTGTTGTATTGTCACCTAAAAATGATAAGAATAAGCATAATTGATGTGAATTTATAATATGTTATAGTAAGAAATGTGTTGCATTTAAGTTGCATATTTGTTATCATTAGACTATAGAATAAGGAGATGAAAGTTAAAGTATGGATTTTAGTAAATTTTTGGAATTTCCTGGTATCTTAATTCTTGTAGGTGCTCTTTTATTAATTATCGTACTAATAATTAGTTTAGTTGCAAACAAAAAATCTAAGAATAAAAAGAAACCTGAAGAAAATATAGTTCCTGTTGAGCAAGGAAGTGTTGATAATGCTGTTCCAGTTGCTGATGCAGTAGTGCCACCAGTTGTCGATTCAAATGATAATGTGGCGAATCAAGAAAATATAGCCCCAGTGATAGAGAGTGAACCTGTTGCGGAGCCAGTAGTAGAACAGCAGCCAGTTGTTAATAATAACCCATGGCAAACAACTTCTAATATTTATGGTGGTGTTAACCCAACAGAAGGAATTAATATTGATATTCCAAAGAGTGAACCGGTTACACCTTATGAGGAAAAAGATTTTGCGGTTAGCGAGACACCAATAATTCCAAAACAAGAACCAATCGAGCAGCCAATAGTAGAAATACCAACAATTAATGTTGATACTTCTCAAGAAGTGGAAATCGATAAAAAAGATGAAGAAATTGAAACATTATAGTTTCTTTTTTTTGGTCTTTTTTATAGCTATGTTCATATATTATTATTGTAGAAAGGAAAGATAAAATATATGGAGATGTTAAAAGTATCATCTAAATCAAATCCCAATTCAGTAGCAGGAGCGTTAACTAATGCATTTAGAGAAAAAGGCTCAGTTGAAATACAAGCAATAGGAGCAGGGGCCTTGAATCAAGCAATCAAAGCAGTAGCCATTGCAAGAGGTTTTGTTGCTCCTAGTGGTAAGAATTTAATATGTATTCCTGCTTTTGCAGATATTTCAATTGATGGAGAAGAAAGAACCGCGATTAAATTAATTGTAGAATCTAGATAATAGATTCTTTTTAATGGTTAAATAGTGTCTAATAAGTAAAATTTAATACATTTTTATATTTTGTTGTGATATACTAAAATTGATATAGTGAGGATTTTAGTATTGGAGATGATAATATGGATTTAAGATCAATAGCTGAATTTTTTAGAGATATTTCAAAATACATAATTATATTTGTTGTAATGGTAGTAATTTTTTTCTTTGTTATATCATTTCAACCGGTTGCAGGAAACTCAATGCATCCTACTTTAAAAGAGGGTAATGTAGTTGCAGTATTAAGATTGGGTAGTAATTATAAAAGAAATAATATAATAGTTTTTAAAGATAGTAATGGTAAATCTTTTATTAAAAGAATTATTGGTTTACCGGGAGAAGAAGTTAATCATTTAAATGGTATTTTATATATAGATGGTAATGCTTTTAGAGAAACTTTTCTAGACGATAGTGTTGTTACAAGCAACTTTATGTTTGTTGATATATGTGATAAAACACAATGCCCTGAGGGTAAGATACCTGATGATATGTATTTAGTATTAGGTGATAATCGCCCTGATTCTGAAGATAGTCGAAGTAGTAGTATTAGGTTAATCAAAAAACAAATATAGCTTTTTTTTTCGAAAAATCAATGGCAAA
>CAZNQV010000040.1:0-7273 GCA_964575655.1 uncultured Muribaculaceae bacterium | reverse complement strand
AAGGTAAATAAAATCTAACTACATCCGCACCATATTCTTTCATGGTAGTAAATGGCTCTACAATATTACCTCTTGATTTACTCATTTTCTTACCTTCAGCATCAAGTAATAAGTCATTAACTAATACATTTTTAAATGGTGAACAACCTTTTACAAATGTAGAAATGACAAGTAATGTATAAAACCAACCTCTTGTTTGATCAATTCCTTCACAAATGAAATCTGCCGGAAATTGTTCATTAAATAACTTTTCATTTTCAAATGGATAATGATATTGGGCAAATGGCATTGATCCAGAATCAAACCAACAATCTAATACATCAGGAATCCTAGTCATTTGTTTACCACAAACTGGACATTTTAAATGAATATTATCAATATAAGGTTTATGTAAATCAAAATTATCATTAATTTCCTCAATTGATTTTTCTTTCAATTCATTAATTGAACCAATCATTTCACTATGACCACATTCACATTTCCAATATGGAATTGGTGTTCCCCAATATCTTGTTCTTGAAACTGCCCAATCTTTAGCATTTTCTAACCAATTACCAAATCTTTTAGCACCAACATATTCTGGGTACCAATTAATTTCATTATTAGCTTTAACTAATTTGTCTTTGAATTTAGACACCGCAATATAATAACTAGGCATACCATAGTAAATAAGTGGTGAATCACATCTCCAACAATGAGGATATTCATGAACCATTTTTTGTTTTTTAAATAATTTGTCATTAGCTTTTAAGTATTTAATTACATCTAAATCAGCATCAAATACTAAAGTACCTTTCCAAGGCCCTTCTTTATATTTACCATCTAATCCAACCGGGTTCAAAATTGGCAAATCATAGTTCTTTGCAACATTAGCATCATCTTCACCAAAAGCAGGTGCAATATGAACTATTCCAGTTCCATCTTCCATTGTGACATAGCTATCACAAGTGACATAGAAAGCTTTTTTATCAACTGTTAATTCTGGTATTAACTGTTCATATTCTATTCCTTCAAGTTCTTTACCTCGATATTCTTTTAATACTTCATAATCATCACCAAGTACTTTAGTTGCAAGGGCTTTAGCAATAATAAAACGATATCCTTGAGACGTTACTTCAATATATATTTCATCAGGATTAACACAAATTGCAACATTAGCCAATAATGTCCAAGGTGTTGTTGTCCATACTAAGAAATAACAATCATCATCTTTCTTTTTCATAGTTACAACAACCGTATCAACCGATACCTCTTTATATCCTTGAGCTACTTCATGTGATGCTAAACCAGTACCACATCTAGGACAATATGGTAATACTTTTTTACCTTCGTAAAACATTCCCTCTTCAAAGAATTTTTTTAATATCCACCATTCAGTTTCCATATATTCATTTCGGTAAGTTACATATGGGTTTTTAGTATCAATAAATTGTCCCATTTTATGCGTTAAATCAATAAATGCATCTTCATTTTCACGGACACTTTTACGACATTCATGATTAAATTTTTCAATACCAAATTCATCTATTTCTTTCTTACTATTAAATCCCAATTTCTTTTCTACATGATTCTCAATTGGTAATCCATGTGTATCCCATCCTACTTTACGAACAATACTATATCCTTGCATAGTCTTATATTTACAAATTGCATCTTTCAAATTTTTAGAAACCATGTGATGCAATCCTGGGAACCCATTTGCAAAAGCTGGACCATCATAAAAAACAAATTTTTTATCTCTCGTATCAATTGATTTTTGTAATATATCAATTTTTTCCCAATATTCAACTAATGGTTTTTCAATTTCTGGATAAGTTCCTTTTCTTAACTCTTTAAACATATTCATTCCTCCAATAAAAAAAGCGCTACCAAAGGACGAAATATCGTGGTACCACCTTAATTTTTTCTTATTTACTATAACGCGTAACCGTTTTTATTTTTATAAAAAACATCCAAAGTGATTCAAAATATACTATTTTATTAGTTCCCACCAATCACTAACTCTCTTTAAAAAATCATATATTTCCGGCTTTTTCATCTGTTTAATTTATGTATATTAACACTAATTTAATAAAATTACAAGATTATAATTCCAAAATTTCTATTTCCTCTACAATCTCTAGTTGTTGTTCTACAATCGATTTTAGTTTTCGCTTATATATACGCATATTTCGTTCTAAAGTATCTCTTTGTAACTCTATTTTTTCGGCTTTTATCAATGCATCATTCACAATTCGTGATGCATTATGTCTAGCTTCATTAATAACAATATCAGCCTCATGCTCTGCTATTCGTTTCATTTCTCTACTAGTTTCTTGTGCCTGTGTAAATGCCGAATTAATCCTACTTTCTAATTCATGATATCGAAGAAGTTCGTTTTTTAAAGAAGATATTTCGTTTTCTTGTCGTTTAATACGATCAAGATTAGATTCAATCTCTTTAATAACATCACTAAGAAACTTATTAACTTCTTCTTTGCTATAACCCTTTAGTTCTGTTGTAAACCTCTCCATATATTCTCCTTTTATTTTTTACCAGTCAAACTCTGAATCATCTTTTTTCTTTGAAGTCGTTTTTTCAGCCTTTTCTTCCCCACTCATTTTACCTTCAACCGAAATATTATTAGGAGTACACAAAAATATACCATTACCTAATTTTTGCAAATCACCACCGATTGCATATAACGCACCACTTAAAAAATCTACTATTCTTTTAGCTTGTTCTGGTGTAACTCTTTGTAATTTAACAACCACACTCATCCTAGCTTTCAAATAATCTGCTATTTGTTGTGATTCAGAATATGCTCGTGGTTCTAACAACATCATTTTTGAACTTGAACTTTGATCTTTAAATGCATCTTTCGTTACATCATAATATTCATCGGTATTCTTTATAGGTTTTCCTTCTCCAAAATCATCACCAATAAATTTTTTTAATTTATCAAATGCCATAATATTTCCTCCTATTTTTATCTCATATTATATTTTAACATAAATATTTATTTTTTTAAATAATTATCTGTAAATTGACATAAAATACTTTTTACTCATACCAAACTTTTGCCACATTAACATTTTGGCTCAATGGTTCTGGATTAGGTTTATCCATATTAATAATTGTTGGAATTTTAAACGAATTACCAAAAGCAATTAAACTACCAGGATTTAGTGATTTCAATTGTTTTAAAGATTCTTGATTAATACTTGGCACCATTTTCCCAACATATTCCAAATCATCTGGATGCAATAATCTTAATATTAAGAAATTAGAACATTGTGAAATAGTAGTTGTTGATAATTCACCAGGTCTTTGTGATATTAATATCAATAAAGTACCATATTTTCTACCTTCTTTAGCGATTCGATTAAAAATATTATACCCTAATATATCTTCATCACTATCATTTTGCACATATCGATGGGCTTCTTCAATTATTATATGGAAAGGTAATGTTCCGCGTTCCTTCATACTAACGGAAACATTGAACAAAATCTTTGAAATAATTTTAGTTATCGCTTTGGCAAAACGATCATCAACATAACTTATATTAAAATTAATTAGTTGCGCTTTTGTTCCATCATTATTAGTTAACATTTTTTTAACATAAGCTTCTTTTGTAATATAATTATCATATTTAAAATATTCACTTTTATCAGTATCAATTATCCCTCTTAATCTTACCCTTAAAACATTTGCATCATCATATACCTTATCACTATTTAATATTCCCTCTGATACTAATGCAAAATCAAACGCATCTGCTAATTGATTTAATGTAAAATAGACATCTTTACTGAATTTCTTATAATCTATTTCGATTAAGTATTCATTTAAGAAACCCACAACCGCTTCAACATCTTGTGATTTTCCTGTTGCATCAACATATAAACATTGTTTTATATTGCGAATATAACCGGGTTGCCTAATCTCTGTTTCCAAGTTTAACTCTTCAGTATGCATCGATTCTAACAAAGCAATAACCTGATCCCTAATATGATTAGGATTACCCCCGCTTAAAATAATATCTAATATTGCTCGGGCTAATAAAGAATTTTTATATTTAATAACATCAACATCATTATTAGCAAATATTTTTGCAAACATTAATGCTTTTTCGATAATTGGGATCTGTGACGCACTAGTTGCACCTAATAATATCGCTAAATCATCAACATCTAGCAAACAAAGAGGAATATTTAAGATATCTCCTTCAGGATATTTAGTTTCTGTTGTATACTTTTTATATTTAAAACTAGGAATTAGTTTATTAAACTCGTTAAAAGCATGATTATACTCACCATATGCATCAAAGATAAAAATATTGGAACGATTTGGAAATTTAGGATTAGTAAAAATATTTTGAATAATACGAGCAACAGCATAACTTTTACCACTACCAGTATTACCTAGTATAACTAAATGATTACTTAATAAATTGTTGGTATTAGCATATATTTTATAGTTATTATATAAAGGACTTTTCCCAATATATAGTTTCTCATCTTGCAAGGAACTGTCTCCATATATGTAAGACAACTCTTCCAATTTTATTAACCTTGGATTAGCTTTAAATGATGGCTTTCTTAATGTTGATGGAAGAAAACTACCATTTTCAATTTCTCCCAATAATTGTACCCCAATAATATCATCTTTAATTGTTACAATCTCACCAATAAACTGAAATTTATCATCAACAAAAATAACATGCAAATTCATTAAATTACTTTGAGTACTAATATCAAATGCTATTTTTATACTAATTAATGTATCATCTATACTAATTATCTTTCCTAACATCCTAATCACCTATTCTAAAAAGATTATATCATAAAATTCACAAAAAAAAAGAGTTTTCACTCTTAAAAACTATCAACATTAATTTTTATATTTTTATTTTCTTTAATATAACTACTAGCTTGCACTAATGTTTTTATCGCATTTATTACTTTGCCATTCTTTCCAATTACTTTGCCAACATCCTCACTAGATACAATAACTTCAATTAAAACTTCATTTTCCTCATCAGTTGGAAATTCTTTAATAGTTACCATATCCTCATCAGTAACGATTGATTTAACTAAAGACGCTGTAAAACTAACTAAATCCATAATTATTTTACCATTCTTTCTTCGTGAAATTTTTTCATAATTCCATTTTTGCTAAATAAATCTTTAACAGTATCAGAAGGAATAGCCCCAGTTCTTAACCATTTCAACGCTAACGCTTCATCTATCTTAACTTCAGCTGGATTAGCAAGTGGATTGTAAAAACCTATTTGTTCTAAATAACTACCATCCCTTGGAGTTCTAGAATCTGTTGCTACAATACGATATGATGGTCTTTTAATAGCGCCCATTCTTTTTAATCTAAGCTTAACTGCCATAATATGATCGCTCCTTTCAAACTAAATTAGATTATATATTATAAGTCGTTGTATGTCAACAAAAACCTCATAATTCTACACTTCTTGAATGACTGATATTATCATCGGATTAGCACCTGTTTCCATATTGAAATAACTACCTAATTTATCACGCATTTCGTTTTTTACTTTTTGATAATCAACTTTTGTTTTAGGTAAAATTATTTCATTCAATACATTATTACAAATTGCAATACTTTTATCGATAATATCTTGACTTTCTTTAACATATATAAAGCCTCTAGTAAAGATTTGCGGTCCAGCTAGTATTTTTTTAGATGCTTTATCTAATGTTACAGTTACAACAACAATTCCATTACTTGATAACATATTACGGTCCTTCAACACTAATTCACCAATATCACTGGCGTTTTTACCATCGACTACAATACTATCAACTTCGATTTTTTCATATTCATCGACTAGATTACCATCTATAAAAGTGGCAACATCTCCATTTAGTTTCAAAATAATACTATCTTTGCTCATCCCTGCTGCTTCGGCAACAGTAGCATTTAAATACTGTAATCGATATTCACCTTTAATTGGAAAATAGTATTTAGGATTCATTAAATTTATCATCATCATTAAATCTTCTTGTGATGCATGATGTGACAAACTCTTTTTATTTGGCAAACTAACAACTTTGATATTTAATCTTGCAATATCATCCAAAATCTTTGCAAATTTCTTTTCATTATATGCATTTACTAACTCAGTTATTAATATAGTATCCGTTTCTTTTAATGAAATATATTTATCATAGTTATTAATTATTTTTTCTAATGAGGCAAAGTTTTTTTCTTTATTATCTGCCACCAAAATAACAGCATTTGCATCATTAATATTTTTTAAATCACCAATACGATTAGTATCAATCGTTAGATAACCTAAATCAATTGCTTTCTTAATAATATCCTGCAATTCTTTTCCCATTATCACAATTTTTCGTGAAGTTTTATCTAATTGATCAAATATTTCTTGAATTTGATAAATATGGGATGGAAAAACTGTCACAATTATTCTATTATCCGTTTTACTAAAAGCATTCCATACATATTCTGCTATTCTCTGCTTTGGACTAGTATAGCCTACTTTATCAGCATAAATTGATTCTGCTAATAAACATAATACACCTTGTTTACCAACATAGGCTAATTTACCAATATCAGTTTTATAAACACCTAACATAGTAGAATCAAATAAAAAATCTGTTGCATAAACGATTGCCCCATCAAGGGTATATAACACAAAAGAAACAACTTCTGGAATAACATGAGTCATCGCAATTGGAAAGATAACTAAATCACTATTAAAAGAAATCTTAGAATGTGGTCTTATTTCTTTTAAATTTGTTGCTTTTATTTTGTATTTTTCTAATTCATCTTTTAATATTTCCATCGAAAATTTTGTTGCATAAATACTAATATCTGGAAACTTTTCTAATATATCTGGCAAAGCCCCCATATTTCCATCATGACTATGTGAGATAAAAATACCTTGTATTCGCTCATAGTTTTTTTCAATATAATCAAACTTAGGAATTATATAGTCGACTCCTAACATTGCATCTGTAGGATATTTCAATCCAGCATCAAATATAAATACTTTGTCATCCACATCAACAACATACATATTTTTACCATTTTCATTCAGTCCACCAAGACCAAAAATTTTTATTTTACTCATAAATTCTCCTTTCCTAAAATTTATATAAAAGAATAAGACTAACTCATTATAACATTAAATGTTGAAAAAATAAACTTTTTTTCAAATAAAAATATGTTATAATAAAATAGGTAGATAATATGGAAAATGAGTTTAATGGATTTAATCAATTAAGTGTAAAAG
>CAZNQV010000039.1:0-7585 GCA_964575655.1 uncultured Muribaculaceae bacterium | reverse complement strand
GATTTTACCAGCAGCGTAAAGTTTTTCTTGATATAAAACCATTAATGGGAAAAAATCTGATAATAGATTTGCTGTCTTTGATACTACTGCGGTTGTTAAAATAACAGTATCACCATATCTTACTAAAACTGCTCCATGAGCTTGTTTTGCCATTTCTCCGTGTTCAACAACCAATTCTCTACCCCTAAAATTAAACTTAAATATTTTCTTTTCCATTCTTACCTCTTTCTAAAAAAAGAAAGACACTAAAAAATATAGCGCCTACTTTCTTAATCCTAATTTTTCAATTAATGCTTTGTATCTATCAATATCTTTCTTTTTTAGATAGTTTAGCATATTTCTTCTTTGACCAACTTTCTTTAAAAGACCACGTTTTGAATGAAAATCATGTTTATGTTCTTTTAAATGTTCTGTTAAGTTTTTAATTTCTTCTGTTAAAACTGCAACCTGAACTTCTGCTGATCCAGTATCTTTATCATTGATTTTAAAATCTTTGATAATTTTTCCTTTTTCTTCACTTGAAAGTGCCATTAAAAATCCTCCTTTATTATTTTTTCACCATAACTTAGGTAGAGGTTGGAGATTCCAATATCCAAGTTAAGGAACGTATATAATATACTATATATTCACAAAATATGCAATCATTTTTTATTAAAAGAACAATCCAGCCTTTTTCCAGCCATTGTCTTTCAAATACCTACGAATAGGATCTTTAACTGCTTCTGTTGAAAACGTACTTTTTATTAAGCCATATTCACCTGTTTGTTTATCCTTACCTAAACCTATCCTTATTGATTTTGACATAAGATTACCTTGTTGAGCTGATGATCCAAACGAAAGTTTACCATTTCTAAAATTTATCTGTGGTTTTTTCGTTTTCATTATATCAGTTTCTTTATACTTGCCATTATCTTTCAGTGTAACTATAAACTTATATTCTTTTTTTTCGTCAGTAATTGTTTGTGGTCCAAAAAATCTGGCATCTAACCATTTCCAGCTTGCTATAATACAATCACCTTCAACCATAACTTCCCATGGATTATTTGCATTATTTAAAACCATCATTGCATCATCCAACATTTTTTGTTTATTCGTATACATGTTATACCTCCCGTATTATTATTTACTTACATTATAATTCAATAACAGTCGGATTGCAAACAGAAACAAATATAATTATTATTCATATAATATATCAAAGGTGATAATATGTTTAATCGTCATGGTTTTTTTTGTACTTGTCCAACTTGTCGCAATAAAAGAAGAGGATCAAAATTTAACTTTGGACTGCTATTAATTTGGTGGGTGGTTATTATTTATCAGGCGATACTAACAGTATTTTTTACCTTAACCTGTAATGCCATTATTTTACTATTTGAAATACTATTCTTCTTCATTTTGTTGTTTCGAATAATATGGTGATAATAATTGATCTGTCTGATATAAATAATTTATTATACTATTCGTAAGTTTTACATTATCATATTCACTATCCTGTTTAATAAATTTATCTGGCAGTGATAACATTACGAAAAGTAATTTGCGTTCTTCATCCATTAGTGGATATTTTGCTTCATAGAGTTTTAATAATTCATAAAACTCTATTTGGTCATAATTATTTTTATAAAATGAGTATAGATCGTAAATAGGATTATCTATTTTATAATTATCCCAACTGATTAAATAATTATCATCATTCCTTATTAAATGCTCTAATTTTAAATTGTTATGAACGGTGACTACCCGTTCTTTTGTTTTATTCTTAATTTTTTGATACCAATTATCTAATTCGTTACTACAATAATTTAAAGCTGAATATATTTTTGATATATTTCTTGCTAATAAATAATTACTTGGTGACATGTACATTTCTTCATCAAGCAAATTATTTAATTCCTCATAATAGTCTGTTAAATTAATTATTTTTTCTTTTAATTCTTCATAAATAATTTTATAATCTTCAATATCAATTGTTTTATAATGAGTAGTTTTGTTATGCAGTAAAGTCATTAAATTGACAATATCTTCAGCCTTTTGTTCTTTTGGCATATTTATTTCTTCGATATAATCATATATTTCAAAACTATCATTTTGATCATCATTATAAATTCTAGGAAAAAAAGAAAAATTGCGTGATGTTAAGTATTCAAATAAATCCTTTTTATCTCGTTTTTTTTCTTTTAATACATATTTTTTATCTTTAGATTCAATTATTCTAACTTTATCCTTTTTATAAAAACTTTTAGGAATAAGATTATATTTCTTTAATAAATCACGACAATCATTCATTTTTGTTTGAGCTAGGAATAATCAGTTTACTACCAATCTTAACATCGTCTAAATTATTATACTCACTAAGTATTTCTTTATTAATTTGGTATTTTTCCATAATATCTTGTAATGTATCATTTTCTCTAAAAATATATATACTATATGTTAAATATTTTTCTTCATTATTACTATTTATATTAGTGATAACATCTTCTACCTTAACGACATTTTTTTCACTATTATCCCTTTCTTCTTTTGTTTCTTGTTCAATAATTGGTTCTTCATCACATTCATCATTCGATTCCTTATCAATTTGATTTCTAATATCTTCTTTATCTAATGAAATTAAATGTGCAACTTCTTCTCTTGGTAATTCCTTTTTCTCAATTAATCCATCAACATATACTTCGATATTGACTCTCAATATTTCTTCATCGATTACCTCATAATAAAAATCTTCAATATCAAATGACACCTCATCTAGCAAGTATTTATCACTAATTGTTATTTCAAATGGGATTTTATAATTATAATCAGTATCAATTTGGCTGGCTTCGGTCATTCGATATTGCCCTTTAATGTAAAAATTACCAATTAATAAATTGTTTTCAAATGATAAATCATGATCTAATGATATACTTGTAATATCACTTATTTTACTTTTAAATGGTATATCTTTAGCAAATGGTATAACTTTTTTCATCTTTTATCTCCTTTCATTCATTAAAATATATGCATTATTTTATATAAAATGAAAAGAAGATAATTATTTATCTTCTTCATAATGTCTATGTAATAGTTTTAAATGATCTTTTAGTTGATAATCTTCTTCTATTTTATTGATTGAAGATTGCCTAATTCGATTAAATATTTTTGAATCAGTATGTGATTCTGGATCTTGTAGTAGGCAGTATCTAAAATCACTTAACCAGATGTATTCGGTAAGATAAACCACTAAATCATTAGTTTCGTATGCAGGGTATTTATTACCACCCATAACATTGATTTTATCTCTAAACTTTAGTTGTCTAATAGTACATTCTCTTAATAAAAACTCCTCGTTTGTATTTTTTTTCTCAGAACATATGCTATTTTTGAAAACTATTAAATCATTAAGTTGCGTATTATATGGACTTTGATACTTTCTTTGATAATATGCTAAATTATCAACAGCTTGGGAAATACTTTCTTGATAATTAGAGTGAGCAAATAAATCTTCTTCTAGGAAATCATTTAAAATTTTTAAATTTGTTTCAATTAATTCAGGCATACGATATAAAAAATTTAACTCTTCAATTCCTGCACTTATTATTAAATTTTTTTGATATATGTACATTAATCGATAACCCTTTACTTCATCAATGTGTTGTAAGTATTCCCACTGAGCAATAACCAATTGCATTAATGGATCTGATGTGTATATCTCATTCATTTTTACCACCAAATAAATCTTGTTCTAGTTCAGTATAGTTACTAACCGTAACAAACTCTATTCCTTCCTTAATATATTCTTCAATTTCTTCTAAATCGTTTTGATTATCTAATGGCAAATATATTTTAGTAATACCTGCACGTTTAGCACCAATTATTTTTTCTTTTAATCCTCCAATTGCTAGGATTTTACCTGTTAATGTCATTTCCCCTGTCATTGATATACTAGAGGAAATTTTTTTATTTAACAATAAACTAAGAAGTGCTGTAGTAATGGCGATACCTGCTGATGGCCCATCTTTTTTTACAGCTCCTTCTGGAACATGGATGTGAATATTGCTATCTTTTATTTTTTTTATGTCTACTTGTAACCTTACACTATTATTTTTAATATAACTTAGTGCAATTTTAGTACTTTCAATAAATACTTCTCCTAATGATCCTGTAGTAATTATTTCATTATTTCCTTGATAAATTAAAGTTTCAATGGGTAATATATCGCCGCCTAGCGGTGTATAACTCATAGCATTGACAACTCCAACATGATCTTCAACATTTATAGTATAAGGATACTTAGGGTTTCCTAAATATTTAGTAATCTTTTTTTCTTCTATTACATATGTATCTTTTTTCTTCTTTTCTAACATTTCTCTAATAATTTTTCTTAAGATAGAGTCGATATTTCTTTCTAACTCACGAACTCCTGATTCTTTAGTATAACATCTAATAATATTTAAGATTGCTTCATCACTAAATACAATTTGATTGGGTTCTAGTCCATGATTTGCTAGAGATTTTTTAATTAGATAATTCTTCGCAATATTTAGTTTCTCATAATCAGTATAACTATTTAAGTCAATGATTTCTAAACGATCTAATAACTCTGATGGAATTCGATCAATATAATTAGCTGTACAAATAAACATTACTTTTGATAAATCATATTCCTCTTCAATATAATGATCTACAAAGCATTTATTCTGCTCTTTATCCAAAACTTCTAATAAACTAGATGCTGGATCACCTTTAATATCTTTGGTCATTTTGTCTATTTCATCAATAATGAAAACGGGATTAGAAGATTGAGCTTTTTTCATTCCTTGAATGATTTTGCCCGGAGCTGCTCCAATATAAGTTCGGCGATGCCCCATTATCTCTGCTTCATCATTAATGCCACCAACAGATATTTTTGTCCACTTGCGATTCATTGCTTCGGCAATTGATTTTGCAAGGGATGTTTTCCCTACCCCAGGCGGGCCAACAAAACAAATAATTGGACTATTAGCATCTTTAGTCATTTGCTTTAGTGCTAAAAATTCAATGATTCGTTCCTTTATTTTATCTAATCCATAATGACTATCATTCAGCACTGCTAGTGCTTTATTTAAATCAGTATTATCTTTCGTATATGTTTTCCATGGAAGCCTTATTAGATAGTCAATATAATTACGAATAACGCTTAGCTCTGGTGAATTTGGTGAACAAATATCATAACGCTTTATTTCTTGCAATAAACGTTCTTTTACTTTAAGAGGACATTTTAACTGTGATACTTTTTGTTTATAATCATCTACTTCGGTATCTTTGTCATTACCATCACCAAGTTCTTTTTTAATAGCTTTTATTTTTTCTTGTAAAATGAATTCTTTTTGCGTTTGTTCTAATTCTTTTGCAACTTCTTGCTCTAAATTTTTCTCTAATTCAATGATTTTTAATTCTTTATTAATATCATCTAATAACATCTTTACGCGGATAGTTGGGTTATACTCTTCTAATAACTCTAGCTTCCTAGTATAAGAAAGATTTAAATAAATTGTAATAATATCCGTTAGTCGCTCAATATCTGTCATATCCTGGATTTGTGATAAAATACTATTACTCATGTACGGAACGTTTTCAATAAAGTTTTCTAGTTGCCGAATTAGGCTTCGAGCATAAGCTTGTTCTTCTAAAGGTTCTAATTGTTCTTCTTCTATTGGTTCGACTGAAGAAATAAGATTATTGTCATCCTTTTCATATTTGTCGATTTGAATTCTTTTTATTCCTTTTATAACAACTCTAGTTCTACCATTAGGTAAATCTAATTTCATAACAATTAAGCCTAGTACACCAACATTAGGTAATTCTAAAATATCGGGAGTTTCTTCTAATGGATCTATTTGATTAACCACTAATATATGTTTATCATAATATGATTCTGCTAAAGATAATAATTCTTTATCATTGGTAGAATCCATTTCTAATCTTATTTCACTATTTGGAAAGAGAATAGTGCCTTTTAGAATTAATACTGGTAGACTAGTTTTAATCATAAAATCGCTCCTTCCAAATTAATACTTTTTATTATAACTTTTTTAAAAAATAATAACAACAAAAAAGTTACAAAATTTAGTACATTTTGTAACTCTTATCTTTTTTATGAGGTTCCTATTGCTATTGACCAGCCAGCTGCTGCACTACCACCAGTTACAACAACTGTGCCTTTTAATTTAAGTATCGGTCTTATTCCATTAGCTTCAGTTGAACTACCAGATGAAGAATATAGTATTGATGCACGATTCCATTTATATACTCTTCCAGCGTCTGAATAATTAAGCGCAAACCAATAATAACTGTCACCATTGTTAATCAATTGATTTGTATTCCCACATGCCGCTGATGTAGAGTTTCTACAATCAGCTAGTGTGGAAGAATTACCTAAAATTCGTTGAAAATCTGTTTGTTTCAGATTCCATGCGACAGCTGATGAACAAGAACCAGAATACGCATAAGTGGTATTACAATATGCCAATGCTTTTGTATTCATATTATTAATTGTAGTCGTATAATTACTTCCAGCTTGAGCCATACATTCTGGAGAGCCAGCACTTATTAAGTGTACTACTCCATCATATATGTATGCAATACGCCATCCTTCATATAAATATCCATAACTTGATCCGTTGCAATAGCCTAAACCATTTTTACCAGATCCGGTGTTAGCGTTTTTACCATTACAGCGATCTAATATAGTTTGACCATTTAAATTAGTATCGGCACACCCTCCAGCCCCGGTATATAGAACATAATCGCCTTGTGTTTTGGTTGTCAGTTTCGGCATAAATGATAATGTACATGTTCTATTACTTGTTACATTGGAAACCGTTAGAGTATTACCAGTCCAACTACATCCTGTACCAGAAATTGTATACAATAAATGATTGGCTGTCGGTGTTACTGTCGCAGTTCCTGTTCCTCCGTAATTTACTGAAAGCGATGTTGCACCTGTACCGTTTGTTTTATTTATTGTTACTGTATATGTGTTTGCAGTCCACTTAGCATATAAGTTCACAGTAGCACCATTAGTTGTTGATAAATTAGTTACACTTTGCCCATTTGTATATGCAACATCTCCATCCGCACTTGTTGCCCAGCCAGCAAAGGTATGTCCGGTTTTTGTAAAACTATTTGTTGTTAAAGCTTTTGCTACCCCATAAGTATGGGTACTACTACTAGTGCTTCCTCCAGTATTGCCATTACCATTATATACTATGGTATATGTATTTAGCGTCCATTTTGCATACAATGTATGCGCAATGTCATTTGTTACATTTGTGTTGCTTGTTACTTGTGTGCCACTACCGTTTGTACCAGTCCACCATCCGCCAAAGGTATACCCTGTTCTTGTTGGAGTACATGATATTTCGTATGTTTGACCTAGAACTAGAGTAATTGTTGATGGAGAACACGCACTACCACTTTGTGAATCAAAAGTAACTAAAACATTACTAATCTGCCATTGTGCCGTTACTGTAGCATTTGATGTGCCTACTGTAATAGTATTACCACTAACACTACTTCCTTCTCCAGTGATCGACCACCCTGTAAATATATAATCGTCTTG
>CAZNQV010000038.1:0-8077 GCA_964575655.1 uncultured Muribaculaceae bacterium | reverse complement strand
GGTATGGAAGATCATTTAGGTGACATGGATTTCAAAGTTGCCGGAACTAAAGATGGTATCTGTGCATTACAAATGGATATTAAAATAAAAGGTATTACTAAACAAATTTTAAAAGAAGCTTTAGAGCAAGCTAAAGTAGCCAGAATGGAAATTTTAGATGTAATCACTAAACAAATACCTGCACCAAGACCTGAAGTATCAGAATATGCACCAAAGATGGTTACATTCATGATTAAACCAGAAAAGATTAAAGAGGTTATTGGTCGTGGTGGTGAAATGATTACAAAAATTATTCTTGAAGCATCTAATACTAAAACAGTTAACGATGTTAATGCTGTTAAAGTTGATTTAGAAGATGATGGAAGAGTAATCATTTATCATACCAATAAAGCAATAATTGAAAAGACTAAAGCAATGATTGAGGATGTTGTCAAAGAAGTAGAAGAAGGCAAAATCTATACCGCTAAAGTTGTTCAAATTGAAACATTTGGTTGTTTCGTTCAAGTATGGCCTGGATGTGAAGGTTTAGTTCATATTTCGCATTTAGCCAAAGAACGTGTTGAAAAAGTAGAAGATGTTGTTCATGTCGGTGATGAAATTGTTGTTAAAGCTATTGGAACCGATAAAAAAGGAAGATTAAACTTCTCAAGAAAAGACGCATTATAAGATATTAAGATAATAATTTATTAGTTATTATCTTTTTTTTGATGAATTTTACAAAAATACTTTCTAATGATATAATTTATTTTATCGTTTAAAAATAAATTATTAATCATAAGATTAATTGGAGGAATACATTCTATGAGTAAAAATATTAAATCACCATGGACTAAACTATATCGTGAGGGAGTAGATAAACATTTAAATTATTATAATGGGTCACTTAGCAGTTATTTGGAAGTAGCAGCGAAGAAGTATCCTAACAATGTGGCCTACAGTTATTTTGGTGTAAAAAAAACTTTTAAAGAGTTGATATCACGAATAGAATTGACTGCTAGAGCATTAAAAAAACAAGGTATTAAAGAAAACGATGTTGTAACGATATGTATGCCCAATACCCCACAGGCAATTATCATGTTTTATGCAGTAAATATGGTTGGAGCTATCGCTAATATGGTCCATCCATTATCTAGTGAAAATGAAATAGAGTTTTATTTATCGTCGAGTAATTCAAAGATGGTATTAACAATTGATCTAACATATCCAAAAGTAATGAAAGTTCTTGATAAAACCAAAGTTGAAAAAGTAATAGTAACTTCTGCTGGGGATGATTTTAATGTATTTACAACTTTTGCCTATTGGATGGTCAAAGTAAAAAATAAAAAACAAATTATTGAAGATTCAAAAACTATCACTTGGCGAGTATTTTATGATTTAGGTAGAACTTATCGAGGAAGTTACCGCGTTAAACGAAAAGCTAAAGATTTAGCAGTTATTTTGTATAGTGGTGGAACAACAGGGAATCCCAAAGGAATCGCTTTATCAAATATAAATTTTAATGCATTAGCCTTACAATGTCACTTAATGTGTGATCCATCAAAAGCAGGTGATTCTGTTTTAGCGATAATGCCTATTTTTCACGGATTTGGGATTGGTGTTTGCATCCATACACCATTATGTGCTGGGATGAGCGTCATTTTAATTCCACAATTTAAAGCTAAGGAATTTAACCGTTTAATTAATAAGTATCAACCTAATTTTCTAGCCGGTGTACCAACTTTATTTGAGGCCCTTATAAAAGATGAAGAAATGACCTCTGATGCTTTAAAATGCGTTACTTGTGTTGTATCTGGTGGTGATACTCTATCACTAGATTTGAAAAAGAAAACTGAACAATTTTTAAAAGATCATGGTTCAAGTGCTGTTATTCGTGTTGGTTATGGTTTGACAGAATGTGTTGGCGCAACTTGTTTAACGCCATCTAATTATTATAAAGATGGTTCAATAGGAATACCACTTCCTGATATGTATTATAAAATTGTAAAAATAGGAACTTGTGATGAATTGCCATATGATGAGGATGGCGAAATTTGTATCACTGGACCGACAGTTATGATGGGGTATTATAATGATAAAGAAGAGACAAAAAAAGTATTAAAAAGACACAAAGATGGAAAAATATGGTTACATACAGGTGACATCGCTTCAATGGATAAAGAAGGTTTAATTTATTTCAAGCAAAGATTAAAAAGAATTATTATTTCTTCTGGATATAATATTTATCCAACGTATATTGAAGATGTATTAAGAAAACATCCTATGATAAACAATGCTGTTGTTATAGGCATTCAACATGACTATAAAGGTGAAGTAGGCAAAGCTTATATTATTTTAAAAGAGGGTATTGAAGCAACTGATAAAATAAAAAATGACATTAAACTCTATTGTAAACAAAATATTGCCAAATACGCCATTCCTTATGAATTTGAATATCGTCATGAATTGCCTAAAACATTAGTGGGAAAGATTGCTTATGGTAAATTGAAGGAAGAGAAAAAAGAACTTCAAAAATAAGACCGTTAAATTAGCATATTTTTTATATTAAAAAAAACAATGCCATTAGCATTGCTTTTTTATTTTATTAGAATATGAATATAAAATAAAAATTCCTATTCAGTCTTTTTTATGGTAATATAACTAAAAAAGTGATAAAATTTAAGTGGTGAAGTTTTATGAATATAAAAATTATTAATCTAAATGTTGTTGCTGAAGAAAAACAAGTATTAAAAGATTTTAATTTAGATATAAATTCTGGTGAAGTTCATGCCTTAATGGGACCTAACGGCGTTGGAAAAAGCACTTTATCAAAAGTAATCATGGGAGATAAAAGATTTGATGTGATTAGTGGTGATATCACAGTAGATGATAATTCAATTATTACAATGAGTACTGATGAAAGGGCTCGTAAAGGGATATTCTTATCATTTCAAAACCCTATATCAATTGAAGGTGTAACTAATTCAGAGTTGTTAAGAAGTGCAATGAATGCTAAGTATGATACTCAAATTGGTTTATATGATTTCTTAAAAAAATTGGAAACTAACGTAACTAATTTAAACATGGATAAATCAATGATTCATCGTTCGATTAATCAAAATTTTTCTGGCGGTGAAGCTAAAAAAAATGAGATTTTACAGATGTTAATGTTAGAACCAAAGTTTATTATATTAGATGAATTAGATTCTGGACTTGATGTTGATAGTTTAAAGATAATTTGCAATGCTATCAATGACTATCTATCAAATAATCCTAATACTAGTGTTTTAATTATTACTCATTACCCTCGCATTTTAGAATATTTGAAACCTCAATATGTGCATATTTTGTTAGATGGCAAAATAAAAGAAACTGGTAATGCTGATTTAGCAACGAAAATTGAAAAATTTGGATATAAAAATGTCATTGATAAGATAAATAGCGTGTGCGAGGAATCATAATATGAATAAAATAAACAAGAATGATATGATTTTAGAAAACTTTAATGAATTAACGGCAATAGATTTGAAGGAAGATGAGGAATTAAATGTTTTTTTTAAAATATTAAATAGTAACAATGAAATAGTATGCAGTTTAGCACAAAATTCTAAATTAATCTTTAATTGTATTTCGGTTAATACTGATTGTAGTTTTACTTTTAATTTAAAAGAGAATAGTAGCATCGTTTTTAATTTATCAGTTATCAATAATAATAGTAGCAGTTATATTATTAATGTTAATCACGAAGGGCAGCATTCGACCAGTATAATTAACAATCATGGGATAAACTTGGGCAACGAATTAAAGTTTATTATTAATGGAACCATCATAAAAGAAGCAAGTGGCAGTGAAACCACTCAAAATAGTAACATCATATTATTTAATAATAAAGGCGTAGTCCTTCCTAATTTGATTATTGATAATAATGATGTTGTTGCTAATCATTCTTCTTATATTGGTGAATTTAAAAAAGACTGGTTATTTTATTTAGAATCAAGAGGTATTCCTGATAAAAAGTATTATCAGATACTATCTAAAGCATTTTTAATTGGTCATATGAATTTAGATTATCAACAAATAAATTCATGTCTTGATATATTAGATAATTATTGGAGGTGAAAAAATGAATCGAGAAGATTTTCCAATCATTAATCAAAATTTAATTTACTTTGATAATGGTGCAACAACTCTTAAACCAACTAGTGTTGTCAATAGTGTTATAGACTATTATACGAAGTATACCGCTAATGCTCATAGAGGAGATTATGATAACAGTCAAAAGGTTGACTTATTATATGAAGGAACAAGAGAAAAAGTAAAAGAATTAATTAATGCCAATGATACTAAAGAAATAGTATTTACAAAAGGATGTACTGAATCATTGAATATGATTACGCAAGGTTTTATGAAGTATTTCTTAAAATCAGGGGATGAAGTATTAATATCTAAAGCTGAACATGCATCTAATGTTTTACCTTGGCTAGAATTAGAAAAAGAAATAGGAATAGTTGTAAAATATATTCCTTTGGATAATGAATATAAAGTAATATTTGATAATGTTATGACTCAAGTTACTAAAAAAACAAAAGTTATATCTTTAGCTCAAGTTAGTAATGTTGTAGGTGATATTAGGCCTATCAAAGAATTAGGTGAGTTCGCTAAATCAAATGGTATTTATTTAGTAGTTGATGGTGCACAAAGTGTTCCTCATATGAAAGTAGATGTCCAAAAATTAAATATTGATTTTTTAGCATTCTCATCTCATAAAATGTTGGGTCCAACAGGCGTAGGAGTACTTTATGGCAAATATCAATTGTTAGATAAAATGAAACCACTAATAGTAGGTGGTGGGATGAACAGTTCTTTTGAAACACATAATATGGAATATAATTTATTACCATCTAGATTGGAAGCGGGGACGCAAAATATTAGTGGTGTGATAGGTTTGGGTAGTGCAATTGATTATATAAATAGTATTGGTTATTCCAAAATAGAACAGCATGAAAAAGAATTAAAAAAATATTTAATTGAAGGATTAGAAAAAAATCCTAATATTATTATATATAACAAAAATAGTGAAACGGGAATTATCACATTTAATGTTGATGGAGTTTTTCCCCAAGATACTGCAATATATTTAAATACTAAACATATTTGTGTAAGAGCAGGTAATCATTGTGCCAAAATGTTAAAAGATGATTTCGGTATTAAAAATACTTGCCGAGTTAGTTTATATTTATATAATAATAAAGAAGAAATAGATCAACTAATAAAAGCTTTACAAGAAAAAGATATTTTAAAGATGGTGATATAATGAATCAAGATTTGAAAAGAGAAATCATACTAGAAAACTACAATAATCCTTTTCATAGAGATAGTAATAATGTTAATGGCTATATCAAAGTTAATACTAATAATGAATCATGTATTGATAATATTGATATTTATGTATTATTTGAAAATAACATAATCAAAGATATTAAGTTTGATGGCGAAGCGTGTGCCATATCTACATCAGCAACTTCAATCATGTTACAAAAAGTTATTAATAAATCAATTGATGAAATTAAAGATATTTTACAAAACTATCAAAATATGATTAATGAACAAGAATATAATGATAATTTATTAGAAGAATTAAATGTTTATAATGAAATATATTTGCAACCTAATCGTAAGAATTGCGCAATGTTACCAGCAAAAGCATTGTTAAATGCTATTGAACAATATAAAGGAGTATAAATGGAAATAAAAGGTTTAAATGAAGCAAATGTTAAACAAATATCTGAATTAAAGCACGAATCTCAATGGATTTGTGATTTTAGATTACAATCTTTTAAGAAATTTAAAGAATTGCCAATGCCTTCATTTGGACCTAGTATCAATTTAGACTTTAACAATATTGTTTACTATAAATCTGATACTTTTGATATCAAAGATTCTTGGGACAACATAAATTGTGGTATTAAAGACGAATTCGGTCAACTTGGTGTAATTGATAGTGAAAGTAACTTAGATGGTATTGGCGTTCAATATGAAAGTGAAGTTATATATCATAATATGTTAGAAGAATTAGCAAAGAAAAATGTTATTTTTACATCAATCGAAAAAGCTATGCAAGATTATCCGGAATTAGTAAAAAAATACTTTGCAAAGATTGTTAATCCTAATGAAAATAAGTTTACCGCTTTAAATAGTGCTGTTTTCTCTGGGGGAAGTTTTATTTATATTCCTAAAGATACCATTTTAGATCGTCCATTACAAAGTTACTTTAGAATTAGTAGTAAAGATTTAGGCCAATTCGAAAGAACATTAATCATAGTTGATGATAATAGCAGTCTTCATTATATTGAAGGTTGTACCGCCAAAGAATATACTAGCTCAAATTTGCACGCTGCTGTGGTTGAAATTTATGTTGGCAAAAATAGTACTTGTCGTTATTCAACTATCCAGAACTGGGCTCATAACGTTTTAAATCTAGTTACCAAAAGAGCTCTGGTTGAGGAAAATGGTACGATGGAATGGATTGACGGCAATATTGGTTCGGGCATCACTATGAAATACCCAGCATCAATTTTAAAAGGTGATTATTCTAAAGGAACCTGTATTACAATTAGTGTAGCAACGGAAGACCAAGTAATAGATAGCGGTGCCAGAATGATTCACTTAGGTAAAAACACTAAAAGCAGTATTATTTCTAAAAGCATTAGTAAGAATGGTGGTAATGCTACTTATCGTGGGAAAGTATTAATTAAAGAAGCTGCCATTAATAGCAATGCTATTGTGAAATGTGATAGTTTGATACTTGATGAAAAGTCTAAAAGTGATGCTTATCCAACTAATATTTGTGAAAACAATGATAGTGCTATCGAACATGAAGCAACTGTATCAAAAATTAATCCAGAAAGTTTATTCTATTTAATGAATCGTGGAATTTCTAAAGAAAGAGCAACTGAATTAATAATTTTAGGTTTCGTAGATAGGTTTAAGGAAGAATTACCATTAGAGTATGCAGTAGAACTAAATCAATTATTGAAAAACAATTTGTAAAAACTTATAAACTTAATAAATAATATATAAAAATAAAATGAAAAACAATTTTTACACTTAATAATTGTTTTTTTTATATTTGGATACTGATTTAAAACACACAAAATGTCGTTTTGACAGCCTAAAAATAATCCTTTAAGATGATTGCAAGAAAGGAGCAATTATATGTTAAATCAAGTAGTTTTAGTAGGAAGATTAGTTAAAGATCCAGAATTAAAAGAAACTGATAAAGGTAATAAGACAACTAGAATAACTTTAGCAGTGCCTAGGAGCTATAAAAATGTTAATGGTGAATATGATACTGATTTCATATCTTGTAGATTGTGGAGTGGCGTTGCCGAAAATACTAGTTTGTACTGTAAAAAAGGTGATGTTGTGGGCGTTAAAGGAAGAATTGAGATTAGTAGTTATGAAAAAGACAATGAAACTAAGTATAATACCGAAGTTATCGCTGAGAAAGTAACATTTTTATCAAGTAAAAATAAAGATGAGTGAATCATCTTTATTTTTTTGAAGAATTATTAAATAAAATAATTAACTATTGATTAATTTTAAG
Organism: uncultured Muribaculaceae bacterium; assembly: GCA_964575655.1. Lineage (GTDB taxonomy): Bacteria > Bacillota_I > Bacilli_A > RF39 > UBA660 > DAOPMC01. Next base: position 495 of record CAZNQV010000038.1, on the reverse strand, counting down.
CAATTGTTAACACTACTTAATTATAATGGTGATAAATAAGAGGTGATAATATGCTTGGAAAAAGAATAAAAGATAAGCGATTAGAGCTTAATTTTACACAAGAACAATTGGGTGCGCTTTTGAATGTTTCAAAAGTTAGTATTTGTAATTGGGAGAATGGCATAAAATATCCTAGCACTGAGAACCTAATTCAATTATCAAAACAAATGAATGTATCAATTGATTATTTAATCGGTAATGATGCATATATAATAGCGGAAAGTAATTCTAATTATTCGACTCTAGTGTCAAACGAAGAAATAGAATTGATTAAAGAATTAAGAAAACATCAAAAATTACATGATGCTTTGACTGACGAAACAAAAAGAACAATTGATTTAATTGAAAGAAAAATATATTAAATGTGATTATATAAGAAGAGTTTAAAAATAAACTTTTTTTTATGATATAATAAAATAGGTAGATAATATGGAAAATGAATTAGAAGTAATAAGT
>CAZNQV010000037.1:0-8520 GCA_964575655.1 uncultured Muribaculaceae bacterium | reverse complement strand
TAGAGGAGTTCCACAAATTGAAGTTACATTTGATATAGATGCTAATGGTATTGTTAATGTTCATGCTAAAGATTTAGGTACAGGTAAAGAACAATCTATTACGATTACTTCTAATAATACATTATCAGAAGAAGAAATCGATAAGATGATGAAAGAAGCAGAAGCAAACAAAGAAGATGATAAGAAACGTAAAGAAGAAATTGATCTTAAAAATGAAGCTGAACAAATGATATTCCAAACTGAAAAAACTATTAAAGATCTTGGTGATAAAGTAGAAGCTAAAGAAAAAGAAGAAGCAGAAGCTGCAATCAAGGATTTAAAAGAGGCTTTAGAAAAAAATTCAATTGATGAAATAAAAGATAAAAAAGAAAAACTTCAAGAAAAAGTGTATGCTTTAGCAACTAAGTTATATCAACACCAAGAACAACCTACAGGAAATACTGAAGATAAAAAAGATGATGTTAAAGAAGCAGAATACGAAGAAAAGTAATTTATTTAAGTTCTAGTTAAACTAGAACTTTGTAGTAAAGAAAGGATAAAATAATGAGTAAAATTAAGCAAAGAGATGAAATTGATAACAGTTATAAATGGGATTTAAGTAGTATATATAATACTGATGTAGAAGTAAAAAATGATATAAAACAAGTTAACGATTTAACTAAAGAATTAAAAAAATTACAAAATCATTTATTAGATAATACTAATAATTTAGATAGTGCATTACAAATATATATGCAAATAGGAATGATTACTTCTAAACTTTATGTTTATGCTAATATGAAATCACATGAAGATACTAGAATTAGTAAAAACTTAGTTTTAGTTGATGAGATTGAAAGTTTACTTAGTTATACTAATGAACAAAGTGCTTTCTTTACTACAGAGTTATTAAATAATGATTATGATTTAGTATTAAGTTATATAAAAGAGAATACTAATTTAGAAAAATATAGTTTTTATCTTGAAGATTTATTTAGAATGAAAAAGCATATTTTATTACTTGAACAAGAAGAATTATTAGCGAGATTAGAAGAAATTCTTGGTAGTGCTAGTTCAATATTTGATAAAATAAATAATACAGATATTAGTTTTGGGACATTTAAAGATGAAAATAATAATAATGTTGTACTTAATAATAGTAATTATGGTAAATATTTGGAATCTTATGATCAAAGAGTTAGAAGAACAGTATTTAAAAAATTATATAAGAGTTATATTGGTTTAAAAAATACATGTGCTAAGTGTTTAAGTAGCGATATTAAAACTGATCGAATTGTAGCCAAAACTAGGGGTTTTGATTCAGTATTACAAATGTCACTATATAATGATAATATTGATCCCAAACTATATGATAAATTAATTAATTCAGTAACTGAGCGAGTAGATATAGTTCATAAATATATTGATATTAGAAAACAAGTTTTAGGAATAGATAAGATCCATATGTATGATTTATATGTTCCTTTAGTAAGGAAAGTTAAAAATAATTATAGTTACGAAGAAGCTAAGGAAATAGTATTAGAAGCATTAAAACCTTTAGGAGAAGAATATCAACAATTATTAATTAAAGCATTTGATGATAAATGGATTGATGTTTATTATAATGAAGGTAAGAAAACAGGAGCTTATTCTTGGGGAAGTTATGGAACTAAACCTTTCTTATTACTTAATTATGAGAATACATTAAATGATGTTTCAACATTAGCTCATGAATTAGGTCATTCAATGCATAGTTATTATTCGAATAATAATCAAGAATATCATGATTCAGCTTATCCAATATTTTTAGCAGAAATAGCAAGTACAGTTAATGAAATGTTATTAAATAGATATTTGTATAATAAAGCTAAGACAAAAGAAAAAAAATTATTTTATTTAAATGATTTACTAGATAGTTTTAGGACTACTTTAATTCGTCAAACGATGTTTGCAGAGTTTGAAAAGATAGTTCATGATAAGGATGCTAAAGGAATGGTTTTAACGGAAGAAGAGTTTAGTAAAATATATTTAAAATTAAATAAAAAGTATTATGATAAAAATATTATTCATGATAAAGAAATTAAGTATGAATGGATGAGAATACCACATTTTTATAATAGTTTTTATGTATATAAATATGCTACAGGGATATCAATAGCAACTAAGATAGTTAGTGATATTTTAAATAATAAACCTAATGCAGTTATTAATTATTTAGAGTTTTTGAAGTCTGGTGGTAGTAATTATCCACTTGAAATATTAAAAAGTGTTGGTATTGATATTATTGAAGATGATACAATTAGTAAGGCTATGGATGTATTTAGTGATACATTAGAAGAGTTTATTAAAGTTTTAAATAACTAGAAAAGAGGCAGTATATGGCAAAAAAAGATTATTATGAGGTTTTGGGTGTTAATAAAGGAGCATCAACAGATGAAATAAAAAGTGCTTTTAAAAAATTAGCCAAAAAATATCATCCTGATGTTTGTAAAGAACCTGATGCTGAAGCAAAATTTAAAGAAGCACAAGAAGCTTATGCTGTTTTGTCTGATGAAGGCAGAAGAAAACAGTATGATCAATTTGGACATGATGCTTTTAATCAAAATACTGGTGGAGCTGGTGGCTTTAATGGCTTTGATTTTAGTGATTTTAATTTTGATGATATATTAAGTAGTGTTTTTGAAGGCGGCATGTTTGGTAATTTTGGTGGTAGAAGTAATAGAAGAAATGCTAATACTAGAGGTAATGATATTCTTGTTCAAATGAAATTATCGTTTATGGAAGCTGCCCTTGGTTGTAAGAAAGAATTAAATATTGATTCGTTAGATAAATGTGATGATTGTGATGGTAAGGGTGGTTTTGGAGAAGAAGTTTGTTCAGAATGTCACGGTAGTGGTACTATTACTAGTGAACAAAGAACTTTATTTGGAAGTTTTTTAACTAGAACAACTTGTCCATATTGTAATGGTAAAGGTAAAACTTATGAAAGAACATGCTCAACTTGTCGTGGTAGTGGTCAAATTAAAGTTAATAAAGATATAGTAGTTACAATACCTGAAGGGGTAGATACCGGTAATAGATTAAAGATTGGAGGCAAAGGGGAAGTATCTAAATCAGGTATTCCAGGAGATTTGTATATTGAGTTTCAAGTTAGTAATCATGAATTTTATACTAGAGATGAAAATGATGTTTATTTAGAGTTACCAATAACTATTACGGAAGCAGTATTAGGGTGTAAAAAAAATATTAAAACTTTACAGGGAAATATTAAATTGACAATACCAGAGGGTAGTGAAACGGGTGACAAACATCGTATTAAAGGCAAAGGAATTAAAGATGTAAATCAAAATTTCTATGGTGATATGTATGTTGTAATTAAAGTTGTAATTCCTAAAAGATTATCAAGAGATCAAAAAAAATTAATTCAACAGTTAAGTGATACTGATTTTAATGATAAAGAAATTGAAAAAAGTGAAAGATTTAATAATTCATAAATCTTTCGCTTTTTATATTGCATTTAGCTAATGAATTGTGTTAAGATTATGTATATATAGTAAGGAGTGATATAGTATGAATGAAAACTATAATCCCATCGGAGATAGTAATCAAAATGTAGAACCAAATTTACAGAATAACGATACATATGCATATAATTCAGAAGATGTTGTTTATTCTGATGATAATAGTAACAATTATGTAAATCGTGGTTCAAATGCAAAAAAAATAGTTTTAATAATCTTAGGGATTATAATAATAATTATTATAATTTTATTGTTATTAAAATTTTGCGGAAAAAGTGGTCATTTGAAAGATATTACAATTGGAGATGTTCCTGTAATGTATGTCGATCAAGAATATCAGGTTCCTGTTTCTGCAATAGGCACTGGAGATAGAAGTCAAACACAATTTGAATTTTCTATTGTTAATCCTGCAGTTGCGGAGTTAGAAAATAAAATTCAAATAGGTCAAGATGTTGAGGCAAATATTAAAGCTTTAGAAGTTGGTACTACAAAACTTGAGGTTGTAGGGCAGTTGGGTAAGGAAAGAAAAACTAAAACAGCTGATGTAATTGTCTGTGACAGATTTGAGGTAGACGGAATCACCGATCAAACTATTTCAGTTGCAGTAGGAGAAAAGGCTGAACTTGGATTAAATCTTGGTGATAATCCAAAGTGTTACGCAGCACTAACATTTACATTTGGTAATAGTGCTATTGCAAGAATGGTTGATAATAATAAAATAGAAGGTTTAGCAAAAGGGAAAACAACACTAACAATTAGTGATGGTTCAAATGAAATTACTTATGATATCATTGTAAGTGATCCGGATGCTGTTGTTAAAGCAAGTAGTGTTTCTCTTAATGCTAAGAGTGTAACAGTTTATGTTAATAAAACTAAAAAGATGACAGCAACAGTTAAACCAAGTGATACAACTAATAAAAAAGTTAAATGGTCAATTGCTAACTCAAGTATTGCAACAGTATCACAAACTGGTGTAATTAAAGGTAAAAAGGTTGGTACAACTAAAGTTACGGTAACAACTTTAGATGGTAGTAATAAAACAGCAACAGCAACGATTAAAGTAGTAAAAGCTACTACACCAAAACCAACCCCAACGCCAACTCCTGGACCATCTAATCCAGTTTTGGTAACAGGAATTACATTGAGCCCTACATCTTTATCAAAAAATGTTGGTGAAACTGGTACTATTACAGCAGGTATTACACCGACAAATGCATCTAATAAAACGATAAAATGTAGTTCTTCAAATACTGCAATATTTACAGTAACAACCAATGGGAATCAATGTATTGTTGAAGGTGTAAAAGCTGGAAGTGCTACATTAACAGTAACTGCTAATGATGGTAGTGGTAAAAAAGCAACTGCTACAATTACTGTAAAAGCACCATCATCAAATACAATACAATATAAGGTAAGATACTATGGTAATGGGGCTACTAGTGGTGAAACAGCATCACAGACTCACACCTATGGAACTTCGAAAACTTTAAGAGCAAATGGTTTTGTAAAAACAGGTTATACTTTTGCAGGTTGGGCGACAAGTTCAACAGGTTCTGTTAAATATGCCGACAAAGCATCTGTTAAAAATTTAACTAATAAAGCAGATGCAACGGTTAAACTATATGCTATATGGAAAGAAAAAACCCAAAGTAATGACGGAAATGTATCTTGTTATTTTTGCGGTAATTCTAGTCAGGGCGGTTCGTATGTTTGGGGAGTAAAACCAACTAGTGGAAATTGTGTTGCAATGAATAGAACTGAAGCAACGTGTTCGTATACAAAAAGAACAAATACATGTAAGAAAGTTTCTGTATGTACTTGTAGTAATGGTAATGTTTTAAACGATAAGATAGATCATGATTCTTGCGAACGAGGTTGTAAATTTTTAGATTATAGGTTTACTGTTATAGCGGATCCTATTTTCAAATTTGTTTCTGTTACATCTAGAACAAAGACATGTAGTATAACATCTGTTATTACTACTTGTAATAGTACTAATGTGGGTAAAGTTTATATTAGTTGTTCATAGAATAGTTCATTAGAACTATTCTTTTTTTACTAATTTTTATTGCATATTACTAGTCATTTATGATAAACTTGTGTTGTATATAATAAGGAGATGTTTATATGAATGAAAATTATAATCCTGTTTCTGATAATGAGCAAGATTTAGTTAATGCTGAGACTCCGGAGATTACTGATTACTCATATAATTCAAATGATGTAGTTTATTCAGATGATAATAATAAGCAAAGTACTGATTGGAAAAAGATAATTCTAATTGTGTTAGGTATTATTATCATCATCATTATAATACTATTGTTATTAAAGTTTTGTGGGAAAAATGGTAGATTAAAAGACATTTCACTTGGTGCTGTGCCAGTGATGTATGTTGATCAAGAATATAAGATTCCTGTTTCAGCAATAGGTCAAAATGATCGAAGTAAAACTAGTTTTGAGTTTACAATTGTAAATGATACTTTAGCTAGTTTAAAAGACAAAAACCAAATTGGTCAAGATGTTGATGTAAATATAAAAGCTTTAGAACCAGGAACTACTGAATTAATAGTTGTTGGGCAATTGGATAAAGAAAAAATTACAAAAAAAGCAAATATTATTGTTTGTGATAGTTTTAAAGTAGATGGTATTACTACAAATGAAATTTCGGTTGCAGTAGGGGAAAAAACACCATTAGGAATTAATTTGGGTGATAATTCAAAATGTTATGAAAACTTAACTTTTGTCTTTGCTGATGGCAATATTGCACGACTAATTGATAATACTGAGGTTGAGGGCATTGCAAAAGGTGAGACAACTTTAACTATTAGTGATGGGACAAATCAAGTTGAATATAAAATTGTTGTTATTGATCCTAATGCTAAAGTTTTAGTATCAAGTGTATCTCTAAATACTAAATCTATTTCCGTATATGTGGGTGCAAAGAAAACATTAAAGGCAACGGTTAAACCTGATGACGCGACGAATAAATCAGTAACTTGGACAGTTGCTAATTCATCGATTGCTACAGTTTCTCAAAATGGTGTAGTTACTGGTAAAAAAGTTGGTACTACAAAAGTTATTGTTACTACTAATGATGGAAGTAATAAGAGTGCAACAGCAACCATCAAAGTTGTTAAAAAATCATTACCTAGCAATCCACCTTCAGTAAAAAATCCTGTAACAAAGATAACACTTAGTCCTGCTAACCTTTCAGTTAATACCGGAATGACAGGAACAATTGTGGCAGGTATTGAACCTAGTAATGCAACAAATAAAACAGTTAAATGTAGTTCTTCAAATACAAAAGTATTTACTGTCATCGCTAGTGGTAATAAATGTATTGTTACTGGTGTAAGTGTTGGTAAAGCGACTTTAATGGTTACTGCTAATGATGGAAGTGGCGTAAAACAAACTGCTGAAATTACGGTTACTGCAGCTAGTGGTGGTAATTCTTCAACTGGTACATATGTAGTAACACTTAGCGTATTTGGTGGAAGTTCGAGTGGTGGCGTAAAGAAAACTGGAATTAAATATAATGGTAGTACATCTTTCGTTAATATTTTCGCTGATCCGGAAAATGATCCAAAAAAATTCTCTGTTTCTTGTGATGGCGGAGCAACTGCAGTATTTAGTAGTGGAAGTGGTACCTTAAATGTTTCTGGAATTAAAAAGAATCAAAAATGTACTGTTAATTTTTCTAAGGCAACGCAACTTAGATGTTTAACCCCAACAATTACTGGAGCTGCTGGTGATGCATCACTTTATTGCAAACCAGAATGGACATATAAAAATGCTGACGGAACATATGGTAGTTGTTCCATGAAAACAGTTCCAACAGGTAGTTGTTCTTGCGAAGGTACTTCAATGTTAGGTGCATGTACTGTTAGTGGTATTGTTACAAGTTGTAATTGTCCGGCTGGAACAAAAGTAAAAACCAATACTTGTTCTTTTAAAAAGGTAATTACTCGAACTATTTGTAATTTTTTATAAAATATAAATTTTAAAGTCTAAAGTTTTTTGCTTTAGTCTTTTTTTTGACAAATTTTTATGATATTATTTATATAGGGTGAGGTTATATGAAGTTATCTTTTTCGATTAATAAATATTTACTAATGTGGTATTTACTATATCAGACTTCTATTAATGAAGAAATTCATAAAATAAAACAAAAATTATGGACGAATCATAAGAAACAATATTCTGAATTATATGGAGAAAAAGATACTATTTTAAATGAATTAGATAATTATATTCCTGATGATGATGTGGTATTTAATTTGTTTGAAAATAGTGATATTTACAAAAGAACTAGGACAGAAACTAATCGCTATCGTTTAAGTTTATTAGAAATATGGGATTTGAATCGAAAAAGTTATTTAAAAGATTTGGGTAACATATTAAAAAAAGATATTATTGATGACTATCATATGTTGGTAGTTCATCCTAATTTAAATATTATTGAAGTTAATAATAATGTAATAATTGTTGGAAAAAAGATAACTAATCGCGATAAAGATAATTTTTTAACTTATTTGTTTTATAAGATATTGAAACAGAAATTTAATGATTTAAAATACGAAGATAGAGATATTATAAATGTTATTTTAGAATTAATTACAGTTAATGAACTTTATACTAGAGCTACTAGTGAATCTAAATATAATTATGGTAAAAAAGAGTATAATGATATGAAAAAGCAAATCTATCCTTATTGGTTAATGTATTTAGGGGTAAAAGAAGATAAACTGGATAGTTATATGATTAGAGATAATATGTTTTTTAATAAAACTGATTATAAATTTGATGAAGTCATGGAAGATATGGATATATATGATTTTATTGGATATTGTATTAGACATAAGAGAAAGATTTTTAATGTTAAGCCGGTGACTGTGGAGGAATTAGAAATCATATAGGAAGGTAATTATGGATGCACAGATTTTAAAATTATTTAATAAAATTAATTATGATAAAGATAATTATGAATATTTTAATTTGGCAAAATTAGATAAAGTTAAAG
>CAZNQV010000036.1:0-9175 GCA_964575655.1 uncultured Muribaculaceae bacterium | reverse complement strand
CTGATGTTCCTATTGAATCTTTCATATACTCACCTCTATTATCTTCATTATATATAAAAAAGACTAATCTTTCAATCATGATTAGTCTTTGATATCTTTTTTATTCTACCTCAATCTTACCATAACCACCATTTTTTCTTTTATATATAACAGCATAATTATGGATATCTGTATCTTTGTATAGATAGAAGTCATGTCCTATTAATTCCATTTGAACAATTGCTTCTTCTTCATCCATTGGTTTAACATCTATTTTTTTCCTTTTTATGATTTTCTCATCTGATTCTTCAGATTCAATATTATCAAATACAAATAATTTCCCTATACTTGTTTTTTTATTCTGTAGTTTTGTTTTATTCTTTCTAATTTGTCTTTCTAACTTATCAACTGCTGAGTCAATCGCTGCATAATAATCATTTCTTTCTTCTTCAACTCTTAGAGTTATTCCTTTTAATGGAATGGTTATCTCAACTTTATGTTTAGGACCATTCAATTTAAATAGAACATGTCCTTTCACTTCATTTTCCTTCTCTAAGTATTTTGCAAGTTTATTTAATTTTTCTAGCGAATATACTTTCATCGCTTCCGTAATTTCTTGTTTTTCACCACGAATATTAATTTCCATATATATCCTCCTATAATAATATAATAACATATTTTATAAAAAAAGACTATCTAATCTAGACAGTCTCTAATTGTTTAACTAAACATACTTTATGTGCTTGTAACCCTTTATCTGTGTCTATTAATTCGTAAGTTACAATGTCGCCTTCTTTTAGTGATTTATAACCTTCCATCGTAATATTTGTATAATGTACAAATACATCTTTATCTTTTTCTAATTCAATAAAGCCGAATCCTTTTTCGTTGTTAAACCACTTGACTACGCCTTGTTTCACTCTACACCTCTTTCCTTAAAAACTTGATAATTGGCCATTATCTGGGAATATAAACTTTCATTACTATTCCTATGTTTTTATTTTATATTAATGATTTAGAAAAAATTGTCGAATTGTGTGACAATTCCTAGTTTATTATCTCAATAATTTATTTTGCTATGATGAAATTTTTACGCAAATTTATACAAAAAAAAGATTCATTTACGAGTCAATTTTAAAAAAGCCTCTTTATGAATATTATTTATAGTTCTAACTGAATATAATTCCGCACCTTTTCCATATTTTTTGAAATTCATTGTATCTGCAATAAAGTTAATGCTTTGTCGTTGCCAGTAAATGCGTAGTATTAATTCTGTTTCATAATCATTCAATCCTTTATCGCGGCACAACTCTTCTAATTCGCATTTGGACATTGGGAATAAAACAGTTCCTAGTCGTCTTGGCATTTTTCTTCATCCTTTACTACAATATAATGCATAATTATCGAAACAGCACATCCCAATAGTAAACTTAAAAATACACTTATATAAATATCAGGAATTATAGCAGTTACAATAAAGAAAATAATCCATGTCATAGTTGTGCACATGACAGTAGAGTTTAAGTGAAATGATTCACCTAAGATACTTCTAGTAAAAAAGAAACCAATAAGGAAAAAACTTAATGCTGGGAAAGCATCATTAAAGATTGCAATTGCCACAACACCCGCTGTTTGAATCAATTGAATCGGAATAGTTATACCATAAAATATAATATTTTCCAAAGTTTGTTGTAATTTTTCAGCTTTCTGTTGAGCATAGAGATCCATTCTTTCACTATTGGAAAACCAAATTCCATTTTTTCTCTTTTTTCTTTGTTTATTATCCTTTGCTTTCATACCTCACCTCAAAGATAAAAATTAAGGGCCCTTTTAATTCTTATCAATTACTTAACTAATTTTTTTGCAATTTTTTTTGCCAAAGATGCTTCTTTTTTAAATGTTGGAAACCAAAACCAGCATGGTGTTGGATTCATATTATCCCCTCCTTTTCTTAATATATATCTCCTTACCTATTATTATTAAAAATACTATTATATAATAATCTAGTGATAAAACTAACCTTTCTATTGTATTAGTTAGTGAATAATCAATAAATTGCAGTTTGTATGTATAACTAATATATTGCAATAATATATTAAATGCTAATGATCCTAAGCAATATAGAATGTACTTCCAATTTTTATTTGATTTTAAATAGCAAAAGCAACACATGTAAATTGCCATAAATAGTTGACCAACAAACCAAAATTGATTTGTATCAAACAATTGTACAAAAATAGTTAGTATAACCACATATGCGATTCCATTAATTAGTATTTTCTTAAAATCTGATATCCTGAACACCAATAAAGTTATAGCTAGAAAACTTATTAATGATGTTATCCAAGATATTACTATATCTAAAACCTTACTATAATTGATTTTTGACAAGTTTTCTATTGTAACTCTATAATATGGGGCTCCTATGCTCTCTAACATAGCGTTAGTCATTATTAGAAATCCCATAATTATTAAAACCCAAATTGCTACCTTTGCAACTTTATCGTTGACACCTAACCATTTGAAAAATTCCTTCATACTTCTACCCTCTTTCATTATAGTTTTATTATATTTAGTTTTTACGCAATCTATGTGCAAATTGGAAAATTTTTCCATTTGATAAATTAAAAAAAAGAAAATAATTATTTTTTTTTGTTTTTTCTTTCTCTAATAATACTTGTTTGTGTAATCAGCCAAACAACAAGCAATAATATGGCAATATAGGCATATTTGCCAAAAATTTTGTTTTGTGTGAAGTAAAGAATTGAAGCTGTTGCAAATAAAGCGTTCATAATATAAATAACAACAACCGTCATTCGATGTGATAATCCTAAATTCAATAACTGATGATGCAGGTGTGCTTTGTCTGGTAAAAAAATAGGTTCTTTTTTTATTGCTCTTCGTACAATTGCACATATAGTATCAATAATTGGTATTCCTAAAATACAAATGGGAACAACTAGAGATGTTAATGTCGCTGTTTTAAACCCTTTTAAGGATACAACTGCTATCATCATTCCAACAAACATTGATCCTGAATCACCGGCAAAAATTTTGGCTGGATAAAAATTATGGATTAAGAACCCTAATATTGACCCCAACATAATCAACGATATCATTAAACCAGTATTTCCTAACTTCGGTGTTAATAAGCTAATAATAATGACTGTTATGAAAAATATAGAACTAGTTCCGGCCATTAAACCATCTAATCCATCGATTAAATTAATTGCATTAATAATACCAATTATAAATAAAGGTGTTAAAATGTAGGCTCCCCAACCAAAATCAATTGCTAAGCCAAAGATGGTTATCTCTTTTAATAAAATTTCACCATATAACATCAATATAACAGCCACTATTAGTTGCCCGGCTAATTTAGTACCCGCTTTCATTGGTTTTATATCATCACACATTCCTAATACAACAATAATAAAACCACCTATCAGAATCGCTTCATAGGTCCTTCCTGACATACCACAGATCATACTTCCAAATAAAAATCCTAAAAATATTCCTAAGCCACCTAATCTAGGCATTGGTTTGGTATGAACCTTTCTTTTGTCTGGAATATCCAAGGCATTAACATGAAATGCTATTTTTTTTACATAGATAATAGTAATTGCTGTAAATATCATAATACTTGCAACAATGATTAAACACTCTTTTAATTCTAAAGTACTAAACATAAAACCACCTAAACTAATTATAGCAAATATCGATAAAAAAAAATAGACATTTTATTTGTCTATTAAGTGTATTTTTTCTAATAAAATGCCTGTTCCTTGTACAACACAAGTAAGGGGTGAATCAGCAACTATAATTGGAATGTTTAATTCTTTTGCAAATAAGCTTTTTAAATTTTTTAATAAAGCACCACCACCAGTTAGAATTATTCCTTTGTTCATAATATCTGCTGATAATTCTGGTGGTGTTTGTTCTAGGACCGATTTTATCATAGCAATAATACGATCTAAACTTGGTTTTAATGCATGTTCTATTTCTTCACTCGTTATTTCTATTGCTTTTGGTAATCCATTTGTTAAATCCCTACCTTTAATGCTCATTTTATTCTTTTTATCTCCTAACGTAGCAGTTCCAATTGTTTTTTTTACATTTTCAGATGTTTTTTCACCAATTAATAATCGATATTTATCTTTAATATATTTGATTATTTCTTCATCAAATGTATTTCCTGCTGTTTTTATAGATGCGCTAGTTACAATATCACCCAGCGATAGTACTGCGATGTCAGTTGTCCCACCACCGATGTCTACAACCATGTTTCCCTCTGGTTTTGCAATGTCAATTCCTGCTCCCACGGCTGCTACTTTGGGTTCTTCTTCAAGAAATACCTTCTTTGAACCAGTTCTTTCTGCTGCGTCTTTAATAGCGTTTTTTTCTACCTCTGTAATATTAGTTGGACAACAAATCAGAATTCTTGGTCTAATGATTGAACCTCGTCCTTTTATTTTATTAATGAAATAATTAAGCATTAATTCCGTAGCTTCAAAGTTTGCAATTACGCCATCACGCAATGGTTTAATTACCTCTATTTTACCTGGAGTTCTACCAATCATTTCATATGCTTCTTTTCCAAAGGCAATAGGCATCTTCGTTTCTGAATCAACTACGATTACACTCGGTTCTTCTAAGACAATTCCTTCTCCTTTTAAATATATCAAAACATTAGTGGTACCTAAGTCTATGCCAATATCTTTTTTAAACATATATTTCTATAATTCTTTTAGTTGTTTGCCATAATATTCTTCGGGATTAACAACTTGTCCTTGATAGTATAATTCAAAATGCAAATGATTTCCCAGTTGTTGATTAATTTTATTTGTACCACTAGTTCCTATTTGTTGGCCTTGAGTTAATATGTCATTTGTTTTAACTGAAACATTAGTTAATCCTTGATAAACACTAATTAAATTATTGCCATGCTTTACTTCAACTATGTTGCCTAATAAATCATCAGTTTTAACGGCAATTACAGTTCCTGATAAAATGGATGAAATAGTAAATTTTTCTTTGGCGACATAATCTACTCCTGAGTTAGGCATATAAGTATTGTCGTAAAATATAATTGATTTGATTTGATTGTTTTCTTCATCGCTTTTATTATAAAAACCTTTCCCAATGCTTACATTAGCGTCTGTGTACGGTTTTTTGATTGTATCATCGGTCGCAATTACTGGAATATCACTACTAACAATTATACTCGATACATATGTTAAATTATCTTCATAAATTTCATGAGCATTCTCTAATGATAGTGCCGATAGATAAGCTCCTAACATGATTAGAACAAACGATAATACATAGATGCTTGGTAACACATAACCTTTTAATTTTTTCTCCTTCATATAAAAATCACCTCATTAAGAGTTTTAACAATTAATGAGGTTTTTATTCATTATTTATTTTCAATATTTTTAATTTTTTCAATTCTTTTACGGTGACGTTCTTCACCGCTGAAAGGAATTGTTAAGAAATATAAGACCATTTTAGTTATTTCTTCGTTATCAACATCTGCCCTTAATGCAATGATATTTGCATCATTATGCTTTTTGCAAAGGATTGCTTCCTCTTCATTATTAACTTTTGCACAACGAATTCCATTAATTTTGTTACACGCAATTGACATGCCAATACCAGTGCCACAAATTGCAATACCTAAATCAACATTTTTATTATTAATTTCATTACATAACTTAAATGCATAATCAGGATAGTCAACTGCATCTTCACCATTTGGTCCATAATCAATGTAATCATAATTATTTTCTTTTAAAACTTTTTTGATATATTCTTTAGTTAAATAACCACGATGATCTGAGACGATTCCTATTTTCATATACACCACCTACTTTCATTTTATCATAAAAAAAGATACAATTGTATCATTTTGTTATGCGGCTTTACGGTTATATTTTTTATTAAATTTTTCAACATTTCCTGTTGCTGATGTTCTAGATTGTTTTCCTGTATAAAAAGGATGACATTTTGAACACACTTCAATGTGAACTTCCTCTTTATTTGATTTTGCAATAAAAGTTTCTCCGCAAGCACAAATAAACTTAGTATCTTGGTAATTTTCTGTATTTTTTGCCATGATAATTCTCCTTCCGCCATGATTAATTTTTAATCATAGTAATTAATTCTTGATTAGTATAGCAATTATTTTGCTTTTTTGCAAGCAAATTTAATCATTTAACTTGATTTTAGCTCCTAAAGCAGTTAGTTTATCTACGATATCATCATAACCACGCAAAATGTGTTCAGCATCTTCAACTGTGGTTTTACCTTTTGCTATCAATCCAGCAATAATTAATGAGGCTCCTGCTCTTAAATCAGTAGCTTTTACTTTTCTACCCTTTAGTGCTGTTTTGCCTTTTATAATAGCTGTTTTTTTATTAACATCAATGTTTGCTCCCATTTTGTTTAAATATTTAATATGCATAAATCTATTTTCATAAATTGTTTCTTCCACTCGTGATGTTCCATTACAAGTTGCTAATAATGTAGTAAATGGTTGTTGTAAATCGGTTGGAAATCCTGGATAAACCTGAGTTTTGATTTTTGTACTTTTTAATTCATTTGGTTCAATAAATAGAATATTATCTTCTCCAACTTCCATATTAACACCAATTTCTTTTAGTTTACCTATTAATGATTCGATATGACTAGGAATTATATTATCAACTTTATAATTTTTACCTACTAATGCACCAATAATAGCATAGGTTCCTGCCTCTATACGATCGGGTATAATTTCAACAAATCCACTTTTAAGATATTCAACTCCGACTATTTTTATGACACTAGTTCCTGCACCAGTTATTTCTGCACCCATATTGTTTAAGAAAGTCGCTACATTTACAATTTCTGGTTCACGAGCAGCATTGGTAATAATAGTAGTACCTTTAGCTTTAGTCGCTGCCAACATAATATTGATAGTAGCTCCCACTGAAGGGGTATCAAAATATATTTTGGCACCTTTCAGTTCTTTGGCTTCTATAATATATTTATCATCTTCTTCAATTATCGTTGCACCAAGTTTTTTGAATCCTTCTAAATGCAGATTAATTGGCCTTTTACCTATTGTGCATCCACCAGGAAAATACATTTCTACTTTTTTAAATTTACCCAAAAGAGCGCCCATAAAATAATATGATGCTCTTAATTTTTTGGCAGCTTCACGAGAAATTGTAGCATTGATCATTTTTGTTGGATCAATAACCATAGACTCAGTCGCTCTTTTTACATCAACTTTTAGTATTTTTAGTATATCTGTTAATGAATCTATATCTGATATTTCAGGTATATTACATATTGTTGCTTGTTCATCACACAAAATAGCAGCCGGTATGATTGCTACCGACGCATTTTTAGCTCCGCCAATTCTAACTGTCCCCGTTAATTCATTTTGACCAATTATTTCTAAAGTCTTCATGTTACCCTCCTGTACTATTTTTTGTTTTGAAATAATTTTATATAATCACGCATTGTTTTTTTAAAGTTTTCTTCTCCGCTACTAATTATTTTTCTTGGATCATATACTTCTTTATTTTGCTCCAAATAATCTCTAATTGCCTTACTCCACTGAATTTGTAATTCAGTATTGATATTTATTTTACTAATACCTTTATTTATAGTTTTAATAAAATCTTCGTTAGAAATTCCACTACCTCCGTGTAATACTAATGGAATGCTACATTTATTGCTAATTTGTTCTAATAAATCAAATTGTAAATTTGGTGATTCTTTATATATACCATGAACATTTCCTATTGCTATTGCTAACGCATCTATTCTTGTGTTGTTGATATAATAGAAAGCATCTTCTAAACTAGTATATGAAACATCTTCATTATTGGTGCCCAAATAACCAAGTTCACCTTCGACAGACACATTTTTAAAAGATGCATATGCTACAACTTGATTCGTATTAGAAATATTTTCATCAATTGGCAAACGGCTACCATCGTACATAACTGAAGTAAAACCGCAATCAATTGCTTCTTCACAACTTTCGACACTACTACCATGATCCAAATGAAGAACAACGTCTTGCTTAATATCTAGCGAAGATATTAAGGCTTTAGTCACAGCTACTACTGTCTTTTTTCCTCCCATATATTTAATTGCGCCTTCACTAACACCGATAATGATTGGATATTGGCTTTCTTCTGCAATTTCTAATGCCCATTTAATATTTTCCAAATTATTAACATTAAATTGTGGCACTCCAAGTTTTTCGTGTTTGGCTGCTATTAACATTTCTTTGCTATTAACTAACATATTACCACCTAATTTAATATTATAATCATTAGTTAATGTTGTCAAATAATTAGGGGGTTTTTTACGTAAAAAAAAGTAAAAGTTTTTACTTTTACTTTAATTATTTACAATTCTTCTTAGTTTCGTTTGTTTTCTTCCAACCATCTAGTGATGGTAATGAAGACCATTTGTATTTTGTATCTTTATAAGAAACCGTTTTAATAGATGCTTTTTTTGTATCAGTTGTACTATCAACTATCTTACATTTGTTATCACTAGTTAATGTACCTTTTTCACAACTGTATTTAATATTACCTACAATTTTTTCAGCAGCCGTATCTTTGTAACATACTAGCGTTGCACCACTACCTGTTTGTCTAGTTGTTCCTGTAGGACAACTATATTTATAATAAGCAGCGATTGTCTTTGTTTTAGTTACTGTTTCCATTTCAGTACATTTTGAACATACTGTTTTGGTTACATAATTGTAACATCCAGCAATTGATGCACAAGTGTTAACTGTCTGTGTTTTACAATTACAGTTTTTAACAACTTCAACTTGTTCGGTATATTTAACTAATTGCTCTGGAACATAAGTCTTCACTATTGTAAGTTTTGCTGTACATACACCATTAACCGGTGTTGTTCCATTGCTACATTTGTATGTATCATCTATTTTTGTTTGTTTTGCATCGACATACTTAGTTGTAGTCGTTGTTTTAATACATTTATTGTTATTTAATTTATATCCAGTTGGACAATATGCAACTTTTTTAGTTTTTGTTTCTGTCTTTACATACTTATATAGAATAGAACATGTTTGTTCATTACATGATGTACCACATTTATCATAACATCCCATTGGAACTACAATATAATCTGATTCATCATTACAAGATAAGTAAACTTT
>CAZNQV010000035.1:3885-9293 GCA_964575655.1 uncultured Muribaculaceae bacterium | reverse complement strand
GATATTTATCATTAAGTTCAAACATATAGTTCGAACAGATTCACTAATGGAGCAGATGAGGAGAATCGAACTCCCATCCTAGCCTTGGCAAGGCCATATTCTAACCATTAAACTACATCTGCATTGATATTGATAATATCATTTTTTTTAGCATAAATCAATATCTTAAAACAATTTTTTCAAATTTAGTGATGCATTATAAATATCGTTTTTTGATAACTTCGAGTTGTTTGATAATTTATTAATTGCATCTTTTAAACCGATATTATCTTTTATCATTATATCTACTAATAAAGATTCAATTGAATTATCATTTATTACTTCTTTTTTTTCTTGATTACTTTTTTTAATAATAAATGTATACTCTCCTAACTCTGTTTTTGGATTATCTTTTAATTGTTCTAATACTTTATCAATGTCACCATAATAGTGCTTTTCATGTAACTTAGTTAAATCTGAACATACGAGAATTTCTAGTTTATCTATATTTTCTTTTAGGTAAGTTAATGTATCAACTATTCTTTTTGGTGATTCATAAAAAATAAATATGTTGGTATCACTATTATTTATTTTTTCAATGATATTTTTTTTATCTTTGGTTAATCTAGGGAAAAATCCATAATATGTAAAACTACTAATATCAAATCCGCTAGTTGATAAGGCTGTTATTAAAGCTGAAGGACCAGGAATGCCAAGTACTTCAATATTATTTTTTCTTGCTAGATTGGTTATTGCATAACCAGGATCAGATATTAATGGAGTTCCGGCATCTGATATTAATGCTACATTAAGATCTTTTTCTATTATTTCTTTAATAATTTGTTCACTTTTACTGTTTTCATTAAATTTATGATATGAAATTAATTTGTTTTTTATATCATAGTGATTTAATAGTTTTAAACTATGTCTTGTATCTTCACAAAGAATAAAACTAACATTCTTTAAAGTATCAATGCATCTTTTAGAAACATCGTCTAAATTACCGATTGGGGTTGCTACTACATATAATTTTGCCATACTACACTACTCCTGAGTGACCAAATCCACCACCACGATTAGTATTATCATCAACACTTTCTACTACTTCAAAATCAATAGTTTCAACTTTTGATAATACCATTTGCGCAATGCGATCACCTTTTTTTATTTGGTATATTCCTTCTTTATTACCTTTTTCATTAATTAAATAGATTTCTTCACCAATGGTAGATGTATTTTGCATAATAACCCCTACTTCATCTTTATATCCTGAATCAATTGTTCCTGGTGAATTAGGTATTCTTAATGGGGTGTTTAATGATAAACCACTTCTTGGTCTAATTTGAACTTCATAACCAACGGGAATACTTAATTTAAATCCAGTTTTAATTACTTTTGTTTCTTTTGGATTAAGAATAATATCTTCATTTGATCTAATATCCATTCCAGCATCAAATGGATGAGCATAGAATGGTAAACTAGTATCTTGGTCAATAATTTCTATTCCTAATTTTACTTTTTTCATGTTAATCACCTATAAAATATTATAACATAAACTTTGTATCATGTTATACTAATAATAGGAGTGATATTATGGAGTATCTCGATTTAATTATAATTGGTATTTTAATTGTAGTAGTTGTTATTTGTTTTAGAAATTTTAAAACTTTTCTATATTTATTTGGAATACTTGATATATTCTTAAGAATTGTTAGATTTGTTTCTAATAATATTGGCAGTAATCAAATATCTAGTTTTTTACATAATAATTTTCCGGCCAGTATTCCTAGTATTATTAATAATTACTCAAGTGGTATACTAAATACAATAATAAATTGGATTTATGTTGTTTTAATATTCTTGTGGTTAATATGTTTAATTAAATACTTCTTTAAAAAAAGGAAATAAATATTTTATTTCCTTTTTATTTTATATGATTGATTCTAATGCTAGTGTAATCATTTGATCTAGTGATTTTTGTCTTTCTTCAGGAGTTACTACTCGTTTATCAAATTTTGTATCAACTACTGTTAATAAACAGGCCGCTTCTTTATTTAGACTATTTGCTAGATGAAATAAAGCAAAGGCTTCCATTTCTGATGCTAAATATTCTTTATCACTGGGATAATTTTTAATAAATAAATCATAATCAACATAAACATCAAATACTTCAGATGTCATAATACATCCACAATGAATTGGAATATTGTGATTAGTCGCTACTTCTTTAATCCTGTTAGTTAACAAAGGTGATGCTTTAATGTCTTTTTCATCACTATTATTAAATAATTTGGCAAATGATGATGTACTATAAGCACTATCAGCCAGTATTACATCAAATATTTTTAGTTCTTCTTTTAATCCACCACAAGTACCAATTCTAATTATTTTATTAACATCATAAAATTTATATAATTCATATGCATAAATACCCATACTAGGTATTCCCATTCCTGACGGAAATACTGTTATTTTTTTATTTTTATAATAACCAGTATAGGCAATCATGTTTCTAATTGTATTAATTACTTTAACATTTTCTAAATAATTATCTGCAATATATTTAGCTCTTAGTGGGTCACCAGGCATTAATACCAAATCACTAACATCTTCTTTTTTACTTTCAATATGTGCTGTCATATTTCCTCCTATCCTGCTAAAATAGTGCCTTTTTCAATTCTTTTTTCTTTGTTTTTCTTTAAAACTGATGCAACAATTGATTGAATAATTCCAGCTACTAACGCAATAGCCCCATTAATGACAAAAATCATTCCGATTACCTTAATAATTGGTTTAATAAAGCTTAAATAATTAGTAAAGTCTGGTATTCCTCTTAATATATACGGAGCAACAAATGCGATTAATGTTCCTAGTATTAAAATTAGAGTAGCAGCAATAATGGTTACAATACCACTATCTCTTAAACACTTAATGATACTCCATTCAAAGAAGGCAATTGCTAATGTCAAAACAATTAAAACTACTAAGTATTCAATTTTAGTACTCTTTTTAAATATTGTTTGCATATCTTTTAATTCAGCATTTTGTTCATTTATCTCACTAGTGGTCGGTATTTTCTTTACCAAGTCATTTAAACTACTATTGATTGTTTTTACCAAAGCATCCTTTTTAGTGGCAGTTATTGTCATTCCACTTTCAGCAATAATATTATCAAGATTATCGTCAATTAATACTTTTAATTCTTCCTCAGTAATAATTATTTCTTTATTATTATGAATAGTATTATTAACTGCGTTTACTAGTATTCCTTTTACTATGTTTTTAAATCCTTTTGAATCTACTGCTTTATTAACTGATTCTTCTTTAAAACCTAAGTCTTTCATATAACTATATATTGTTTCAGAAATACTATTCTTATTTCCATCTTCATCTTGCAACAAATAACTAATTGATGTGTTATCCACTATTTTATTAATTGTTTTTTCACTAAATATTGTATTGGTGGCAAATAAGAAATGAGCACCCATTTGAATTACCAAAATAATTAAACAGAATAAAAATGCAATTATTCCTCCTAAAACTTTTAAAAACTTTTTCATACCATACCTACTTTCAAAATAAATATATCATAAAAAAAAGAATTATTAAAGTGTTAATTCTTTTTTGTATATTCTAAATTTATCCAGCCACTCGGTATTTTACCCCATACCTTATTTTTCACTTGAGAAACATCACAACTAACATTTGTTACTAATCCATTTACCTGTTTATTATTATTTAACTTAAGAATTTGACTTTTTGCATTACTTGTTAATTCACAAAAATTCTTGATACAATATGTTAATCCTGGACCTGTTCTCACATGTAAATATTTTTCAACTACTACAATATATTTTCCTTTAGAATATCCTACTTCTTCATTATCAAATTGTGGGGTACCATAACCGATTATTCTTTTATCTGTTAATTTGTATTTTATATTCTTAACAGCATTACCATTATTCCCTTCAATTGTATATACATATGTCTTATCAGTCTTCTTTACAATACCGACATGATCTGCCGATGTTCTGCCATCCCAATTAATAAATATTACATCAGCTTTACTTGGTAGTTTTGCACCTCTTTTAATAAACAAATTTTTTTCCTTAAAGTATTTCATCATATTAGGCGCTGAGGCTGTCTTCTTTATTTTATTTAATACACCAGCCTGATTATAAACCCAGCATATAAACATCGCACACCAAGCACCTGATATTAAACCATACCATTTACCATACTTACTATAATTATTCTTACCCGCATTAGCGGTTTTACTATCTAAACTATTACTATTCTTTTTTTCTTTATATCCAACTTCTTTTCCGGCAATTTCTATTATTTTCCCCCTAACATCCATTATCCTTCACCTTCTGTCTCATTCACTGGGTCGGTTGGTGTCTCATTTTGCAAATCACTAATTGTTTTTAATTTTAAAACATCTTTTAAAACTTTATAAATTGCTTCGGCACCAACAAATGTAAATAAGCCTACCCATAAAGAATATACTAATGATAAATTATAAAAAGTTATGCTAAATAAAATACCTAATGCCATTGAAACAACAAAAGAGATTAATACTACAACACAAGGTTTTTCCATAATAACATGACATTTTATTTTTTGAACAAATAAGGTTGTCATTGCTCCGGTAATTGCTGCTATTTCTAACATTGTTAATATTTTTTGAATATCCATACTATCACTCCTATTCACTATAAATTATGAATAAGATAAAATATTCACAACTTCATTAGACTAAAAAAAGTACTTTCGTACTCTATTTAATTATTGGTTCAGGGATGTTATTCTCGCTATATGTACCAGTTTTTGTAACTAACTTTATTAATAAATCTTCATCTATTTCAACTTGATAAGTTAGCATATAAATTGGTTCTACATCTTCAAAACTTCTAGCATAACGACAAATGATATCGGTACCACCTGTTTTTAAACCAGCAAATGTAAAGGTATATGTTCCACCACTACCAACTATGTCTTCTTCGTGTTCTTCTGGAATATATTCATTACCAGTTTCTTTGACAATCTCAGGGTTACTTATCTGACAAGTCCATTCATATCCAGTTGTTGGATTGCCTTTTAAAGACAGTTGCATTTCTTTACCTGCCTTGCCACAGGCTGAAATAATAAATATTACACAGATGATTAAAATTGAGCTAATTATTTTTTTCATATGTTCTCCTTTATCCTCCTTTCTTTATTTTTTATACTTTAAAAGCATATCTTTATCTTCTTTAGATACTCGGTGACTATCACGGCATTTTTGAACTGCTTTATTAATGGTAAATTTGTTCAATTTATTAGTATCTAAAAACTTGATTGTTGCTTCTCTTTGTTTTATAAAACATTCACAGATAAGCCAAGCATTAACCATATTAACATAATATTCCTCTTCATTAGTAAAAGTG
>CAZNQV010000035.1:2469-3875 GCA_964575655.1 uncultured Muribaculaceae bacterium | reverse complement strand
AGTAAATATCTTATCAATATAATCTTTATGATTAATTAAACTAAATAAAACATTTATACCAATTCTTCTTTTAAATGGCTTAGAACTTTTGATATATTCGGTTGCTAGAAGATAATACTTTTCTTCTTGTCCTTTAACATTAAATGATAAAACATCGCAGGTTGCCCAATTATCTGCTTGTTCACTATATATATCTAAATAATGCTTATAAGTATCAAAATCTTTTATTTTTGATATCAAAGCTCCATTAATAGGAGTATTTTCGTAATATTCCCAAATATTTAAATCTAAGAATGACAAATAGTTACCTTTGAAAATATCTGCAATTACTTCTTTAATTACTTGAGTTTTCAATGCTAATACTTTCATATCAGTGCGTAGGATATTTTTTGCCCATGCTTGTCTATCTTTATTTTCTAAAGATAATAAATAATCGTTAAATGGTCTAATATCACTCTTAGTCCATTTTTCTTTTACTAAATTCATATTACTCCATATCAATTATAACACTTATTTTCATATTAAAATACCCTAGTTACTTTTTGATTAGTTTATGTTATTATATAATTAAATATTGATGTAAGGAAGTACAAAAATGAATGTTTTTAATGAGATAATCACTTGGATTGGCAATGGATATTTGAATAGTAAAAGTATTTATGACACTATTAGTACAGTTCTAGCAGCAATGCTTGTTTACAAGACAGCATACTGGCTGATTGGATTACTATGCACTAGAAAATTTAAACCGGCGAAACATAATCATAAATATGCGATTATGATTGCTGCCCGTAATGAGGAAAAGGTTATTGGTAATTTATTAGATAGTATTAATAAACAAGATTATCAAATGGATTTAGTAACTACCTTTGTTGTAGCAGATAATTGCACTGATAATACCGCTAAGATTGCTCGTGAACATGGAGCTATCTGTTATGAGCGATTTGATAACGAACGAAAAACAAAAGGTTTTGCCCTACAATATTTATGTGAAAGAATTGAAGAAGATTATGGTAGGATGTCCTTCGAAGGTTATTTTATCTTTGATGCCGATAATTTATTAAAAGAAGACTTTATATCCCGTATGAATGATTCATTTGATGCGGGGGCTAAAATAATTACTTCATATCGTAATACTAAAAACTTTGATGAGAATTGGATTGCTTCAACCTATGCTCTACATTGGTTAAGATCAATCAGAGCTAATCATCGTCCTCGATCATTTTTAAGATTAGCAACTAATATTCAAGGAACCGGATTTTTATTTACTAATGAAATTGTTAGAAATGGTTGGAAATATACGTCACTTACCGAAGACAGAGCTTTAACTGCTGATGCAGTGGCTCAAGGATATCAAATTTCTTATAATAATGCTGCTGAATTTTTTGATGAACAACCAGTAAGTT
>CAZNQV010000035.1:0-2459 GCA_964575655.1 uncultured Muribaculaceae bacterium | reverse complement strand
TTAAAAATTGCTTTAAGACAACGACTTCGTTGGTCACGAGGACATTTAGAGGCGTTTGTTGAAACTGGTCCTTATCTATTCTTAAATATTTTCTTTGGTAAAGCATTTATCAAAACAAGATGGCAAGAAAAAAAGAAAAAAGAAAAGAAAAAAATTACTTTTAAAAGTGTTTGTTTATCATTAATTGAATCAATTCGTCATCGTTTTGCTTCATATGACACTCTATTACAATTGACTCCATTAGTTATTTTTAATATTTTTAGATGGTTATTAGTATCAGTCTTAATTTATGCTTGTTATTGCTATAATAATGGTTTCGCCGAAACTAATCTTTTTGCAGGTGGTACTTATTTAGCAGAATTATTAAGAAAAATATTTAATATCAAGATTACTATTGGTCCTGGTTATCAAGCATTAGAATATGGTCTTTTTATTACTATTTGGTTAAGAATTCTTTATCGCCTTGGAATGTATTTTGAAAATATTTGGATGGCTGTTTATGTATTTATTATTGAACGAAAAAGAATAATTAAAATACCTTGGTATAAAAAAGTTCTCTATTGTTTAACATGGCCAACCTTTGATGTTATTGGTCGATACACTACCTATGTAGCTTTGTTTAAAAAAGTAACTTGGAAACCAATACCTCATGAATCAAAAGTTACAATTGATGATATTAAAAGCAGGAAATAAATTCCTGCTTATTTTATGTTTCTAAAATAATTATACTTAAGAGTTAAATCATTCTTTTTTGCTAAATAATTGACTAATTCATTTTTAGTTTCCAAATTATCATTACTAATCTTTTTATTATTAGTAACTTCTCCATCTTCTACATAAACATTACCATCATACCAAGAATAATTATTAAAGAAAACTAATCCTTTATATGAAGAAGCTAAAGCATCTTCTCCTATATAATAATTTGGATTATAGTTAATTCCAAAGAGATTTAAAGTAGTTGGTAAGATATTTAATTGGGACGTTACTTGCTTAATATTCATTTTCTTCATTCCACTACTCCAAATAAAGAATGGTGTTTTGTTTATTAAATTATTACTAGTATTTTTATATTTATCAAGAATCGTTTTATCTTCTAAGGTATATAAATAGTGATCAGAGAAAACAACGATAATTGTATCTTCTAATAATTTTTTTTCAGTTAATTTTTCTAATAATAAACCTACCATATAATCGGTTTCTTGTGCCTGACGCCTTGCGCATTCTTCCTCAGTCATTTGTACAAATTTTACTTCTTCATCAAGAGCATGATCTATATCGTATAGTTGTTTGCAAACGCCCTTAGTGTTAGTAAATGGTAAATGAGCAGAGTATGTAATGATGTAGTCTACAAAGTTTGTTTCATCAGGAAACATTAAATTAGAAAATTCTTCATTTTCAATTAATTCACGATCTAGTTTATAAACTTCGTTAGAATACTTCTGTCGATCTAATAATCCAAAGTAATTATCGTAACCCCAATTTTTATAATTAATGGTTCTAGAATAATATTCTCCATAATTCATATGAAAAGCATTAATGGCATAACCTTTTGCTTTAAACAAATTAGCCATTGAATTAGGAAATTCATTTTTATTAAAAGCATATGCATTTTGATTGAATGATAGTGGCACAATAAACCCAGTATTAACTGCAAATTCAGAATTAAAAGTTGAGCCACCTCCGGTATAAAAAGAATAATGATTATTAAAAACAATCGAATTATTTAGCATATTATACATATTTGGTGTATCCTTTTTATTCAATAACCAATTATCAATACCTTCTAATTGAAGGAATATTATGTTTTTGTCTTTAAACTTACCAGTGTATTTATTTTTGGTAGCAGTTTTTTGTGTTTCTTGATACACATCCTGAAGAAAACTTAATTCATTCTCATCAGTTTGTTGAGCTTTAAGATATGTTACATAAAACCCTCTTATTGTATATTCATATAAACCACTCACACGCATACTTTTGTTACTATCATTATACAAATTATAAATATTTCTAGGATTTTTCCAAGTACTCCATACTAGTTCTGAGTTAGCTTTACCCAAAAATAATGGAGCAATTAAGTGTAATCCTATAAATAATAAGATAATTTTCATTAGTAATACTTTATCATTTATTTTTTTATCAGGGAATTTTTTTAATGCAAAAATAATTAGTAAGATAATTAATAATAGGAATATATATACTAGTTTATTACAGTTCAATATTGCATCTAATAAATAAGGTGAACCCTCACTTGCTGACTCTAATAATCCAAAATTAAAGAAATTATCAGTCATTGAATAATAAACATTATTAATTAAATAAAAGACTATAAAAATAATATTTAAAAATAAATATACCCACTTACCTATTTTTTTCTTAAAAGATATGCTAATACCAACAAATAAAAATGTCCATATCAAGGTAAATAAATTAGGGGCAAAACGATATGCCCTATAAAA
>CAZNQV010000034.1:0-9375 GCA_964575655.1 uncultured Muribaculaceae bacterium | reverse complement strand
ATGATTTCATTATTCATGATGTTACTAATAGCTCCGAAGTTTATTCTGTTAACATTAATAATATAAAGAAAAAAGAAATTATTATCGTAGATAAAAATCCACAAATTACTAGCATTACTTCGCGAAATGCCATTGTAACTATTACCGCTAAAAAAGGTACTAATCCAATTGCTGGATATTACGTTACAGCAAACTCTAGTAAACCAATTGGCAATGAAACAACCTGGATTGCTACAACTGATAATTCATTTGAAATCATAAGATTACCAGGAACTTATTTTGCATATGTGAAAGATAATAAAGGAAATATTAGTGCTGGTAAAAGTTTCACAATCGAGAATACAGCAATTTATCCAACTAAACATCGTATTATAAATGTTTCCTTATCTAGTCTATTAGAATCAAAAGGAACGTCAGTCGAAAAACTAGATAAATTACTTGCTCGTTCAGTTCGAAGTGCTGGATTATATACTAGAGAGAGCGTTGGCATTAGTGCTGTTACACTAACAACTGTTTTAGGACAAGAATACGACATTAAACTTCCTTATCGTTGGGGTGGTAAATATTTAAAATTTGGTATTAATCCAAACTGGGGCAAAAAGTCAACATCAACTAATACTGGACCGAGTGGAAAAAAATACAATCACTATGGTTTAGATTGTAGTGGCTTTGCAGTATGGACGCTTCGTAATGCTGGATTTAAAGTTCCAACAGTTGGTTCTCAATATTTTGTAGCACACGGATATGCGACATCTACCAAAGGATTTGGAAACGATGCTCAAATTGGTGATTTCATTGTTTCTCCTGGACATATTGCAATAATAATTGGTCGTTATGATTCTGGATACATTGTAGCAGAAAACGCTAATAATATATATCTTCATCCTTTTACCGATAAAAAGAACAATACCATTATTAATATTGATAAAACACTTAATAATGATAGTATTAAATTCTCTAATTCTGATTACCCAGCAAGTTATTAAAATAAAAAAGCTTCAATTTCGAAGCTTTTATTTTTGATATTTGTTTAAATAGTTTAACATATCCCTAGATTTCAAATATAATCCTGTATATCGATCATAATAAGTCGTTAAGAAATCGTTAATTTCTTTTATATTAATATCTTTTATATTTAACTCACTAATTTTAGCAATATCAACATAATAAAACATTCTTAATAGTTTAATTGTCTTCAAATCAACTATTTTTTCATTTTCATAACAATCCCGGCAAACATATCCACCTTTATCGCCATCTATAGTCACAATGTTTTTATCACTATCACATATAACACATCGATCAATCACCGGCATTACTCCTAGATATTCTAAAAATTTTAATTCAACTATATTAGTTATTACAGTAGGATTAAAACCATCTTCAATTTTTACAAGAGAACTAATTAAAACATCATACATTTCTTTATTCTTGTTTTCCTTATAGATTTGATTAACTAAATCCAACAAATAAGTAGCATAACTAATCTTAACAATATCTTTTTTTATGGAAAAAAAATTATTTTTTGTATCAATTGATATCAAAGTTGATAATCCGCCCTCTTTATAATAGATATTGAAGTCACCATAAGTTAGTTTATCGCTAACAATTCGCAGACTACTTTTTAAATTACGGCACCCTTTAGAAATAATACCTACCATTCCAAAATCTTTGGTATATACATTCAATATTTTACTAGACTCACTATAATTAGTAGCACTAACTACAATTCCCTCAACTTTAATAATTTTCAAGTTATCACTTCTTTTCAACATTTTTCATTAGTACATAATATCGCAAATCGCCAGTTTCTTTGAACAATCTCCACAATATTTCACTCATTATTAATCACCCATTATTATAATGAATAAAAACTAATCTTCTAATTCATCTAAGCCTAAATCTTTCAAACAATAATCTTTATTACGCCAATCTCTAATTGATTTTACAAACAACTCCAAATACACTTTTCCTTGTAAATAAGTTTCTAGTTCTTCTCGAGCTAAACTACCAATTAGTTTTAACATTTGACCATTTTTGCCAATAATTATACTTTTCAAATTGTCCCGATCAACAATTATTAAAGCATTGATATGATAAACACCTTTTTTCTTAGTAACCTGTTCCACAGCACAAGTTACAGAGTGAGGAACTTCTTGTTTGGTATTCATTAAAACTTTTTCTCTAATTATTTCTCCAATCATAAATTCATTACTAACATTGGTAATCATATCATCTTCAAAATATTTTATATCATCTTTCAAATACTTTTTTATTACTGTAATTAATTGTTCAATATTGTCACCTGACGCTGATGAAATTGGTACTATTTCCTTAAAATCATATAAATCTTTTAATTTATTTATCTCAGTTAATAATTTACTTTTTTTCATTAAATCAATTTTATTTAGGACTAGAATTACATCTTTTTGTTCTCGTTTCAAATTTTCTAAGATAGCCATATCACCTTTACCAAAGCCACTTGCAATATCAACTAAAAATAGCACCAACTCATTATCATTCATAGCTGTATATGCTTTCTTATTTAAAATACTACCTAATTTATTTGCGGCTTTATGAATTCCAGGAGTATCAATAAATACAATCTGATAATCTTTTTCATTGTAAATACCATATATAATATTGCGAGTAGTACCTACTTTATCCGATGTTATTGCAACTTTTCGATTAATAATTCTATTTAATAATGTTGATTTGCCTACATTAGGTCGCCCAACAATTGATACAAAACCACTTTTCATATTACTACCTCACAATCTTTAAATCATTTAAAATTTCTTCTTGTAACTCAAACATTATTTTTTCATCTTCTATATCCATATGATCATACCCCAATAAATGTAAAATTCCATGAACCGTTAAAAAAGATAATTCCCTTTTTAATGAATGACCATATTCACTCGCTTGATTAATTGCCTTATCAATTGATATATAAATATCACCTAATAATCTAATTTTAGAAATACTTCTTTTATCATCTTCTAAAGCAAAGGTAATAACATCGGTTTCCTTATCAACATCACGATACACTTTATTTAAATTATGAATATAGTCATTATCAACAATAATAATATTGAAATAACACTCTGTAATTGCTAACTTTTTTACTGCATATTTTATTAATTTTTTCAAATCTTTAATTTCTTTAGTTAATTGTTTTCCACTTTCATTACATATTTTTACTTTCATATAAATAATACACATCCTAAACCTACAAATAATAGTATTGCTAATACATTTAAAACCCATTCTTTTTTTAAATAATCTGGTAATCTATCTTCAATTAAATCTAACACATGATATATATAAAAACCAATCATACCACCAACTACATTTAATAAAATATCGTCAACATCAAATACTCTTCCTATAATTAATTGGGTTGCCTCTACTGCAAAGGAGGCAATCAATACTAAAATTAGTATTGGTAGTAGTTTTCGTAGTTTTAAAAAATAACTTGCAAAAAAACCATATGGTAAAAACAATAATATATTTCCAAAAATATTTCGTAAAAACATTTTACTTCCGACATCATATCGCATGATTTCCTTAAAAGGAATAAAATTACTACCACTCCAGCCAACATCTTGAAATGTTACAACTTGGAATAAACACAAAATATAAATAACAAAAAAGAGCATAAATAATTCCTCATATAAAACCATTTTTTTATTATTTTTAATTAAATATACTATTCTTAATGACACCAAAACAACCGCTGATATCAAAACCATTGGCCAAGAAACTTTAATCATATCCATAAACATTATTTTTACATCATGAATCATATTATTCCTCTTTAATAGATAAATCTATTTTTTCCTCTTTGGTAATATTTTCTTTTATCTTGAAAAATACTTCTACTATCATTTTATCATTTTCTATGTAGTTTTTCAAAGTCTTTTGCAATAATATGTTTTCATCCTTATCTAAAGTTTTGTTTATTTGATTATATGCTTTTTCTTCAATCATTTTTTGTAAGTCAAACTCTCGATATTTTATTTGTTTTGTAATCATCAATGATTTTGTTTCTCTTATTAACTTAAATAACTTACTATTAATAACACTTTTTTCATTTACTAATTCATAATTATTATTTCTATAAAATATTTTTTTACCTAATACTTCAATATAATAAAAATTTTTATTTTTTCCGGCACGAACTTTTTCTTCAAATGTAATCGGATGCTTAATTGTTACTTTATACCAAGTCTCTGCATAAATATTAGCCTGTGATTTTTTAATTTCGACAATTTCTTCTTTGTTTTTTATTATTCCACTAACAACAACATCACCTTTTTTAACATAGTCCCCTGGATTTTTTACTACCTCCCCACTAGTTGCCACTATTGACAATAAAATACCATCCTTATCTGCCACTATGTTACTTGGTTCATTATTAAGATTCTTTAAATCAATAACCCTTTTAATCGCTTTAATATTATAAGTTACTCCATTAGGTTCTATTTCTAACCACTCTATTTTATCGTTATATTTGGCCTTTATACTAGCTTTAATTTGATTCAATTTGTGATAACTCTTTTTGAATGAATAAGTAGTAATATTATTAAGATATAATTCCTGATTTAATACTTTTTCTAACTCGGGATCAATATCAATGTAATTAATTTTAAATATTACATTTGATAATATTAATACTATAACAGCACTCATTATAAAAAAAATGCAAAACATTTTATATCTATTAAATAACCATTTAATTTTACGAATTCCTTTTATATCTAAAACTTTGATGGTGTTAGTTGTTTTAATTTTTAAAATATTTAAATAATCAAAATAAGATACTTGAATCAAAACAGTATCTTTTATATATTTAATATTCCACATATTAATTTTGTTTTTGTATAAATATTTTATAAACTGTTTTGGATTTTTCCCTTTTATTTCTAAAATATAATAATTATCCAAAATATCACCTTATTTCAATATTTTTAATATTACCTTTAATTAGCATCTCATTATCTAACAATCGGTTAATTACCACATCTTTACCTTTAATAGTCAATACTCTTTCATTAAGATCTAACAAGATATTATTATCATCAAAAGTAATAATGCTTTTATAGTTAATAACATGAATAAATTTTGTTGTTATTGTAACTTTGGGTTCCTGATCTAAAACATATTCTCTAATTCGATTAAACAAAGTTATCACCCTACTTAAAAATATTAAAATATCACAAAAAAAGAACATACAAAATTGTATATTCTTTTTTATATGTTAATTTTAGATTTAATCATATCACTAACTTTACTCATATCAAATCTACCTTTTAACTTTGGAGATACTTCTCGCATTACTAATCCTAATCCTGCCATTCCATCAGGATTAATACTATTAATTGCCTCATCTAAAATAGTATTTACCTCTTCTTCAGTTAACTGTTGTGGCATATAGGTTTGTAAAACATCTATCTCTTTTTGATAACTATCTTTTAAATCGGTACGATTTGCTTTTTCAAATTCAACAATTGAATCCTTGCGCATTTTAATTTGTTTTGCAACAACTGAAATAAACATTTCATCATCTATTGCTTTTTTACTATTAATTGATTCTAATTGTAAAGCTCCTTTGATGCTTCGAATTACTGATAACCTTTCCTTATCTTGTGCTTTCATTGCAATAACTAAATCATTTTTTAACTTTTCATTTAAATTCATGTTTTTTTCTCCTTAATTTAAAAGAGAAAGACTATCTTTCTCTTCTTGCTTTTCTTCTAGCATTTTTAATACCTTCTTGCTTTACCTGACGTCTTTTAACTCCTGGTTTTGTATAGGCTTCTCTTTTTCTCATTTCAGAAGGGATTCCATCGCGTGATGATTTTTGCTTCCAACGTTTGATAGCATTGTCCAAATTACCATTTTTTACAGCTACTCCTGCCACTTAATATCCCTCCTTCCGTTGCTACAAATGAATTATATCAAAAAACATTTAAAAAAACAACATTTTTTTACAAATCATAATTCCATAATCTTAATTGACCTTTAACTGGAATTGGTTTCTTAACAATTTCTACGTTCTCTAATTTGAAACCATATGCTGCCCTTCCTCTAGTTGCTCCATAAACCAATTTATTAGATGCTATTAAATTATTTTCTAATTCTTCAGTAATTTTAACACAATCAGTTATTGTAGCTTTAGCAATTATTTGTCCAATTTCATATTCTTTTATTCCCAATTCTTTCAAAATATATAAATATTTAGTTTCAATACTTTTACCAGCATGTATTAAAATATCACCACGATATTTTGTATTCCAACTACGAAATTCATATTCTTTATAACCCAAAGCAATCAAAGTTGCCCAAGGTTGCTTAATCGTCAAGACCTTCATCTTAATAATCTATTGATCTAGGAGTTCGTGGGAAAGGTATTACATCGCGAATATTATCTATCCCTGTTAAATACATAACTAATCTTTCAAAACCAATACCAAATCCTGAATGATATACACCACCATATCTTCTTAAGTTAGTGTACCACTCCATTCCTTCTTCTTGAACATTCATTTCTTTCATTCGCTTTAATAGCATATCAAGACGTTCTTCTCTTTGAGAACCACCAGTCAACTCTCCGGCAACCGGCACTAATAAATCAACTCCAGCAACCGTTTCATTGTCATCATTCATGCGCATATAAAAGGCTTTGATATCCTTAGGCCAATCTTTTACAAATACAGGTGATTTAAAATACTCATCAGTCAAATATTTTTCATGTTCGCGGGCTAGATCTTCACCTTGTTTTGGTTCAAATTCAAATTTTTTACCACTTTTAATTAATAAATCAATTGCCTCTTTGTGTGTGATTCTAGCAGCTTTACTATTAACAAAATCATTTAATTTTTGTAACAAACCTTTTTCAACAAATTTATCAAAAAACGCAATTTCAGAACTACATTTATCTAACACATACTTAACTACAAATTTTAACATTTCTTCTTCAATGTCCATCAAATCATCTATATTACAGAAAGCAATTTCAGGTTCCATCATCCAGAATTCATTTGCATGAATCTTCGTATTAGAATTCTCAGCTCTAAATGTTGGTCCAAAGGTATATATTTTTTTATAAGCTAATGCATAAGCTTCCCCATGTAACTGACCAGACACTGTCAAAGCAGCTGGTTTTCCAAAGAAGTCCTTATCATAATCCACCTGTCCCTCTTTGGCAATTCTATCCAAATCCAAAGTTGTTACTTGAAACATTTCACCTGCTCCCTCACAATCATTTGCAGTTAATATAGGAGCGTGTAAATAAATATAACCATTTCCTTGAAAATATTCATGAATTGCCATTGCTGTTATACTTCTTACTCTGAAAACAGCTTGAAATAAATTAGATCTTGGACGTAAATAAGATAATTCTCTCAAAAATTCTCTTGAATGCGGTTTCGGTTGAATAGGATAATCTTCTGGACAATCACCCATTAGAATTATTTCCTTAGCTTTTAATTCAAAGCTTTGCTCCCCACCTTCAGACTTTACAATCTCTCCATTTACTCTAATAGCACTCCCAATATGCATTTTCTGAATATCATCAAAATCACCTAATTCATTGGTATAAACTATTTGTAATTTTTCAAAGCAAGTTCCATCTGCAAAATCAATAAATCCAAACTCTTTTTGCTTGCGATGATTTTTTATCCAACCTTCTACTATAACTTCTTGGCCAATATAATTATTAGTTACTAATTCTTTAACATCTTTTTTCATTTTATCCTCCTTAAAATAAAAAGACACCCATCCCTCATGGGACGAATGTCGCGGTACCACCCAAATTTATCAAGTTTCCTTGATCTTAATATATAACGGATATCTCCGGCCTAGTCTACTTTATTCTTTAGGCACTCACAAGTGTTATTCACAAAAAGACATTATTAGTTTGCACCAACCACTAACTCTCTATCAATTAACTTTCTGCTACTTCTCTCTTCTTCGTTTTATGCATTCATTTTAGTATATAAAATTAACTTTGTCAATTGTTGTTTTATTAAATGCACCCAATTGTTCTTATGGTGGTACCAACATATACACCAAGATTAAATAAAAATTGAATTATCTCTGTTATAAAAGGAATCGATGCTACTACTAATATAATGGCAACTATCTTTAAAATAATACTCTTATTTTTGATTATGAAACTTGACATATTTTTTTCCTTGCAATTCTTCTAATTGATGTTCCTAAACTACGACCAAGATCCAAAAGAGTAGTAACTGCCCTTGATAAAGCATTTATCAATGTTCCAGATATTTGTGCACCACCATATACATTTTGCAATGTCAACTTATCTAAATAAATAAAATTATCTACATTTAAGTGGTCTAACATAGCCCCTCATCCAACTCTAATGACAAAAATTTAATCTCCTCATCCGAACCAATATTTTTGATATTAAGTATAAACTTAACAACATTTGGATCATAATTATTATTTTCATCATAATCGCCAATTACAACTTTACTTATTAATTTTTTAAATACTTCATCATCAAATCTATATGTTGTTGTAGATCTATCTAATTCTTTTTCTATTTCTTTTAATCTTCGTTCTTCTTTTCTAATATACATTTGACTATTTTGAACTTCAGTTCTTTCAGCTTGTAACTTACTTAATTCTTCATTAAGTTCTTGGTTTTTTGTAACAAACACTTCATTATTTATATTTTGATTTATATTTAAGTCTATCATCTATGTTCAATTCTAAAATATGTTTTGCTACTGGAAATATAGAAAAAATATTAGTACTATAGAAATCATTTAAAGAGCTAGCTTTAATCAAAATGTCATTTATGTCAGTATTATTCGGATATGTTTGATGAAACAATTTGTATAAGCTACTTTCTTGTAAAACATAATTTTCAAACGAATCCCATTTTTTTAAATATAATTAATCCTGCCATTGCTAGTAAACTAATCATAAAGATAATCTCTACTAAATAATTTGTAAATGCTCCAGTTGGAACTTCAGGCCCACCAATTGCACCATATACATATGTTACAACGATATCTTCTTCTTCATGAATACCAGTTGGGTTTTCAGGAGATATTAGAATATCATATCCTTCAAATACAAATTCTTCACTAGTATAAGCTGTGCCAATAGATTCATAGTAAACTATTTCTTCTCTTAATGGATCATATTTATCATCAAGATATTGAATAGTTACTGTACTATATTTTAGATAAACATAAGTTACTATTGTTTCCCCTTCAACGATAGAACCAGTTGCATTTACAGGTAGTTTAGTATCATCAAGTTTAAATCTAGCATATGCTTCTAATGTTGTATCTAATGGGCTTGTACTATATGATGTACCAGTTTGTGCTGTAA
>CAZNQV010000033.1:0-9487 GCA_964575655.1 uncultured Muribaculaceae bacterium | reverse complement strand
AGTTTACTTTAAGAATAATTCTTTTATGTATAAGAATAATTATTATAGAGATGGTGATTTAGTATATGGTGTTATTGATGAAGAGAAGATATTAGAAAAAAAGAAAGATATGTATAATTACTTTAACGTTAATGAGAAGATATTTGATACAAATTATTTCAAATAAATATCTTCTTTTTTTATATTTAAAATAATGTTATACTTTATATAGTAGGTGACTATATGAAAAAGCACATAAACTTCGCAAAAAAATTATATTTGGAAAGGAAAAATATAATGAAGAAATATGGTACAATTTTTTTAAATGAAATAAAAAAAATAATAGCAGAGGAGTATTTATGAATAATACTAGTAATATAATGGTTTCAATATGTTGTACAGCATATAATCACGAGAAATATATAGAGACTGCAATTAAAAGCTTTTTAGAACAAAAAACTAATTTTCGTTACGAAATTATTATCAATGAAGATGCATCTACCGACCAAACAAAAAAAATAATAGAGAAATATGCAAAAAAACATCCTGATTTAATAATTCCGATTTATCAAAAACAAAATCAATATTCAATAGGCAATAATGTTATGGATATCACTTTTAAAAAAGCAAAAGGAAAATACATTGCAATATGTGAAGGTGATGACTATTGGATTTATCCATATAAATTACAAGAACAAATAGAATATTTAGAGAAGAATCCAAATTGTTCTTTATGTATAACTAAAGCACTAATTTTAAACAATAAAAAAAGTAAGTTTATTATGCCATATAAAAAGAATACTGTTATTACAATGGAAAATTATATTAAAAGAAAAAGTTCATATCCTACAGCTTCAATGGTTTTTCCAAAAAAATCAATCGAAAAACTACCAAAATATTATTATGATGCACCTGTTGGGGATATCCCTTTAGAAATGTTTTTACTTACAAAGGGATATGGTTATTATATAAACCACACTATGTCAGCATATAGATATCAAACTTTGAACTCATGGTCAAAAAGCTTCAAAGAAGACAAACAAAAACAAATAATACATTATGAGAAAATGGAAAAAATATATAATTCAATGAATAATGAGACTAGTAATAAGTATAGCAAATATATAGACTATATATTATTAGTAAATAACTTTAAACTTGAAATGGCAAAAGAAAATAATAAAATTGTTTTTGATAAGAGATATACAAAAGCGTTAAAAACGTATTCTATGTTAGACAGAATAAAACTTATATTTAAAGCATTTTTTCCTAATGCTTACAAGAACATTAAAAATAAGTTACAGAAACACAAAGAGGTGTAGAATGATAGAAGAAAATAACTTGAAAGGAAAAGTCATTTCATCTTTATTTTGGAAACTCACAGAAAGATTAGGAAGTCATGGGGTACAAATAGTTGTGACAATAGTTTTGAGTAGACTATTGTTACCAAGTGATTATGGTGTTATTGCTATGATTACTGTTTTTATTACATTAGCAAATGTATTTGTGCAAAGCGGTTTTAACACAGCATTAATACAAAAAAAAGAAGTAGATGAAGAGGATTATTCATCGGTTTTTTTCTTGTCTTTATTTGTGGCATTAATACTATATTTAATACTATTTTTTACAGCTCCATTGATAGCAAATTTCTATAATATGCCATCGGTAGTACCAATTCTTAGAGTGTTATCAATTGTCTTGTTTTTTGGAGCAGTTAACTCTGTACAAACAACTAAAGTATCTAGAAGTATGAAATTTAAAAAGTTTTTTTTAAGTAGTTTAATTTCTATAATAATATCCGGAATTACTGGTATATTTATGGCTTATAAAGGTTTGGGTGCATGGGCATTAGTTGGTCAACAAGTTTCAAGTTATATTGTTATTACTATAGTCTTGAGTTTTACTATTAAATGGAAACCAATATTGTTTTTTTCTTTTAATAAAATAAAAAAATTATTTTCATATGGTAAAAACATTTTACTTTCATCATTATTAGAAACTGGATATCAAAATATTTATACATTGTTTATTGGTAAATTATTTAGTCGTGATATGCTTGGTTTTTATAATAAAGGGCAACTTTTCCCAAATTTTATAACACAAAATGTGAATGGTACTATTTCGTCAGTTATGTTTCCTGCACTTTCTTCACAACAAGAAAAAAAAGAGAAAGTTAAAAAAATGGTAAGAAGATCCATTGTTACTAGTTCATTTATTATTTTCCCATTAATGTTAGGATTAGCTGTAGTAGCAGAGCCACTAATTAAAATACTTTTAACGGATAAGTGGTTACCTGCAGTTCCTTTTCTTCAAATCATGTGTTTTGCTTCAATGTTATATCCACTACACACTGCTAATTTACAAGCAATTAAAGCATTAGGCAGAAGTGATTTACACTTAAAGTTAGAAATTATAAAAAAAGTAATTGGAATATTAATATTATTAGTAACTATACCTTTTGGAATATATGTAATGGCATTTTTTCAAATAATAAACTCCATTATTTCTACTTTTATTAACTCGTTTCCAAATAGGAAATTATTAGATTATAAATATGGCGAGCAAATAAAAGATATATTGCCATCATTAGTATTATCAATTGTTATGGCAATTTCAATATATTTAATAAAGTTTATTGGATTATCATCACTAGTTACTATGATTTTACAGATGATTTTTGGTATAATAATATATATTGGAATAGCACACATACTAAATATGGAATGTTATAAATATTTGTTAGATGCATTAAAAGAATTATTAAAGAAAGAAAACAAGAATGGTGGTAGGTAAAATGAAACTAGGAATTATGCAACCATATTTTTTGCCTTACATAGGCTATTTTAGTTTGATAAAACATGTAGATGAATTTATTTTGTTTGATCCAGTACAATTTATTAGACATGGTTGGATAGAAAGAAATAGAATACTAAAACCAACTAACGGTTGGCAGTATATATTAATTCCTTTGGTTAAACATTCACATGAAGATATTATTAAAAATATAAAAATTAATAATGATACTAATTGGAAAGAAAAAATATTTAAACAACTGGAATGCTATAAAAGAAAAGCAAATTATTATAATGAAACAATAAGTGTATTACAAAAAGGTTTATCTGTAGATACAGATAGTATTGTTGATTTAAACAAAAACACATTAATAGAAATATGTAAATATTTAAAAATAGACACACCAATAAGTGTTTTTTCTGAACTAAATCTAAATATAGAACAACCAAAAGAAGCGGATGAATGGGCACTTAATATTTGTAAAGAAAAAAAAGGAGTAACAGAATATTGGAATCCTCCTGGTGGTGTAACATTTTTTGATAAAAAAAAGTATGACCAAGCAGGCATAGAATTAAAATTCTTAAATGTGAAAATTGAACCTTATGTTCAAAAAATCGGTTACTTTGAACCCGGTCTTTCAATAATTGATATAATGATGTTTAATTCAGTCGAAGAAATAAATATGATGTTGGATAATTATGAGTTTATAGAGGGAGAAAAGACAGTATGAAAGAGATAGGTGGATATTTAGATTTTGAAAACTTTAAAGGTAAAGAATACTATGAAAATGCTTTAGCATTTAATTGTTCAAGAAATGCTTTAAGATATATAATTAAAAAAAGAAATATAAAAACCTTATATTTGCCTATTTATTTGTGTGAAGTTATATATAATGCTTGCAAAAAAGAAAATTTAAAAATAAAATTTTATCACATTAATGAAAAATTTTTACCACTTATTGAAGATCATAATTTTAATAGAAATACATATGTTTATATTGTAAATTTCTATGGATTATTAAATAACAATATATTGAAAAAATTGGAGAAAAAGTATAATAATGTTATTGTAGATAATACGCATTCATTTTTTCAAAAACCCATAAATAATATTGATACAATATATAATTGTAGAAAATATTTTGGAGTTCCTGACGGAGCATATTTATGTACAAATTTGAAAGCAGATTCAAAATATGAAATTGATAAATCTGCAAATAGATTTGAACATTTAATAGGTAGATATGAAAATAGTGCCTCTGAATTTTATCAAAAATATTTAGAAAATGATAAAAAATTTGATAATATGGATATTAAATATATGTCTAATATAACAAAAAATATATTAAGAGCAATTGATTATAAAGAAATTTTAAAAAAAAGAAAAGAGAACTTCAATCACTTAAAAAGTGGCTTAGATGCTATAAATGAATTAAGTATTAATTCAAATAAATTAACCTTTATGTATCCACTACTTTTAAAAGATGGCGAATATTTAAGAAAAGAATTAATAAAAAAGAAAGTATATGTTCCTACATTATGGTTGAATACATCTAATGATTTTGAATTGTCTGAAATAGAGAAAAAATATATTAATAATATAATTCCTTTGCCTATTGATCAAAGATATAATGAAGAAGATATGAAATACATTTGTGATATAATGGGAAAGGAATTTAGAGGTATATTATGATTAAAAAGAATGTATTAATTTTCCCGTCTGGAGCAGAAAATGCTTTAGAAATATTGGACTCACTAAAATATAATATACATTTTAATCTATATGGTATTTCAAGCAATGATGACCATACAGCATATTCTTATCCAAATTATAAAATTGGTGAATTTAATATAAGTGATCCAAATTTTATTTCTAATTTTAATGCTTTTATAATTGAACATGATATAGATTTTATTTTTCCAACTCATGATAGTGTCGCATTATTCTTGATGGAAAATAGCAGTGAAATTAAAAGTACAATTGTATGTTCACCTCTTAGTACTACTATTATTGCAAGAAGTAAGAAAAAAACATTTTCAGCATTAAAAGATTGTTATTTTATTCCTGCTATCTATGATGATATAGATAAAATATCAGAATATCCTGTATTTTTAAAACCTGATATATCGTCTGGTGGTAAAGGAGCATGTATTGCATACAACAATGAAGATGTAACTAAAAACTTAGCACTAAATAAAGACTTACTGATTTCAGAATTTTTGCCTGGTGATGAATTCACTGTTGATTGTTTTACTGATTCAAAAGGTAAATTACTTTTTGCTGGGTCAAGAACAAGAGAAAGAATAACAATGGGGATATCTTTTAGAAGTCAACCGGTAGAATTGACAGAAGAATTTATGAAAATAGCTGAAGCTTTAAATAATACATTTATATTTAGAGGTGGCTGGTTTTTTCAAGTAAAGAGAGACAAAAATGGTCAATTAAAATTATTGGAATTTTCTGTTAGGCAAGCAGGCACAATGGCACTATATAGGCAATTAGGCATTAATTTTGCTGCTTTATCATTGTTTGATTTTATGGATTATAGTTTGGAAATAATTTTTAACAATTATAATATTGTACTTGATAGAAGATTAAAAAATAGTTATAAATTAGATTATATTTATGATAAAATATATATAGATTTTGATGATACATTAATTATAAATGATAGAATAAACACAACACTAATAAAACTCATATATCAAGCAATCTTTAAAAAAATTAAGGTAATATTGTTAACTAAGCACAAAAATAATATCAAGAAAAGTTTTAAAAAGTACAAAATAAATCCTGATATTTTTTATAAAATAGTTTTACTAAAACCAGATGATAATAAATCGGATTATATCGATCATAACAAATCAATATTTATAGACAATCAATTTATAGAGAGAAAAACTGTTCATGAAAAGTGTAATATACCAGTTTTTGATGTTGATTCTATTGAATGTTTGATTGATAATACAACAATTTAAGGAGGTTAAAATGGAAAACAAAAAAATATTAGTAACGCAATCATCAATGCCTCCTTTTGAGGAATACTGCAATAAAATAAAAATCATTTGGGAAAACACATGGCTTACAAATGCTGGACCTCTTCATAATGAATTAGAAGATAAACTTAAGGAATATCTTAAAGTAAATAATCTTTCTCTTTTTAATAATGGACATTTGGCTCTTTTTATTGCTATACAATCATTAAATATAACTGGCGAGGTAATAACTACACCATTTACTTTTGCTTCAACTACTCATGCTATAGTACAAAATGGGTTAACTCCTGTTTTTTGTGATATAAATCCTGTAACATATACTATTGATGTCAATAAAATAGAAAGCTTAATTACAGACAAAACCAGCGCAATAATTCCTGTTCATGTGTATGGTAATATTTGCGATGTTGAAAAAATAGAAGCAATTGCAAATAAATACAATTTAAAAGTAATATACGATTCAGCTCATGCCTTTGGTGTTACATATAAGAGTAAAGGTATTGGAACATATGGTGATATAAATATGTTTAGTTTTCACGCTACAAAAGTATTTCACACGATTGAAGGTGGAGCTTTAACGTATGATAAAAAAACATTAAAAGATAAGTTTAGTCTGTTAAGAAATTTTGGAATAAAAGATGCAGAAACGGTTACTGAAGTTGGAATAAATTCAAAAATGAATGAATTTCAAGCTGCTATGGGTCTTTGTAATTTAGATTATATTGATGAAAATATTGAAAAGAGAAAAGTAATAGTAGAACTTTATAAAGAAAACTTAAAGGATGTTAAGGGAATAATTTTATCTAACGAGCAAAAAGATGTAAATAGCAATTACATATATTTCCCAATTTTAATTGATAAAAATATATATGGTATGGATAGAGATGAATTAAAAGTATTACTTGAACAAAACAATGTTTTTACTAGAAAATATTTTTATCCATTAATAACAGATTTTGAATGTTACAAAGACAAGTATGATTCAAATAAAACACCAATTGCAAAGAATATATCAAAAAACATTTTAACATTACCATTGTATGCAGATTTAGAGCTTGAGCAAGTAGATAGAATTTGTTCAATTATAATAGGAGGTAAAAAATGAAAGGTATTATTTTAGCGGGTGGAAAAGGAACAAGATTATATCCAATAACAAAGGTTGTATCAAAACAACTATTACCTTTGTATGATAAGCCAATGATATATTATCCATTATCTGTGCTACTACTAGCAAATATTAAGCAAATATTACTTATTTCCACACCAACTGATATAGAAAATTATAAAAATTTGTTAGGTGATGGAACTCAATTAGGTATTGAAATCTCATATAAAATACAAGAAAAGCCTAGAGGCTTAGCTGATGCATTTATTTTGGGAGAAGAGTTTTTAGAAAAAGACAGTGTTTGTCTCATTTTAGGTGATAATATTTTTCATGGTGAAAATTTATCAAGTTTATTATGGGAAGCACAAAAGAAAAAAGATGGTGCTACTATATTTGGTTATCCAGTAAATAATCCTACTGAGTTTGGAGTTGTAGAATTTGATGATAAAGACAAGGTAATTTCTATTGAAGAAAAACCAAAAGAACCAAAATCTAATTATGCAATACCAGGTTTATATTTTTATGATAATGATGTAATTAAAATAGCGAAAAATGTTAAGCCTTCGGAAAGAGGAGAACTTGAAATAACATCAATTAATAATGAATACTTAAAAAAAGGTAATTTAAATGTTGTAAAATTTGGTAGAGGTACTGCTTGGCTTGATACTGGAACTCCACAAGGTATTCTTAAAGCTTCAGAATTTATTGAAGCAATCCAATCGAGACAAGGATATTATATTTCATGCATAGAGGAAATTGCATGGAGAAGAGGTTTTATAAATAATAAAAAATTAAGAGAAATAGGAGAAAACCTAAGAGCAACTGATTATGGTAAATATATATTATCATTATTACAGGAGGAAAAGTAAATGAAAATATTAGTAACTGGTGGAGCTGGATTTATTGGTACAAACTTCATATATTATATTGATAAAAAATATCCAAATTATAATATAGTTTGTTTAGATGCATTAACTTATGCTGGAAATCTTAATAATTTAAAAAACGTAATGAACGATAAAAACTTTAAGTTCGTAAAAGGAAATATATCGGACAGAGAGTTTATTTATAATTTATTTGAAAAAGAACAATTTGATTATGTGGTAAACTTTGCTGCAGAAAGTCATGTTGATAGG
This sequence comes from uncultured Muribaculaceae bacterium, assembly GCA_964575655.1. Taxonomy (GTDB): domain Bacteria; phylum Bacillota_I; class Bacilli_A; order RF39; family UBA660; genus DAOPMC01. Next base: position 1,478 of record CAZNQV010000033.1, on the reverse strand, counting down.
TCTATTGAAAATCCGGAAATATTTTTAAAAACAAATATATTGGGAACTCAAGTATTAATTGATGCATCATTAAAATATGAAGTGAAAAGATATCATCAAGTATCAACAGATGAAGTATATGGTGATTTGCCATTGGATAGACCTGATTTGTTATTTAAAGAAACAAATCCAATTTGTACTTCAAGTCCATATTCTGCATCAAAAGCAGCTGCGGACTTATTGGTACAATCATATTTTAGAACTTTTAATCTTCCGGCTACTATTTCTAGATGCTCAAATAATTATGGGCCTTATCAATTTCCGGAAAAATTAATACCACTTATGATTTCAAAAGCACATAATAATAAAAATCTTCCCGTTTATGGAAAAGGTATAAATGTTAGAGATTGGATATATGTTGACGATCATTGTAAGGCTATTGATATGATATTGCATAATGGTAAAATAGGCGAAGTATATAATATTGGTGGAAACAATGAAAAAAGGAATATCGATATAGTTAAAATAATTTTGAAAGAATTAAACAAACCAGAATCTTTAATAACGTATGTTTTAGATAGGAAGGGTCATGATTTAAGATATGCGATTGATTCTACTAAAATAAAAAACGAGTTAAATTGGGAACCTGAAACAAAATTTAATAAAGGCATGAAAGATACAATAAAATGGTATCTTGATAATAAAAATTGGTGGGAAGATATTTTGTCAGGAAATTATAAGAATATTGAAAAAGATAAAAATATTTGAATAATTTCAAATAAATAATATTAGTGTGGTGGAATCCGTTATGTATACTTTTGATTTGTTTTTGTAATTTATTACAAATTAATTATGAGGTGAATAATGAAATATATTTTAATAACTCCTGGTTACCCAAGTAAAGAGGATTTGTATAATAATGGTTTTGTTCATTCAAGAGTTAAGTCCTATATTGAAAAAGGAATTGATATTGACGTTTTTTGCATAAACAAAAAGTGCCAAAAAGATTATGAATTTGATGGAATTAAAGTTATTCAAGGCAATTATGATAAAATGCAAAAGATATTAAAAAAAGAAAAATATAAGAAAATATTGATACATTTTGCTTGGGCAAAAACATTTAAAAAAATAATGGCTGTTAGCAGAAAAACACCAATTATTATATGGGTGCATGGTGTTGAAGCTTTAGGCTGGTATAGGAGATTGTTCAATTTAAACAAAAATCTTAAAAACGATATTAAGTTTATCGGCTACATTTTTATTAATATTGGTCAAATGCTGTTTTTCAGATCGTTGGTAACGAATAAAAAAAAGCTAGACATGATGTGAACCCTGTTTAGTAGACTTTTATAAAAAATCCAGTATATTAAAAAGAGAAAAAATTTACTTTTCTCTTTTTGCATAATTTTTTTTCTTTTGTTTTACTTTTGACTTAAGTCGTTTAGTGTTGTAAAATAATATCCATTCTTCTACAAGTTGAATATATTCTTGTAAAGATG
>CAZNQV010000032.1:0-9816 GCA_964575655.1 uncultured Muribaculaceae bacterium | reverse complement strand
CAACTTCATCTAAATCATATTCTGCTCCTAAATTAACAATTACACATTGGTTTCCTGTCGCACTTGCTCCTCTAACATAATTTGAGTTAGTGATGTCTCCATCAACAACACTTTTCCACTTTCCTGTGCCATAAGTCGTACTTGCTGTACCCGGAGTTGTTAATGATTTATTTAATGCTACATTAGTACCATCTTTGATTGCTTGTATTTCTACCCAATGATTGATTGTACCATCTGTACTCCCATTGATACAATCCTTGATATATTTTACGTTATCTAAACCAGTATTTAATCTATTCGGATTAGTTAATCCTAAGTATTTTATTTTTGATACACCATTTCCCTCTTGTATACCATGTTGCATCTGTCCATCAATAAAATATTTATTACTATAATGTTTTGTTTGATAACTATGTTTACGTGGATTATTTGTTAGGTTTGAATTTGTAATAGAATTTACTCCGGCATATCCACTTATATATGATGAACCTCCGCCTCCGCCAGTTCCATATGCACTAGTTGTTGTATGACCAATGGCACCATAATATCCAGCACCACCACCACCATCACCACCATCACCAACATTACTTGATGTAGCATATATTCCGGTTGCTCCTTCTCCAAAATCATGTCCTGCAGTTTGTGTACCACCAGTTCCTACATTTTCATCTGTTTCTGATGAATGTGTAGCAGCGCTTTCTCCAATTAATCCACCACCGCTACCAGCATTATATGTCGCACTATCCCATGATGAACCACCACCACCACCAGCTACCATAATTCTTGAATTTAATCCTAAATCATTACTCCATTGTAATTGATTATTAGTTGGTGTCATACTACCAAAATATCTAATATCAGTTGCTCCTCCGCCACCGCCACCAGCATCATCTGCCGCATTGGATAATGTACATCCATCATTTCCACCGATGCCGCCACCATTCCATCCTGCAAGTCCACCGGTATTTGTATTAGTATCTAATACTGTATTTGAACATGTTTTAGTAGTTGCTACTCCTCCAGCACCACCTACATAAACATATAGTTTTTCACCTTCAGTTAAATATATTTTCCCAGAGGAATATCCACCTTTACCGTATCTTGTATTAGTAACACTATTAGATACACCACTTCCACCACTTGCTCCCCAAGTTTCTATTTCATACCATCCGGTATATGATGCTTCAAAAGTTTGATATCCTCCAGTGTAATTAAATGTATAAGTAATCCAATCTATTTTTATTTTTCTTATAGCGGCATCAAAATTACCATTGCTGGATTTTACAGCATATCTTCTGACATAATTTCCTCCAACATTAGTATTAACATAACCACTCATATTAATATCAGTAATTGTTGTCCCATTGGGAATTGCTGCTGTTGCTCCTTGTTCATTATATAATTGTCCTTTTACGCTTAATATTGTAGCATTACCATTTAATGATAAACTAGGTACATTGGTAGATGTTGTATTAACAACTACTGCTCGCGTTGCTAAACCTAATCTACCCGCCGTATTTTCAATAGTATAAGTAATAAAATATACTCCTACCCTTGAAGTATCAACACTACTTACTTTAGTAAGTGTTTCACCATCATAGTATTCATACATTTTTTTGATATTACTTGTTGATAGATTACCAAATATCGGATCTACTATGCTAGTTACGCCAGGTTCAGTGTATGTAGCATCTTTTAATAGTACTACTTTGCTATTACCAGCTAATGTTACGACAATACCTGTATCATCTACATAACCATCTTTAACCAATTGAACACTATCAATTCTAATTTTACCTTGATATGCTTTACCCATTTCAGTACTAGGCGTAGCAATATCTAACCAAAGTTTTAACTGAACTTGAACTGTTTCTAATGATTCTAATTCTCCAGCCCAAATGGTTCTACCTAAAATAGAATCTTCTAAATTTAATGGTGATGACCAATCACCATCAGCTATTTTTATTGAATATCTAACATAACTTGAAGAAAGTTGTTGTTCGATGGTTTCTTCAGTTAAACTAATTCGATAAGTTACTGCAACACTTCCTGTATTTGATACTGTAAAAGTATGTGAATTATTAGTTGATGCTATTCCTTCAGCATCGGTTACAGGTACGGCATTATTAATTGAAATAGTACTTGTATTTAAGGTAAGACTAGTTGATAAGGTACCCGAAACTATTCCATGTCTTTGCCCACTAAAAACACCAGTTGTTATTAATGCATAACTGGCTCCAATTAATAATAATATACTAATTATTGAAATAATAATTGTATATTTTTTGCTTCCTTGTATTTCTTTTAATTGATTAATAAAATTTTTCATCTTATCATCCCTATTTTCCTATTTAAATTATAGCAAAAAAAAAACTATTAGTAAATTATAAATTTGCTAATAATTTCTTTAATTCATTCTCTTCTTCTTTTGTCATTTCTTTTTTATTCAAATCTTTGTCAAACCAACCTGGAGTATTATCAGTAACAGGTTTAGTCGGTTGAACTTTTTTATTTATTTTACTATGTTCTTTTTCACACTGTTCCATTGCTTGAGTCACCGTTTTGATATCTAATCTTTTCCAATGACCGGCAATTGCTTCAATATAGTTTTTATTTAGTTTTTGATTATTTATTTTCAATACATAATCAATTAAAACATTGACAACACCAGGATTTAGTTTTTGATCAATTAGTAAATCTTCAATTATTTTTAAATCCCTTGTTGTAACTTTACCATCTTTATATTTACTTTTAATAAAATTATATGGGTTGATGTTTTCAAATGTATAAATCATCTTTGAACGCTTAGATTTATCACTTACATTAGATTTCAAATAGCTTGGTTGTTTCTTATAAATTAAAGTTGGCAGATTGCCATCTTGTTCAAATTGATAATAATTGCGACAATTCTTACGTAATAATTCTTTATCTATTAAACCTTTAGAATTAATTGATGACATTAACATATTCTGCATATTTAATACATCAATATTGTATAAAACACTCAAATTGATTATTAATTCTTTATTAGTGTCTGTTAACCATTTCTCGGCATCAAAATTGTTGATTCCTGATTGTAATAATTCAAAATCATAGTTTGTAAACACCATTTTATTAGATTGTCTTGTTCTAATATCTTCATACATCATATATATATTAGAAGGAGTCGATTGAAAGACTTCATCAAATCTATGAGTAATGTTTTCATAATCTTTAGTACTTATTTTTGGAGTTTTATAATATGCTACTTTTATTTCATATTCTTCTTTACCAATATTGCTATATAAAATCATATTTAAAATGGGATTATTAAAAAATTCTTCAGCACTTAACGGTGAATAAATATTAAATAAATAATTATTAATCTCACCTTTTTTCAAATATGTTGCTATTAAGCCAATAGCTTCTAGTCGTTCAATTGAAGATTTAATTTCGTTAATTGATATTTGCATGTTATTAATTAGATGATTAAAGAATAGTTCTTGTGAAATGATATTAGTCTTATCTAAATCATTTAATAATGAAAAATATAAACTTATTGCATTGTATCCAATAATCGGTTGATACAAATCGATTATTATTTTTTTATCTAAGTCTGTAATAATTGTTTTATTAATTACATTATAAGTATCTGTTGTAATCATTTCCATCACCTAATATGAGTATATCATAAATTTTATTTTTTACATAAAAAAAGTTCCAAAGAACTTTCTTTTTTTAATTAGTTAACTGATTCTTTTAATGCTGATCCAGCTTTAAAAGTAACGGCATTTCTTGCTGGGATTTTTACTGTAGCGCCAGTTTGAGGATTACGTCCTTCTCTTGCAGCTCTCTTTGAAACAGCGAATGTTCCGAACCCTACTAGAGGAACTTTATTTCCTTTCTTTAGTGCTCCTTCAATTGCTTCTAAAGTAGCGTCTAATGCACGACCTGCGTCTGCTTTAGTTAAACCTGCTTTTGCTGCAATTGCTTCGATTAATTCTGCTTTTTTCATTTTATACCTCCTATAATTTGTCAAGCATATTTCTTTACATACTATGCTTACATATATAACATAACACGAAAAAAAACCAAAAGCAATGGTTTTTTTGTGAAATTCCTTTAATATCAAGGATAATTAACAATTTGCTAACTTATTAAAAATAAAAAAGGAATTGCTTCCTTATTTACATGTATAGCCATCAGCTTCCATTTCTGTTTTAAAATCAGTATATTTTGTATCTTCTGAATAATCATATTCTTCAATTCCTAATTCTTTGGCTTTTTTGATAATATCTTTAGCGTTTCCTTCATATGACATTATAATATCTTTGCCATTTTGATTAGTTTTTACTTCATATCCTAACTCTTTAAGTGATGCTGTAGCCATCCCCATATATGCATATGTTGCTAATGCTTCTTCTTCAGTTGGGTAAGTCACTTTGCTTTCACCTTTAAAATAGTTTAATTTTTCACTTTTAAAGGTTACAGTCATTGTTTCGGTTGTAGTTAATCCGTCTTCAGTTTCTGTTTTAGTACAGCTAACTTGTTTTGAACCAATTCCACTAATTCCCCCGTCTCCTGCATTCTCTTTACCACATCCAGTTAAAGAAACTGTGCAAATTAGTAGCAATAATACTATTAAATACTTTTTCATAGAAACTCCTTTCACGTTTTCATCATACCATTTTTAGAGTTAGATGACAACTGCAAAAAGTTTGTTTGAACCTTTGTTGACTACTTTAGTTAACGTTTGTTGTAATTTATATCTAATGTTTTCTGGCATCATTGATATTTTTGATTGAATACCTTCTTGGACAATTACATCTAAACCTCTTCCAAAGATTTCACTTTTCCAAATACTATCCGGATCTGTTTCACTGTCTTTCATTAAATAATTTATCAATTCTTTACTTTGCATTTCACTACCGATGATTGGCTCAAAAGTTGATTCAACATCTACTCTAATCATATGAATAGATGGTGCTACTGCCTTTAATTTAATTCCATATCTTGGACCCTGTTTTGTAATTTCAGGAGTATCTAATTTCATATCGTTAAGAGTTGGATTTGCGATACCATAACCGGTTGTTTTTACCATTTGTAGAGCATATTTAAACTGTTCATATTCGTTTCTTGAAGTATTATAATCTTGAAACATTCCTAGTAGTTGAGCTTTGTCTGATACATCTATACCAATCATTTCATTTAAAACCTTACTAAACAAACCTTGTGGTGCATCTAATGTTACTGTGACATATCCAGTAGCAGGATTTACATCTGATAGATAGGCTTTTTCGATATAATCAGAATTAGAAAAATAATTAGTTATCGTATTAACATCACGTAATTTATCTATTTCAACGACACTTTCTTTAATTTTTTCAATGTATTCTTTTTTGACATAATGATTGGGATTTAAAATACCTATCCATTCTGGCATGTTAACCAATACTTCTAATACTGGGAATTCATATAACGCTTCTCTTAGAATATTGGTTATGTCCATTTCATTCATTTCTTCTACATTAATTGGTAAAACTGGTACCATATAATTATCTCTTAAATCGGATGCTAATTTTTCAGTATCAGGATGATTCGGATGACTAGAATTTAATATAACAATAAATGGTTTGTTAATTGATGTTAATTCTCCTACAATTCTTTCCTCCGCACTGATGTAATCTCCTCTTTCAAACTCTCCAAAGCTACCATCTGATGTCATAATTATCCCGATTGTTGAATGATCTTTGATTACCTTTTCAGTCCCTATTTCAGCTGCTTCAACAAAGGGTATCTCTTCATCATACCAAGGAGTATGAATCATTCTAGGTCCATTTTCATCTTCATAACCTTTAGCATTGTCAATAACATAACCAACGCAATCTACTAAACGCATATTGCATGTAAAATCATCTATTTTTACCTTAGCGACATTGTTGGGTACGAATTTTGGTTCCATCGTCATTATTGTTTTGCCACCTGCTGATTGAGGTATTTCATCTAAGGCTCTTTTCTTTTCATATTCATCTTCAATATTTGGTATAATTAAACTTTCTACTACCTTTTTGATAAAGGTGCTTTTACCTGTTCTAACAGCTCCTACTACTCCTAGATATATATCTCCGCCTGTTCGCTTTGCTATTGATGCTATTATCTCCTCTTTTCTCATAAATTCACTCTCTTTCATTAAAAGATTATGAGTTTGCTATATTTTATATCACAAAAAAACATTAAATTTTGCATTTAATGTTTTTTAATACTACAATATTATCATTGCTACAGTTAATATGATAATTGAGGCTGCCGCAATGCATGCTACTACTTTAATTGCCCATTTAAACCAAGTTGAATAATCTACTTTTGCAAGAGCTAAACCACCCATAATTGCACCACATGTAGGTGTAATTAAATTGACAAGTCCATTAGCTGCCACTAAAATCATAACGTTAGTTTCAACACTAAATCCGAGTTGTGACGTTAATGGCCCCATAATAGGTGTTGATAATGTTGCCAATCCAGATGATGATGGTACTAAAATTGATAATCCTATGTGTAACAGATAATTAAGTGGAGCATATAAAATCGCCGGCATTCCTTTTAAGGCATTAGCGGCATTATAAATAATATAATTATCTAAATTAGTTGTTTTCATTAAGACTGATGCTCCACGAGCAACAGCGATAATCAAAATAACACCTAAAATGTCAGCTGCTCCTTCTAAGAATGTTTCCACAAAATCTTTTTCTTTAAATTTGCCTACAATACCAATGATAATAGCCATTATAAAGAACCAAACAGCTCCATCTTCAAACCACCAATATCCAAAACAGTTACCTGTTAAGAAGGCAGTCCAATGAGTTCCTGCATCGGCCACTTCAGCTGGTATAATTCCAAAATCAACCCATGGAATAAATCCAGCAATCATTACCAAAAAAGTCAATCCAAATAAACCTAGAATGATTTTTTGACGGGTTGATAGTTTAACATTTTTTTCTACAAAATCCTCTTTAGCATAATGTTTTTCCATTGCTTTTTGTTCTTGTAGCGATAGGAATGTTGATCCTTTTTCGGCTTTTACTTTAGTAGCATAACTAACAACAAATGCAACTGCAATTGCATAAGACACTAGCCATAAAATAACACCAAGTACAATAATAATTCCTTGATTAACTACTACTCCTTCAGGAAGAGCACTAACTGCCGCCCCTACAGCGAATGGATTAATAGTTGATCCTAATACACCAACACCCGCTCCTAAGAGAATGGTTGCTGCTGCAACAATTGTATCCATACCAGCCGCCACCATTGTAAATGCTAATAATCCATAAAATGCTACAGTTTCTTCTAACATTCCATATGTTGTTCCACCAATAGAGAAAATCAACATTAATATTGGAATTAGAATTAATTCTTTTCCTTTTAGTTTCTTTACCAAAACTTTAACACCGGTTTCAAGTGCTCCTGTTTTTGTAACAACAGCTAGCAATCCACCTAACACTAAGATGAATATGCTAACATCTGCCGCATCTATAAAACCTTTGATTGGTGAAAGCAGTACATCAGATACTTTAGCACCAACCACACCACTACCATTTACAATTGTGCCTTCTACAAATTGAGCATCTGGCAAGAAGCGTGATATCACCGCCAATAATATTATTAGGATTAATATTATTGAAAATGATGTTAAAACAAATTTTTTTCTTTGTTTTTTGTCTTTTGACATATTTTACCTCCTATTTATAATTCTTGTGCCTGTTTCATTATTTAAAGCTTTTATCGCTTCGGATAGTGAAGAAATAATTGCTATTCCATTAGGATTATTGTTTAAGAAATCAATACAAGCTTCAATTTTTGGTAACATACTACCTTTAGCAAATTGATTATCTTGAATATATTGTTTTGCTTCATCAATAGTTAATTCATTTAATTCTATTTGATTGGATTTATTATAATTTAAATACACTTTATTAACTGCTGTTAAAATTAACAATATATCAGCTTTCATTAAACTAGCTAATTTTGAACTAGCAAAATCTTTATCAATAACAGATGCTATTCCTTGAAATCCTTGATCTTTTTTAATAACTGGAATTCCACCACCACCTACTGTAATAACAATATTTCCTCTCTCAATTAATTGTTCTATAATATTGAGTTCAACAATGCTTATAGGCTTAGGAGAAGGCACTACTCTCCTATAACCACGTCCAGCATCTTCAACAAATTTATATCCCTTTTCACTTGCTATCTTGTTAGCTTGTTCATGGGTATAAAACATTCCAACAGGTTTAGTTGGATTTTGGAAAGCCGAATCCTTTTCATCAACTTCTACCTGAGTAATGATTGTTGCACAATTTTTTTCAATCTTATTCTTATTTAATTCTTCATTAATTGCTTGTTGCAAATGATAACCAATATATCCTTGACTCATTGCTCCGCATTCAGCAAATGGCATACCAGGAACTTCAATATTAGTACTTGCATAATCAAATGCTAAATTTATAATTCCTACTTGTGGCCCATTACCATGAGCTATTACTACTTCATTGCCTTTTTTGACAATGTCAACGATTGATTTGGCTGTTGTTTTCACTAATTTCAATTGTTCATTCGGAGTTTTTCCTAACGCATTTCCCCCTAAGGCAATTACTATTCTGCTCATATTAATCTCTCAATGTTGCATAAATAACTGCTTTGATAGTATGCATTCTATTTTCTGCTTCTTGAAATACTTTCGAATTTTTACTTTCAAAAACTTCGTTAGAAACTTCCATTTCTGAAATACCAAATTTTTCATAGATATCCTTACCGATTGTTGTGTTTAAATCATGAAATGATGGTAAACAATGTAAAAATATAGCGTTAGGACTAGCATTATCTAAAACTTTCTTATTAATTTGATATGGTTTTAATTGTGTGATACGTTCTTGCCATACTTCTTGAGGTTCACCCATTGATACCCAAACATCAGTATATAAAACATCAGCGTTTTTAGTTCCTATCATTACATCTTCGGTTAAATTAATTATTGATTTGTTTTGTTCAGCAAATTGTTTGCAAGTATTAACTAATTCTTCATCCGGCCATAATTCTTTGGGAGCACAACAAGTAAAATTAATACCAAGTTTTGAACAAACTACCATTAGAGAGTTACCAACATTGTTTTTGGCATCACCTAAGAATACAAAGTTAAGTCCCGCTAAATGGCCAAAACATTCTTCAATAGTCATAACATCAGCTAGCATTTGAGTTGGATGAAATTCATTGGTTAATCCGTTCCAAACAGGAACTGTTGAATATTTTGCCAATTCTTCAACAATTGTTTGATCAAAACCACGATATTCAATACCATCATACATACGGCATAACACCCTAGCAGTATCGGCAATGCTTTCTTTTTTCCCCATTTGACTACCAGTTGGGCCCAAATAAGTTGTACTCATTCCTAAATCATGGCCAGCAACTTCGAAAGCACATCTAGTTCTAGTAGAATCTTTTTCAAATAACAATACAATGTTTTTCCCTTTTAAGTACTCATGTCGTTTTCCTTTTTGTTTCTTTTTCTTGAATTCAAAAGATAAATCTAATAAATATCTAATTTCTTCTTTAGAAAAATCTAATAATTTTAAAAAATCTCTTCCCTTTAAATTCATTCTAATTCTCCCTAATTAATGGCATACTCATACATCTTGGTCCACCACGGCCTCGTGATAATTCAGCACTAGTCATTTCAAATACTTTGATACCATATTCTCTTAAAATAGCATTAGTAACATTATTTCGATTATATACAACTACTACACCAGGAGCAATGCATAAAGTATTAGTTCC
>CAZNQV010000031.1:0-10711 GCA_964575655.1 uncultured Muribaculaceae bacterium | reverse complement strand
TCATATCCAGGATCCATTACTAAATATATTACTTCAAAGTTTTTTTGCCCATGACGATATAATTCTTGAAAACACTTGGCTAATAACATGCTATCTTTACCACCAGAGATACATACTGCTATCTTGTCATTTTCTTCAATCAAATTAAATTCATCGATTGCTCTAATAAATTTACTCCAAATCTCTTTGCGATATTTTTTAATAATACTTTTTTCAATATCGCGATATCTTTCATTAGACACGATATTCAAATTCAAAGTCTAATATTTTAATTTTGTCGCCAGACTTTGCTCCTAAATCTTCTAATTTTTGATCAATACCCATCTTGGTTAATTTCTTGGCAAATCTTAAGATTGCTTCATCACTATTGAATTTAGTCATTCTAAATAGTTTTTCTACTTCATCACCTTTGATAACATAATAGTTTCCATCTTTAGTGATTGTAAATGGTTCTTCATGTTTAAACTTATATAAGACAAATTCTTCATAATTTTCATCATCGATAATTGGTTCTATCTTTATTTGATCTAATAAATCGGCTAAATAAGTTAATATTTCATTAAAATCATCACTAGTTAAAGCACTTATTTCAAATATTTTGATATCTTTATTTAGTTTTTCTTTAAATTTAGTTAAGTTTTCTTTGGCATTAGGTAAATCCATTTTATTAGCGATAATTATTTCTTGTTTTTCTTTAATTTTAGCACTAAAACTTTCTAATTCTTTTCTAATTAATATATAATCTTCATATGGGTTTCTTGCTTCACTACCAGCCATATCAATAACATGAGCTATTACTCTAGTTCTTTCAATATGACGTAAAAATTTAATACCCAAACCTTCTCCTAAAGATGCACCTTCAATTAAACCTGGTAAATCGGCTACTACAAAGCTTCGACCATCTTTAGTTCTAGTAACTCCTAAATTAGGATTTAAAGTTGTGAAGTGATATGCTGCTATTTTTGGTTTAGATCTTGATATTTTAGATAGTATTGTTGATTTACCAACACTAGGCATACCAACTAAACCAACATCGGCTAGAAGTTTCAATTCTACTTTTAAGTGTTTTTCTTCGCCTGGTTCACCTTTTTCAGAAAAGTTAGGGGCAGGATTAGCTTCTGTTTTGAAAGCTGTATTACCACGGCCACCACGACCACCTTTAGCGATAATAAATTGTTCTTTTTCTTTTTTAAGATCACAGATTACTAAATTAGTATCAGCATCAGTTACAAATGTTCCAGGAGGAACTTTAATAACAATGTCATCAGCTTTTTTACCATGACAATTTTTGCCCATACCATTTTCGCCATTTTTGCCTTTAATAATTTTTTGATATCTTAAATCAATTAATGTATGTAATGATTCATCAACTTCAAAAATGATGTCACTACCTTTGCCACCATTACCACCAAAAGGTCCACCCATTGGTACATATTTTTCTCTTCTAAATGCTGTACAACCATCGCCACCAGTTCCGGCTGTAACTTTTATAAATACTTCATCAACAAACATTTATATCACCTCATAAAACTGGATTAATTATAACATATTTATATAATTAAAAAAAGTCATTTAAGACTTTTTATTAAACAATGTTGCTCCTACTAAAATTATTATTAATACAATTAATCCACCAATTACATAGTTTAAACTATCTGAAGAACTTTGTTTATCAGTGACAACTGCTAAAGTACTGGCAGTATCATTGATAATTGCTAAAATAAATGGTTTCACTGCCATCCCTCCTTCTATACAATCGATAACCTAATTAAAGTTATTACTAAATTGTAAACTATTCTAGGTAGAATAACATATAATAGATTTTTCTTTTTAGTATATATAATTGCTGAGAATAAACTAGTTAACATGGTTGGTACTACAAAGATTAATTCTTCAAAAGAAGGATTAATAGTTACTATTTGTAAATAACATGCAACGGATACTGATAAGGCAATGTATAACCATCCACGACTAATAATTGAATAAAATGATCCACGAAAAACACTTTCTTCAATAATAGGATAAAATAATACTGTTAAGAAAGTTACATATATTGTTCCCCATGGTTTTGTTTCAAAAATAGTTGATAAGGCAACATTACCTGAATTAGCATCGGGATTTTCAATAACTAAACTAATTATTATATTTCCTATTTGTGCTACGACAAATATTAATACGGCAAATAATAATACTATAAGTAAATTCTTTATTGGTTTTTGCTTAAACTCCTTAAAACATCTTTTCAAATCGTTTTTTTCTAAAATAACAATGATTGCTAAGAATAATGTATGGATAATAAAATTAAGAATTGTTAACTCTACTCCACCGGCAAACATTATCCAAAGAAAATATAAAATTAAAATAATAGGTGCCATAAGTTTATTATTATCTAGAAAATTCTTTTTATTATTTTTTTTCTTTGCCATTTTTATATCACACTCCTATTTTAATTATATCAATTATTTTAGTTTTGTAAATAAACAAAATAAAAAGGAAATCCTTTTACGTAAAGGAAATCCTTTTTGGTATGGTTAAATAATAGTTAAACTATTATCTTACCACCACCACCACCACCATTTTTTCATGGACGATCTACCCTCCTTCCTATAATACAATTATATTATATCATAATTATTTTTAATATCCTTAATTAAAAAGCAATTATTTGAGGTATTTGACACTATGAATCTAGATTATGATAGACGTTTTGAACGTCATCTAAGTCTTCTAACGCTTCAATTAACGCTAAAACTTTTTCTTCTTTATCTGGTTCTAACTTGACAAAATTTTGTGCAAAATATGTAACTTCACACATTTGATAATCATAAATACCTAGATTTTCTAATGCTTTTTTAACTTTGCTAAAATCTTCAGGTGTAGTATATATTTCATAATTATCGTCATTACTAATGAAATCAATAGCTCCATTATCAATAGCACACATCATAACTTCTTCTTCATCTAGTTTATTATCAATGATAATTATTCCTTTACGATCAAATAAGTATGCTACTGAACCATCACTACCAAGGTTACCACCACGTTTGGTGAAAGTACTTCTAACATCTGATGCAGTTCTATTCTTATTATCGGTTAAAGCGTCAACCATGATTGCTACTCCTTCAATACCGTATCCCTCATAACGAATGGTTTCATAGTTTTCATTAGCTCCAGCACTAGCTGCTTTATCAATAGCGGCTTGAACTTTATCTTTTGGCATATTTGCTGCTTTGGCTTTATCCATAACCATTCTTAATCCTGGATTATTTTCAGGGTTTTTATCCCCTGCTTTGGCAGCTACATATAATTCTTTCGCTAATTTTTGAAATATTTTTCCACGTTCTTGATCAATTAATCCTTTTTTTCTTTTTATTGTTGCCCATTTTGAATGTCCACTCATAAGTATCCTCCTTAAGAAATAAATTTAATAAGCATTGGTGCTAATAGTAGTAATAACAATAGTGGAATGAAAAATACTACTGAAATAACACTAATTTTAATAGGTATTTTAGATATCTGAGCTTTAGCTCGTAGAATTCTTTTTTCATGAATATAATCAATTTGACTATGCATGGTATCAACAATACTATTACCAAATATATTAGATTGTTTAATATTTAAGATAATATTATTAATTGTATCAGATGGAATTCTTTTCTTCAAATCATCTAGGGCTTGATTCAAACCTTTTCCTAAATTAACATCTTTTAAAGTTTGTTCAAATTCACGAGATAAGGCACCATCAATATTATGCACTGTTATATCAATGGAATTACGAAGTGATCTTCCAGTTTCTAATGATAAACATAATACTTCAAAGAAATATGATGCTTCCCTTTCTAATTGTATGCTTCTTTTTTTAATTTTTGTATCAAGAATCATTGGGAAAAATGCTAGATAAAATCCAATTGTTGCAAAAGGAGCAATCAAATATCCAAAATCAATAAAATATAATATCACAAAAAATAGTGAAATTGAAGATAAAAAGCGAATATTAAGTAAAAAGGTTGCATCATAATTACAATCTATTCCTAATAGATCAATTTTAGCTTCGGTTTTTCTTAAAGTGCTAGCACTATAAATTTTACGTGATAAATCTAATTTACTCTTTGCCATACTACCACTCTTCCAATCTCATAACACGTCTTACAATTAGAATATATAAGATGTATATCGCTATTATAATTAATAATATAAAAATACCAATATTTGTTTTATAAAGTGACTCAAAATATGTTGGATTAATTAAAAATATAATTAAAAATATCATAAGGGGAATTGCCACTAATATTTTAAATACTAAATCAGATAAAGCAGTAGTAGTTTTTAATTCTTGACGTAGTTTTTTACGATCAAAGAAACTTCTTTCAATAGATGCAAAAACTTTAACAATGTCACCACCTGATTTATTTAAAATGATTAAAGATGATGCCATATATTTAACATCTTCTAATGGAACACGCTTAGAAAACCTTTGAAAGGCCATTTCTAATTCTAATCCATAAGTTAAATCAATGTATACTTTGCGAAATTCATTGGCAATTGGACCAGTTAACTCATTAGATACTAATTCAATAACTTGCATAGTACTTCTACCTGATTTAAAAGCATTATTCATAATAGTTACAGCTTTTAGTAATTCTTCTTCTATTTGACGATCAATTCTTTTTTTTCTAATACTTAAATATGCATCTAAAACACAAAATCCAACACCACCAGATAATATTAATTGTAGAATAGATATATCTACACCACGTAATATATCAGATAAAACTGTAATAATCATGGCAACTAAAGAGATAATAAATTTATTTGATATATAATCAATACATTGCTCTTGAATCATTACTGATGAATCAACATACTTTTCGTATTTAGAACTATAATCACGAAAAACTTTATATTTAATTAATTTCTTTGATAAATTAGTTATTATTCTTTTATAAAAATCTTCTATTGTATCAAAAAATGATTTATTTTTAACATTTACGGGATCAATAGTGAATTTAGATAATCTTTTTTCTTTATTTGTTGCACGAGATAAAAATAGTAGCCAAATAACAATTGCTATTAGTACTGCTATTAATAAATATTGTAATATTAAGTTGATCATCTAATCACCTGTTTCTACTTAAAGTCATCAAATATATCGTCTAACGAATCAATTCCTTTATTTTTAATTTTTGTATATACTTTAGGAATGTGTTTATATAAAACAAATGCTCCATCTACTTCACCAACTGAGGTTAGTCCTTTTTGTTTGAAGGCAAATATTTCTTTTAATTTAATATCATTGTTTTCAATACCAATTACTTCACTGATACTAGTTACTTTTCTTTTACCATCGCTTAAACGTTCAATATTGATAATAATATCAATGGCATTTTCGATATATTCACGAATTGCAGTAACTGGTATATCAATACCACTCATTAAGACCATTGTTTCTAGCCTATTTAAAGCATCAATTGGTCCATTAGCATGAAGAGTAGTTAAACTACCATCATGACCGGTATTCATCGCTTGAAGCATGTCAAAAGCTTCTTTACCACGAACTTCACCAATAATAATACGATCTGGTCTCATACGTAATGAATTTATTACTAAATCACGAATTGTAATATCTCCTTCTTGTTCATAATTAACTTTATGAGTTTCCAAGGTTATAACATGCTCTTGCCCAAGTTTTAACTCAGCAGCATCTTCAATCGTAATAATACGTTCTGAACTATCAATAAAGTTTGATAAAATATTTAAAATAGTTGTTTTACCACTACCAGTACCACCACAAACAATAATATTTAATTTGGCTAAAACGCACGCTTCTAAAAATCTACCCATGTATGGAGTTAAAGTACCATTGCGAATTAAATCTTCAACATTATTAATATTCTCTTTAAATTTACGAATAGTTAATACCGGACCATTCAAAGACAATGGTGGAATAATAGCATTAATTCTTGAACCATCAGGTAATCGAGAGTCAACCATTGGATTAGACGCATCAATTGTACGACCTAATGGTTGAATCATTCTTTGGATAGTTCTGATGATATGTTCTTGATTAATAAATGATACAGTTTCGTCTTTTACAACTTTTCCATCTATTTCTACATATATTTCATTAGGACCATTAACCATTATTTCAGTAACACTTTTATCTTGTAATATTTCGGTGATTGGACCATAACCATGAATTTCATTATCAATTAAATTAAATATATGACTACGCTCTAAATTAGTTAAATCGTAACCTTCTAATGTTTTATCTATTTCATCATTTATATATTCGTTTAATAACTTATCTTCTGGAATATTATTATCAATTAAATTTTGAATTATGTTATTTCTTAATGTATCTAGTAATGCTTTATCTTTAAAAATATCATAATCACTTTGAATTTTAATTTGTTTAGGATCTTTAGTTGTTTTTATATCAAAAGCTTCTGATAGTGTTTTCTTACTCATTTGTAACGACCCCCTTTTCATCATTTAATAAGGCTAAGGCCATATCTTTTAATTTATTAAAATCGTTTTTATTTACAAAATGAAGTCCTTTGTTAAGTATTAGTATTTCACCTTCCATGATGTAACGATCTATTTCTTTAACATGGAAACTTTTTGACAATGTAAAATCAATATTATTTTTAATAATATTTCTAATTTCAAATTTTGAAAAATAGTTCTTTTCAAAATCGATAGCTTCATTTAATAAAGTATAATAATTTTTGATATTAGTGTCACGAACAATTGAAATGAAACTAGTTGTATTTTTAATATCAAAAGGATCATTGGTAAAAATATGAAGAATGCTATCACTATAATCTAAGGTTAATAGATTTACTTCATTTAATACATTAGCAGTGTCAATTAATACCACATCAAATCTTGATATTACAGTGTTTAAAATAATGTTTAAATATCTAGATTCTATTTTATTGGCCTGTCTGGGATCTTTTGGTGCTGCTAAAATAGATATATTCTCATTATACTGATATAAATAGTTGTTGATATCTTGATAACGATTGTTACTTAAATCATCTACTAAATTATAAATTGTTTTATCACATTTAGAATTTACATAAGTTGCAATACTACCACTATATAAATCTAAATCAATCACTAGTGTCTTTTTATTTAGTAAATGATACATTCCTGCAAGATTTAGTGTTGTGATAGTTTTACCTACTCCACCTTTACAGGACATAACTGTAATAATTTTCCCTTTCACATTTTTCATATTAACCCTCACTTATTATTCTTTTATTATTTTTTATTTCTCCTTTTAGTTTAGAATTAATTTCATATTCATTAATTCCTAAAACTTTACCGAAAATGCTATCTATTTTGTTTTGCAAATGAATATCAACTATACCATTTTCATATTGATATTTTTTTATTTCAATGTTTTTATCATTAAGATGAATACCTTCTATTATTTTTGCTTTTTCTTCTCCATCTAGTGTTTCATTGATAGTTACTTCGTTGATGCTATCTAATTTGTTTTTTTCAGTTACTATATATGCAGAATCTATTATTAAAGCACCAATTGCAATTAATACTGGTAGAATGAGAACAAAAATTACTAAGGCTTGTCCTTTGTTATTCATTAATAAACACTCTTTCGGTTTTTATTACATAGGGATTATCTAGAATAACATTAGAAAATGGAGTAATTAGTTGAACTTCTTCTTTTAAAGCGATTGTAGTGTATCCATTATTATTGGCAATAGACGAAGTAACTGATTCTTTAATCAATTTTTTATCAATTTCACCGGTTGTTCTATATGAAATCACCACATCACTTAAAACACTTTCTAAGTGGTTTTTTTGATATAGAACTCTTCCACAATCAATCAAAGCAAAAACCAATAACAATGCTACTGGCAAAATAAGTACAAATTCAATTAATGCTTGCCCTTTATTGCTTTTTATCCTCATCTTTTACACGTTCCTCACAATAGCCTTTTCCTGGTTTGTCCCCTTTTACATAAACTTCATCAACTAGCGAGCAAGTTGATTTGGTAATAGCATCTGATAAATAACCACCTAATACCGTAACTAAACCTATGGCAATGACACTAACTAATGCGATGATTAAAACATATTCAACCAAGGCCTGCCCTTTTGAGTTTATCCTAATCATATACTCACCCTATTTTCTATATATAATTTTATCTTTAAATGCACTAATTGTCAAACTATTTCACTTGTGTTATAGTTGTTTTAGGTGATATGATGTATACAATTATTAATAATAGAAAAATAGATGTAGTGATATATAAAGGATTCTTTAAAAAACTAAAAGGTTTAATGTTTTATAAAGTTAAATTAAATAAAATTATTTTATTAAATAATTGTAGTAGTATTCATACCTTTTTTATGAAACAAAATATTGATATTTGTATGACTGATAAAAATAATAAAATATTATATTTGGAATCTAATGTAAAACCTAATAGAATTATTATAAAAACAGCTAATCATACATATGAAATGCCATTAGATACCGCAAAATATTTAAATATAAATCAAGAACTAATCATAAAATAATTAGTTCTTATTTTTTACTAAATCTAACAAAAAAAGATGCCTAAGCATCTATTTTACTAATTCTAAGATTACTAGAAGAGCATCGTCGCCTTTTCTTTCATCTAATTTTAATATTCTAGTATATCCACCATTACGTTCCTTATATCTAGGAGCTAAATCATTAAATAATTTTTTAACTGCTTCAGTATCGTTTTGTAAGAAGGCTAATGCTTTTCTTCTTGATACTAAATCACCTTTTTTTGCATAAGTAATCATTTTGTCTACAAAATTTCTTACTTCTTTAGCTCTAGTTTCAGTTGTTTCAATACTTTCTTTAGTAATCATATCTTTTGTCATATTGGCTAACATACTTCTTCTATGTTTGCTAGTACGACCTAATTTTCTGTATGCCATAACTTCACCTCATTAATCTTCATCTTTTAGAGAAAGTTCTAGTTCTTTAATTTTATCTAGTACTTCTTTCAATGATTTCTTTCCTAAATTACGTATTTTCATCATTTCAGCTTCAGATTTATTAACTAAATCTTGTAATGTATGAATACCCGCTCTTTTTAAGCAGTTATAAGCTCTAACTGAGAAATCTAAATCCTCAATTGAAGTTTCTAATGCTTTTTGTTTTGGATCTTCAATCTTTTCAATCATTAATCCAGTTACATTAGCGATATTATTAGTATCAGCAATAATTTGGAAATGTTCAATTAAGATTCTACTTGCTAAAGCGATTGCTTCTTCAGGTTTAATAGATCCGTTAGTATAAACATCAATAATTAATTTATCATAGCTTTCATCTTGTCCTACACGAGCACTTTCTACTTCAAAATTAATTAATTCAATTGGTGAATATGCAGAATCCATTGCAATTAGACCAACCTTTTTGTCGCCTAATAGTTTTTTATTTTCTTCTGCTCTAACATAGCCACGACCACTTGAAACGGTCATTTCCATATTAAGACTTCCACCTTTTGCAATATGAGCGATAACTTGATCTTTATTTAGAATTTCAATATCTGCATCACATTCGATATCGCCAGCAGTTACTACTCCTTCTTTTTTAGAAGATAATCTAATTATTTTATCTTCTGGACAATGTTTTTTAACTACAACAGATTTTAAGTTTAAAACGATTGTAGTTACATCATCAACAATACCTTCAATTGTTTGAAATTCGTGAAGAACTCCATCAATATGAACGCTTGTGATAGCACTACCTGGTAAAGATGATAGCATTACTCTTCTTAATGCATTACCAATAGTAGTACCAAAACCTCTTTCTAATGGTTCTAGTTCAAATCTTCCATAAAAATTACTTTCAACCTTGTCTGTTACTTTATAAATTGGTTTTTCAAATTCTAACATTATTATAACCTCCTTTTAATTCCTTGGGCGTTTTGGTGGACGACATCCATTGTGTGGGATTGGGGTAACATCATTAATAGATGCTACTTCTAATCCTGCAGTTTGCAATGATCTGATTGCAGTTTCGCGTCCTGGACCAACACCTTTTACAAATACATCAACTTTTCTCATACCACTTTCATATGCTTTTTTACCAGCTGATTCAGCGGCAATACCTGCTGCATATGGAGTTGACTTTTTACTACCTTTAAATCCAATAGCTCCAGCTGATGCCCAACTAACAACATTACCATCTTTATCTGTTAAAGTAACGATAGTATTGTTAAAAGTTGAATGAACATGAGCTAGTCCTTCTGGAATGTTCTTTTTAACTTTTCTTTTTCTTTGTTTATAAGCCATAATCTACCTCCTTAAGAATTATTTCTTTTTATTAGCAATTGTCTTGCCTTTACCTTTACGGGTTTTTGCATTTGTAGAAGTTCTTTGACCTCTAACTGGTAAACCTTTTTTGTGACGAGTTCCTTGATATGAGTTAATTTCCATTTTAGTTTTAATGTTCATATTAACTTCTCTTCTAAGATCTCCTTCAGTAGTATATTTGTCTACTTGTTCACGAAGACGAGCTTCTTCATCTTTGTCTAAGTCTTTTGCTTTTTTGACTGGATCAACTTTAGCATCTAATACAATTTTATTTGCTAATGATTGACCAATTCCGAAAATATAAGTTAATGCAATGTTAATGTGTTTATCATTTGGTAAATCAATACCTTTAATACGTGCCATTATTTATTCCTCCTACCCT
>CAZNQV010000030.1:0-11438 GCA_964575655.1 uncultured Muribaculaceae bacterium | reverse complement strand
ACTTATTACTTCTAATTCATTTTCCATATTATCTACCTATTTTATTATATCATAATTTGTTAATAAAAAAATAGGA
This sequence comes from uncultured Muribaculaceae bacterium, assembly GCA_964575655.1. Lineage (GTDB taxonomy): Bacteria > Bacillota_I > Bacilli_A > RF39 > UBA660 > DAOPMC01. Next base: position 11,362 of record CAZNQV010000030.1, on the reverse strand, counting down.
GTTTTTTTATTTCATTTTATCGTTTATTATTCTATAATAATGATAGGAGGTAGTAGTATGTATGTTCCGTTATATGTAAAAACAGATTATAGTTTATTATCTAGTTTAATTACCATTGATAATCTTATTGAAACATGTCATAAACTTAATATTACCTCGTGTGCAATCTGTGATGACAATTTATGTGGTGTGATGGAATTTTATACTAAATGTATAAAAAATAATATTAAACCAATTATTGGATTAGACTTAATCTTTGATGATATTCATTTGTTGTTATATGCTAAAAATAATGAAGGATATCATAATCTAGTTAAAATAGAAACTTTAAAAAATAAAAAAGAGTTAAATATTGAATTATTAAAAAAGTATTTATCTAACATTGTAGGAATTTTATTGCTTGAAAATATAAATTCATATAATCAGTTTAAAGATGTTTTTTCAGATATATATATTGGAGTTAACAATAATGATTTTATAAATAATAAATATAAAAGAGTTTTTATTAATGAAACTTTATATTTGAATCGTGAAGAAGGAAAATATTTGCCTTATTTATTAATGATTAGAGATGGTAAAACCTTAGATGATGGTATCAATTTGGTTTATCAAGATAATTATTTATTAAAGGATGAAGTGTTACAAAAGGTTAGTAATGATGTTTTAAATAATACCTTATTGATTAATGATATGTGTAATGTGTCACTGAATAATAAAGAAGTTTATATGCCTCAATTTGAATTAGATAATGGTATTACTGCGATAGATTATTTAACTAAGCTTTGTTATACAGGATTAAATCGTAGATTAAATAATCATGTTTCTGAAGAGTATTTAAAACGATTGGAATATGAATTAGATGTAATTTTTAAAATGAATTTCGAAGATTATTTTTTGGTGGTATATGATTACATTAAATATGCTAAGAAGAATAATATCTTAGTTGGTCCTGGCCGTGGTAGTGCTGCTGGAAGTTTGGTGGCTTATACTTTAGGGATAACTGAGGTTGATCCAATAAAATATGATTTGTTATTTGAAAGATTTTTAAATCCTGAACGAATTACGATGCCAGATATTGATACTGATTTTCCAGATATTGATCGAGATCAAGTAATAAAATATGTAGTATCAAAATATGGCAAAGATAATGTTGCTAATATTGTTACTTTTGGAACTTTGGGTGCTAAACAAGCGTTAAGAGATGTTGGTAGGGTATTGAATATTGCTATTAAAGATATTGATTATTTATGTAAAAAACTTGGTTTTAATGATAATTTGGAAACGCTAAAGAGTAATAAGGATACCGCTAACTATATTAATAATGATACAAGATTATCCTTGATGTATGAAATTGCATTAAAACTTGAAAATAATAAAAGACACACTTCAACTCATGCTGCGGGAATTGTTATTTCACGCAAAAAATTAGATGAGGTTTTACCAATTATGGTTAGTGATGGTATTAGCCAAACAGAATTCACTATGGAATATTTAGAACCTTTAGGTTTAATCAAAATGGATTTCTTAGGGATTAGACATTTAACAATGATTAAAAATATTATTGATGATATTAATAATAATGAGAATACTAATTTGAATTTTAATAATATTCCTTTAGATGATAAACTAACTTTTGAATTATTTAAATTAGGTAATACAACTGGTATATTTCAATTTGAAAGTGTTGGGATGCGTAATTTTTTATGTGAATTAAAACCCGATTGTTTAGAAGATATCTTTGCTGCTATTGCCTTATTTAGACCAGGACCGGCGAATAATATTCCCTCATATGTTAAAAGAAAACACATGAAGGAGCAAATTGATTATTTCGATGATCGATTGGAAAGTATATTAAAACCTACATATGGCATAATTATTTATCAAGAGCAAATCATTAATATTGCATCAGTTATGGCGGGCTATTCTTTAGGAGAAGCTGATATATTAAGACGAGCAATGAGTAAGAAAAAAATTGATTTGTTGGAAAATGAAAAAAGTAAATTTATTACAAATTCGCTGAATAGGGGATATAACGAAGAAATAAGTACTAAAGTGTTTGATTTAATATTAAAATTTGCAGGTTATGGATTCAATCGTAGTCATTCAGTATCTTATTCGTTTATTTCATATAAAATGGCTTATTTAAAGGCACATTTTCCAAAGTATTTTTATGCAAATTTATTAACAGGTAATATTGGCAGTGAAACAAAAACTAGGGAATATATTATGGAAGCTAAAAAAAGTGGCATAAAATTTATGATACCTAATGTTAATACTAGTGGTAATAAATATGTAATTGATAAAGATAGTATTGTATTACCATTATCAACAATTAGAAATATTGGAAGTGTAATTGCCAATTTTATAATTCATAAACAGCAAGAAGGTAAGTTTATTAACATTTTTGATTTTATAATTAGAACTTATGAAAAAACTAATAATAAAAAAGTTTATGAATCATTAGTATTTTCCGGTGCTTTAGATGATTTTGGTTATACTCGTAAAACCTTAATAGAAAACTATGACATTATCTTTAACTATGTTGATTTATACATACAATTGGATGATTCAATCGAATTACCACAAATAGTTAATGATAGTGAGTATGATAAAGATCAATTGTTGGAAAAAGAAAAGGAATTGTTTGGATTTTATATAACTTCTCATAAAACAGAAAGTTTTAAATTACAGGATAATGGTATTATTGATTTGAATGTAGTGCCAAAATATTTCGGTAAAAAAATAAGTATAATTGCTCATATTGATAGAATAAAAGAAATAATTACTAAAAACAATGAACAAATGGCATTTCTCGTTGTTAGTGATGCAACGAGTGATATTTCAATTACCGTTTTCCCTAAATTATATAAAGATTTACGCATTGAAAAAAATAAAATAATTAAAGTTATTGGAACCGTTGAAAAAAGATATAATGAATATCAAATTATTGCATATAGTATTGAAACATTAAACTAACAATTTGTTAGCTTTTATGTTATTATAGTAACAGGTGATATGATGTTTATACCAGATATGTATTATAAAGATGTATTTAGTATTAATTATAATAAATTAAAAAGTGAGGGAATCAAAGTTTTAATCTTTGATCTTGATAATACAATTAGAGATATTAATGAAACTATTAAAGAGTTAAAAGAATATCAAACAAGAAATGATATTAAAGAATTATTTAAAGAATTAAAAAATGATTTTAGAATATTTATTGTTTCAAATAATATTTCTCCTAAGAAAGTAGAATTTTATGCTAATCATTATGAAGTAGAGTTTGTTACATCAGCGCGAAAACCGTTTCATAGAGGTTTCAAAAAAGTATTAAAGGTAGCAAAGAAAAATGAGATGTGTGCTATTGGTGATCAAATGTTGACTGATATTTGGGCAGCTAAGACATTTGGAATCAAAAGTGTTTTAGTTGATCGTTTTGGAACTTGTGATGCTGTTTTTACGCTAATAAATCGTAAAATTGAAAATATGATAATGAAAAAATATGAAAAGAATGAAGTATTTAAGAAGGGGCAGTATTATGACTAAGAAATGTATGGGGTGTGGTGCAATCTTACAAGACAATAATGTTTTGTTAGAGGGATTTACCAGTAATTTAACTAATAATTATTGTACTAGATGTTTTAGAATGAAGAATTATGGTGATTATCAATTAGTAACTAAATCTAATCAAGAATTTATTGATATTTTAATGAATATAGGTAAAACAAAAAATTTAGTTTTATATGTTGTTGACTTGTTAAATGTTCCAAAAGATTTGGGGAAAATCAAAGATTATTTACTTAGAAATGATATAATTTTGGTATTGAATAAAAGGGATACTTTACCACTTTCTGTAATTGATGAGAAAATAATTGAATATTTTAAGAATCAAAACTTGGGTTTTTTAGATATTGTATTAATTAGTGCTCTTAAGGATTATAATTTAGATTTGTTATATTCTAAAATTAAAAAATATCGTAATACAAAAGATGTTTATGTAGTAGGTAATACTAATGCTGGAAAGAGTGCTTTAATAAATAAATTTATGAAAAATTATATGGCAGCTGATGAGGTTTTATCGATTTCAATTCTGCCTTCGACAACATTAAATCAAATTAAATTATCGATGGGAGATTTTAATATTATTGATACTCCGGGATTAGTCGATGAGCATAATATGATTAATTATGTAGATATAGATGAATTAAAAAGGATTGCATGTAAAAAAGAAATTAAACCAAGAGTTTTTCAAATTAGAAAAGGGCAATCAATTGTAATTGATAATTTTGCAAGATTAGATTATATTGCCGGAGATACTAATAGTTTAATTATTTATGTTAGTAATGATTTAAAAGTAAAGAAAGTTAATACTAATCGTAACAACTGGTTAAAAGATTTATTTAAGCATAATTTTGAAGTAAAATATCGAGAAGATATTGTTATTAATGGTTTAGGCTTTATAAAAGTAATTGATGGTTGTAAAATAGATATATTAATTAACAAAGAAGTAGAAGTGTTTACAAGACGAAATATGATCTAGTAATGGTAGGTGTATGAGAATGGATAATAATGTAGTTAATGAAGTTAGACAAGCAAATAATATTGTTGATATTATTTCTTCTTATATACCTTTAGTAAAAAAAGGCAAAAACTATTTTGGAATTTGTCCTTTTCATGATGATAATAACCCTAGTATGAGTGTATCTGAAGAAAAACAAATATATAAGTGTTTTTCTTGTGGAGCTAGTGGCAATGTTTTTAATTTTGTAATGGAATATGAACATATTGATTTCAAAGATGCTTTATTTTTACTTGCAAAAAAGGCAGGTATTGTGATAAATAATATTAATGTTAAACAAAGTAACAAGAATGATAAATATTATCATATGTATGATATTAGTTTAAAACTATACCAAAATAATTTGAGTACAAAGCTAGGAAATGATGCTAAAGCATATTTGAAAGAAAGATTATTAACTGAGGAAGCAATTAAGTATTTTAAAATAGGGGTTGCTTTAAAAGAACAAGATCAATTAGTTAAAATATTATTAGATAAACAATATAGCATTAAAGAATTAGAAGATTTAGGTTTGAGTTATAACAATAAAGATTTATTTATTAATCGAATTATGTTTCCTTTATTTGATGTTAGTGGAAAAGTTGTCGGTTTTTCAGGAAGAATTTATAATAGCAAATCGGATAGTAAATATGTTAACACAAAAGAAACATTCATTTTTAAAAAAGGTGAACTGCTATATAATTACCATAACGCTAAGGAGAGTGCAAGGTTAGATAAAAGCATTATTTTAGTAGAAGGTTTTATGGATGTTATTCGTTTACATATCGCTGGTTTTGATAATGTTGTGGCACTGATGGGTACTTCGCTAACCAAAGAACAAATTAATCTTTTAAAGAGGTTATCAAATAATTTGTATCTATCACTTGATGGTGATAATCCAGGGAAAAAAGCTACTTATAATATAGGTAATATATTAGAATTAGAAAATTTTAATTTGAAAGTGATACGACTAGATAATGATTATGATCCTGATACTTATATTATTGATAAAGGGAAAGAAAGTTATCAAAATTTAATTGAGGCTGCTATTCCGTTTAGTGAATATAAAATTACTTATCTGAAAGATGGGGTAGATTTTACTAACATTGATGAAAAAACTAAATATATAAATCATGTTTTAGATGAAATTTCAAAAGAGAAAGATGATATAAAACAAGCTTTATTATTGGATAAATTAGCCAAAGATGTAAATTTAGATATAGAAATACTAAAAAATAAGTTGCCAAAACAAGAAAAAAGTAGTAAAATTAAAGCGTTTGAAAAGAAATCTTTGCCATCTGAGAGAATTGACAGATATCGCTTAGCATCATATGCCATTATTTACTATATGCTAAATAATAATGAAGTAATAAGTTTGTATCAAAAAAAACTAAATTACTTACCTTTTGTGGAAGAAAGATATTTAGCTAACGAGATTATTTATTATAATCAAAAGAATGGTGGTATTGAGTTAGCAGATTTCTTTACATATTTGCAAGACAAAGAGGAGTTAAAGGTAATTCTAAACAATGTTTTGCAGGAAAATTTTGTTAATCTAGATAGTCTGGATTTAGTTTATGATTATTTCAAAGTGATTGAAGAATTCAGTTGTAACCTAGAAGTTAAAAGGTTAAAAGAATTAATGAATAAAGAATCTGATCCGATTGAAAAAGCAAAACTAGCCGATAAAATTAGATTAATCAAAATGGGGAGCTGAAAAAAGTGTTAAATGAAATTAAAACTTTTGAACAAAGAAAAGATGAATTATTAGTATTAGGAAAAACTCAAGGTTATATAACATATGATCAAATTGCTGAATCGTTAAGAGGGATTGAACCTGATAGTGATTCGCTTGATGAATTATATAATATGTTTATTCAAAATAGTATTGAAATTGTATCTGATGAAGAAAATGCTGGTGGAGAAGAGCCAGAAGACGAAAAAATTGTTATTGAAGATATTTCAAATAATAAAGATATTAAGATTAATGATCCGGTTAGAATGTATTTGAAAGAAATAGGACGAATCAATTTATTGACATCTGAAGAAGAACACGAATATGCTGTTTTAGCTGAAGAAGGAAATGAAGATGCTAAAAGAGTTTTGGCAGAATCAAATTTAAGATTAGTTGTTTCAATTGCCAAAAGATATGTTGGTCGAGGAATGCAATTTCTTGATTTGATTCAAGAAGGTAATATTGGTTTGATGAAAGCAGTGGAAAAGTTTAATCCAGATAAAGGTTACAAATTTTCAACATATGCTACTTGGTGGATTCGTCAGGCTATTACTCGTGCAATTGCTGATCAAGCTAGAACAATTAGAGTACCAGTTCATATGGTAGAAACTATTAATAAACTAGCTCGTGTTCAACGTCAAATGACGCAAGAGTTAAATAGAGAACCAACTGAAGAAGAATTAGCAGAAAAGCTTGGTATTCCACCTGAAAAGATTAGAGAAGTATATAAAATTTCACAGGAACCGGTATCCCTTGAGACACCAATTGGTGAGGAAGATGATTCTCATTTGGGCGATTTTGTTCCTGATGAAAGAATGATGTCACCTGAAGATTATGCTACAGCTGAATTGTTAAAAGAAGAATTGGAAAATGTTTTGTTAACCTTAACAGAACGTGAAGAAAAAGTATTAAAACTAAGATTTGGCTTAGAGGATGGACAATGTCGTACTTTGGAAGAAGTAGGGCAAATATTTGGAGTAACGCGTGAGCGTATTAGACAAATTGAAGCAAAAGCATTAAGAAAAATGCGTCATCCATCTAGATCTAAAAAATTGAAGGACTTCTTAACTGATTAATGTTAAGTAAAAGATTAGAGGCAGTTGCCTCTTTTGTTCATCCAAATGCTTTTTGTATTGATGTTGGTTGTGATCATGCATTGCTAGATATATATTTGGCTAATAAATATGATCAAATTAGATTAATTGCTTCGGATATAAATGATAAACCTTTGTTGCAAGCAAAAAAAAATATTGATAAATACTGTCTTAACAAGAGAATTTTAATTAGAAATGGTAGTGGACTTGATCCAATTACTGATGAAGTTGATACTATTATTATTGCCGGTATGGGTGGTAATAATATTGTTAAGATTTTAACTGCAAAGGAAAAATTGAAGAATATTAAGCAAATCATCATATCTTCTAATAATAATGAATATCTAGTTAAGACAAAATTAAAAAAGTATGGTTTTTATTTACAGAACGAAGTACTAGTTTTAGATAAAAAGATTATTTACATAATCATGAATTTTACTAAAAACAAAAAAAAATATTCTAGATCTCAATTAAAATATGGTACTGATAATTTGAAACAAGATATTGATTTATATCATCAATACTTAAATCAATATCTAATTAAATATCTTGATATTTTAAAAAATATTCCGAAGAAACACATATTAAAAAGATTTTTGATAAAAAAAGAGATTATAAATCTTAAAAATTTATAGTCTCTTTTTAAATGAAAAATGAAGGATTACTTACTGAATTATTAGTTTGTGATTGAGCATTATTTGAAGTTGTTGATGCAGTAGAATTATTGTTGGTGTTGTCATTCACTGCACGAGCAACTCTAAACATCGTTTTGGCATTATTCCATATTGGTTTTACTTGATAGAATACCGGTATTGCTTGGTTAATTACACCTAATGTTTTAGAGGCTCCATTTAAAATACCACTAAATGTAATTTTACTTCCAGCGCTAGCGGCTGATGCTAAAGGGGCACTTCTTGAGGCAAGTCCTCCCAGTAATGAAGGGCTACTTCTAAATAAATTGCCTAAACCAGATCCGGCATTACGAGCAAGTCCTATTGTGTTATAAGGAATGTTAGTGTATTGATAAGGAATCCCATTGAAATAGTTGTTCATCATTATTCCTCCTATAATAATATATGAATTGTCACATAAATTGATATAAAATACTTCTTTTTTTAAAAATTTATGTTATACTAACATTATAAAATAGGAGTGATATTCTTGAAAAATAGAAAGATGGAAATTGCCAACAAGGGAGCTGTTTTAGCAGTTTGTGGAGTTTTTTTATTAATTGTTTCGGTAATTGGGTTCACTTATGCTGCATTTACAGTGACTGGTGAAGGTGGGACTAATACTATAACAACTGGTACAATTGTATTTTCATATTCTGAGCCAACTAATGCACTCGTTTTGGATAAAACATTACCTATGTCTGATTTAGCAGGAATGGCATCTAATCAATATTTTGATTTTAGTGTTGCTACTAGGACTAGTGCTAATATGAATATACCATATGAAATTAGTGGGACAAAAATATCAGGAACGATTGATGATAGTTATATTAAATTGTATTTGACATATGGTAATGATACAAGTGTTGGTGGTATATTTAATAGTACTGCAGTTGCAGTTGATGACTTAATTGGAGTTTTAGGAATTAGAAATGGTGAGTCAGATTTTTTAATATTTAGGGATAGTATTGATGCCAGTTCTACTTCTACTTCTAAATACTATCGTTTGAGAATGTGGATTTCTGATAGTTATCGGTTAGTATCTGGGGTTGCGGGGACATATAGTTTAAAAATTAATGTCGATGCCGCGAAAGCACCATTACAATAAAAAATAGATAAAAGGGGTCACGATAATGGGACTATTTAAAAAGAAAAAAATTGAAGAAACAAATATTTTAACGAATGAAACAACTGCACAGAATGTGGAATCGTCAAATATAGACTATAGTGATATTGACAAAAAAGATGTTGTAGTGGCGTTAAAAAAGAAAAAGTTTAAATATGTAGTTAAAAATGTTCAAGGAGAAACCATTAAAGGATATTTTGATGGCGATAAAGTTGAAGATGTTGAAACATTTTTAAATAATGAAGGATACTCAATTATTAGTATAAAAGAATCAAAAGATGTAGATTTGGATTTATCTGGTGGTAAGTTAAAATATGGGGAATTATCTTTTGTGTTAACTCAATTATCAACTTATTTAAAAGCTGGTATTCCTTTGATAGATTCAATAAGGATACTTGAAAGACAAACAGTAAAACCATTTAAGAAAAAAATTTATTCTAATATAATATATGAACTAGTAAAAGGTGAAAGTTTTTCTAGTGCACTTGAACATCAGGGTCAAACTTTTCCAAGATTATTGATTAATATGGTAAAAACCGCTGAAATGACGGGTGATTTACCTGGAGTTCTTGATGATATGAATGAATATTATTCATCATTAGATAAGGTAAGAAAACAAATGGTTAGTGCAATGACTTATCCATTAATTATTTTAGGCTTCTCAATTATGGTTATTGCCTTTGTCTTAATTTATGTTGTTCCAAGATTTGTTACATTGTTTCAACAAAATAATGCTGAATTACCTGGTATTACTAGAGCTACAATTAGTATTAGCACATTTTTGAAAGGCAACTTTGTATATATTGCCATTGGATTAGTAGTAATTTTAGTTATATATCGATTAATGTTTAAGAACATTAAAGGATTAAGAAAGGCAATGCAAGGACTCTTTATGAAGGTTCCAGTTGTTGGTAATATTATTATATATAACGAAGTAGCAATGTTTACGAAAACATTTGCCTCATTATTATCACATAATGTTTTTATTACAAATAGTATGGTAGTTTTAAATAAAGTTTCGGAAAATGAAGTATACAAAGAAATGATTAATGAATGTTTAGATAATCTATCAAAAGGTAAAAAAATTAGTGAATCTTTTCGTGGTAAATGGGCATTTCCGGTAGTTGCGTATGAAATGTTGGTAACTGGAGAGAATACTGGCCAATTGGCGACCATGATGGGATATGTTGGAAATTATTATCAAGATTTACATGCTAATGCCACTAAAAAACTAAATACTTTTATTGAACCAATTATGATTATCTTTTTGGCAGGAGCAGTAGGATTGATTATCTTATCTATTATTGTTCCAATGTTTAGTTTCTATGAAAGTATAGGTGGATAATGTGCAGATTTATTATATAATAGCATTTTTTATATTAGGATTGTGTTTTGGATCATTTTATAATGTAGTTGGTTATCGTCTTCCTAAAAAACAATCATTATTAAAACCAAATAGTCATTGTCCTAAATGTAATCATGAATTAAAATGGTATGAATTAATACCAGTTTTTTCATTTTTATTTTTGAAAGGAAAATGTCATGAATGTCATAAAAAAATACCAGTATTTTATCCAATAATCGAGCTGATTACAGGTATTTTGTTTGCAGTTAGTTACTATTCGTTTGATTTTAGTCTAGAATTAGTTATTGCTTTAGTTTTATCTAGTTTGTTTTCAATTATTATTGTTACAGATTTAAACTATTTAATTATTCCTGATGAATTGATTATCATTTCGTCAATAATAATAGTAATTGTTAATTTTATCAATTTAGGTTTTCTTTCAGGATTGAAAATGATTGGATACGGACTAATCATATTTTTAGTAATGTATTTATTAATGAAAATAGGAAATAAGATTTTTAAAAAAGAATCATTAGGTGGCGGAGATATAAAATTAATGTTTGTTTTAGGGATGACAATGCCATTAATGATGAGTATTTTTTCAATATTTATTGCATCGTTTATTGCATTACCAGTATCAATTGTTATTCTATTAAAAAATAAAGATAATGTTGTACCATTTGGACCTTTTTTGGTAGCAGGTTCATTATTTGTATTGTTTTTAAAACTTGATATGGACAAAATATTTAGTTTTTTATATTAAAGAAGGTGGTAATATATGAAAGATTCAATAGGAACATCAGTAATAATAAAGATATTTTTAGTATTTA